>NZ_JAANYX010000038.1:0-225035 GCF_012274245.1 Mameliella sp. LZ-28 | reverse complement strand
ATGTGCAAGGAACCGACGATGCGCGCGCCTTTCAGCGGTTTCGCCTCGCCGTATTCCGCGCGCAGCGCCATCAGGCCCGGCATCTCGGTTTCGGCAATGTCGAGTTCCTTGCGGCCGAACCCGGCCAATGCAATGTCCTTGACGATGTAATCCTGGGTCATCTCGGTTCCTTCGAATGCGGTGGCGCGCCTCTTGTGCGGGGCGGCGATGCTCTGGCCAGCAGGTAGCACCGGCGGCCTTCGCGTACAACGCCATACTCCGCCGCAGGGCCGTGACGTTCCGGCCAGCGCCCGATTTACAAGCAGGAATTCGCGTCTTAGTCAGGGCCGCGCAGCAGGACCCCGGGGAAGAGTATGGCGAAACAGACGCGAGCCTGGCAAAGGATGCTTTCGGGGCGCAGGCTGGACCTGCTGGACCCGACGCCGGTGGATATCGAGATCGAGGACATCGCCCACGGACTGGCCTTTGTCGCCCGCTGGAACGGGCAGACGCGCGGCGACTATGCCTATTCGGTGGCCGAGCATTCCCTGCTGGTCGAGGTGATATTCGGCCGGCTTTGCCCGCAGGCGCGCGTGGCCGACCGGCTGACCGCGCTGCTGCACGACGCGCCGGAATACGTGATCGGCGACATGATCTCTCCGGTGAAGGCCGCTGTCGGTCCGGACTACGAGGAACTGGACAAGCGGCTCTCCGCCGCCATCCACATCCGCTTTGGCCTGCCCGCCGCCACGCCGCAGCGGCTGAAAAAGCAGATCAAGAAGGCGGACCGTATCAGTGCCTGGATGGAGGCGACCCAGATCGCCGGGTTTACCCGTGCCGAGGCGGACAGGTTCTTTGGCGCGCCCGACATGGACATGATCGCCGATCTGTCGATCCACCTGCGCCCGCCGGTCGAGGTGCGCGCAGATTTCACCGCCCGCCACGCGGCCCTGTTGCAGGAGATGCCCCGATGACGATCACGATACGCCGCGCCGGTCCGCTGGACGCCCGCCCCCTGGCCGAGTTGCTGAATGAGGTGATCGCCGCAGGCGGGACCACCGCGATGACCCGACCCGTTGACACCGAAGACCTGCGCGGCTGGATCACCCGCTGTCCCGACCGCGCCGCCTGGCACCTGGCCGAGGATGACAGCGGCGAAGTCATGGGGTTCCAGTGGATCGAGCCGGCAGGCTACCTGCCGGAAGACGCGGCCGAGATCGCCACCTTTGCCCGCCGTGGCCGGACCGGGCTTGGCATCGGCTCGGCGCTGTTTCGCGAAACCGAAAAGGCCGCCCGTGCACTTGGCTATCGCTGGATCAATGCCAACATCCGTTCTGACAACATGGGCGGGCTGGCCTACTACCAAAGCCGGGGGTTCGAGGACTACGGAACCAAGCCCGGCGTCCGGTTGGACGATGGCCGGACCGTCGACAAGGTTCTGAAACGCTACGACCTCTGACGGCGCAACGCAGGGTGCGCTGTGGCCTGGCGCGCCCCGTCCAGGACGTACCGCAACCACGCTCCGGGCGCCCAGGCGACGGGCAGGGCCGCAACCGCCCTCAGGGCCGCGTCTTCCTGTTCGATGTCCCTGCGCATTCCACGGCCAGCAGCATCATAGCGACGCGTTGCACGCATCATGTCTTCTGATAACTGAAGCATCGTATTCTCCCAGGGCACCTTCGGCCCAGGGCTATAAATAACTTGAGTTCCGACAAATCCTGAGTCAGGAATTTTTCGTGACCTTTAAGTTGGACTACAAGATGGCAGAGATCGACTGGCACCACCTCCCGCCGCTTTCCAGCCTGCGCGCCTTTGAGGCGACGGCGCGGCTGCAGGGGTTTTCCGCCGCCGCACGCGCCCTGAACGTGACACCCGCCGCCGTGGCCCAGCAGGTGCGGTCACTGGAATCAGAGGTTGGCGCGAAACTCGTGCGGCGCGAAGGCCGGGGGCTGGTTCTGACGGAGGCCGGTCAGCAACTCGCCAAACCCATGACCGAGGCGTTTTCCCTTTTGGCGAATGGTATCGACGGTCTGCGGCAGCGAGAGGCCAGCCGTGGGATCCGTGCAACCACCACCACCTTTATCGTGGACGCGGTGATCCTGCCCAAACTCTGTGACTTCTGGTGCGCACATCCGGAAATCCCGGTCTCCTTCGTGCCCGGGGCCTGCCTGTCGCCGGTGGATTTCGACGGGTTCGACATCGGCATCCGCATCGGAACACCCGAGGATTGGCCGGACTATCGCTGCGAGCCCCTGATCGAATGCGAAACGGTCTTCGTTGCCTCGCCGAAACTCGCGGCGTCTGCGCCGCCGCAGGACCTGCCCTGGATCCTGGGTCCGGCGGATCGCCCCGACGCCCGCATGCTGGCGGAAACGGGGATCGACGTGGACAGGGTCGAACGCCGCGACATCGGCGAAATTTCACTGGAGATCGAGGCGGCACGGCGCGGCATCGGCGCCATCATGGCGACGGATGTCATCGTGCGCCGCCACCTGGACGACGGGTCATTGGTCAAGCTGGACCTGACCTATCCGCGCAAGTCGGTCTACCACGTCATCCTGCCCAGCGGCCCGGTCAGACCGTCCGTGCGTACCTTCGTCGACTGGCTGAAATCCAGCGTCGCCACTTAGCGTGGGCTGCGCTTCGCCAGGATGCGCTGCAGTGTCCGGCGGTGCATGTTCAGCCGCCGCGCGGTTTCCGAGACGTTGCGATCACACAGCTCGTAGACCCGCTGGATATGCTCCCAACGCACGCGGTCGGCGCTCATCGGGTTTTCCGGGGGCGGCGGCAGGTCGTCGCCCTTGGCCAGCAGCGCGTTGGTGATGTCGGTCGCGTCCGCAGGTTTCGACAGGTAATCCGTCGCCCCGATCTTGACCGCGGCGACGGCGGTGGCGATGGCACCATAGCCGGTCAGCACGACCACGCGGCTGTCGGGCCGCTTTTCGCGCAGCACCTCGACCACGTCCAGGCCGTTGCCATCCTCAAGCCGCAGGTCGACAACCGCGTAGGCCGGCGGGCGCGCGGTGGCGATGGCCGTGCCCGCCGCAACGGAACCGGCCATCTCAACCTCGAAACCGCGTTTTTCCATAGCCTTGGCGAGGCGCCTCAGGAAAGGTTCGTCGTCATCGACCAGGAGCAACGAGCGGTCGGCTCCCAGTTCTTCGATGCTGCGTTCCGCCAATAGCCTTCCTCCCGCCACAACTGCGTGAAAACGAGTATTAGCGGGCTAAGTTCCGGCGGTCAAACGCATCCGGACAAGTCAAGATGCCTCGATGAAGCAGGCCGTGCGGTCGGCCATCTGCTCGGGCGTGACCTCGCGCCGGAAGAACTCGACAAAACCCTGTTCGGGCAGCACCAGGTAAGTGAAGGTCGAGTGGTCGACCAGATAGTATTCCGGGTCCGCGTCGGCCTCTTTGCGGTAGTAGGTCCGGTAGGCCTGGCTGGCCGCCTTGACCTGTTCGGCAGAGCCGGTCAGCCCGATCATCTTGTCGTGGATCACCTCGGCGAACTCGCCCACCACCTCGGGCGTGTCCCGCTCGGGGTCGATGGAAATGAAGACCGGGGTCACGTCGTAGCCGCGTTCCGCCAACACATCGACGGCATCGGCGTTACGCGCGGTGTCGAAGGGACAGACATCGGGACAGAAGGTGTAGCCGAAATACACCAGGCTGGGCTTGGTGATCACATCCTTGTCGGTCACCGTCTCACCGTTCTTGTTCAACAGCTCGAAAGGTCCACCAATGGTTTCCGCGCCCCCGGCGATCTTGCTGGTGCGGCACTGGGCAAAGGGATCGTCCGAGGCGGATTGCTGAGTGTAGACCCAGACACCGGCGCTGATGGCGACGAGACCGGCGAAGGCGGCGATTGCGGCAAGACGCTGCATGACTTTCTTCCTCTGGAATGGTTTAGCTGTAGCTATCCGTTGAGGGGCTGGACGCAAGAGGGACGAAAGGGCGCAGATGGCGCAAGGGGATCTCGGACTGATCGGCGACGAACAGCGCAGCAACTGGATCCGGCTGCGCACGATGATCCTGTTGCGCTGGTTCGCGGTGATCGGACAGCTGATCGCGATCACCCTGGCCCAGCGGCTCTACAACCTGCAGCTGGAACTGGGCCTGTGTTACCTGGCCGTGGGTGTCTCGATCGTCGGCAACCTGATCGCGATCTCGGTTTTTCCCGAAA
The DNA here is from genome assembly GCF_012274245.1 of Mameliella sp. LZ-28. Lineage (NCBI taxonomy): Bacteria > Pseudomonadati > Pseudomonadota > Alphaproteobacteria > Rhodobacterales > Roseobacteraceae > Antarctobacter > Mameliella sp. LZ-28. Next base: position 220,874 of record NZ_JAANYX010000038.1, on the reverse strand, counting down.
ACAAGCGGTTGAGCGAGACAGAGAACTTCATGATGGTGATGTTCGACCTCTTGCAGCTGTGTTTCCTGCTGTACCTGACGGGTGGGCTGCACAACCCGTTCTCGCTTCTGGTGCTGGCGCCGGTCACCGTTTCGGCGGCGGTGCTCAGCCTGCGGTCGACCTTTCTGCTGGGGTTCACCGCCTTCGCGCTGGTCACGGGCATGGTCTATTACCACCTGCCCCTGCGCACCGAGCAGGGGTTCATCCTGCGCATTCCTGACATTTTCGTGTACGGTCAATGGGCGGCAATCTGCATCGCGCTGGTCTTCATCTCTGTCTACTCGCGCCGCATCACGCGCGAGATGAATTCCATGTCCGATGCGCTGGCCGCCACGCAGATGGCGCTGGCCCGGGCACAGAAGCTGAACGACCTCGGCGGCGTGGTGGCCGCTGCGGCGCATGAACTTGGCACGCCGCTGGCCACGATCAAGCTGACCTCGTCGGAACTGGCCGAGGAACTGGACGACCACCCCGACCTCGTCGATCTCAAGGAAGACGCGCTCTTGATCCGGGAACAGGCGGACCGCTGCCGCGACATCCTGCGCAGCATGGGGCGGGCGGGCAAGGACGACCTGCACATGCGCCACGCGCCCCTGATCGAGGTGATCCGCGAGGCCGCCGAACCGCACCAGGACCGGGGCAAGGAAATCCTGATCGAGGAGGGGCCGGGCCCCGGGGGCGACTATGCCCAGCCGCAGATCCTGCGCCGCCCCGAAGTGATCCACGGGTTGCGCAACCTGGTCCAGAATGCGGTGGATTTCGCGCGGACCAAGGTCTGGGTCGAGGCGATGTGGACGGATGACGTGATTTCCATCCGTATCGTCGATGACGGGCGCGGCTTTCCCCAGCACCTGATCGGCCGCATCGGCGACCCTTTCGTGCGCCGCCGCCGCAGCGAAAGCGAAAAACGCGCGCGCCCGGAATATGAGGGCATGGGCCTTGGGCTTTTCATCGCCAAGACCCTGCTTGAACGCACCGGGGCCGAGCTGAGCTTTGCCAATGGATCGGATCCCTACTCGGCGGTGTCGGACCAGTCCGAACGCCGCGGCGCCATCGTCGAGGTGGTCTGGCCTCACAGCAAGATCGTCGCCGACGCCGCAAAACCGGGGACCGCGCTGGGAGAGAACCGCCCGATTGAAATTTAAGATGACTTTAACCTTAATGTTTTATGCTTAACGCGAAATTAACCAAACTGAAATCAACCTGAAGGCCAATCCGCGGGACACGGGTAAGAGGCAGGACCTTGGAGGATCTATTAATTCTGGCAATCGGCGCCGGTGCCGCCGCGGCATTCATGGCCGCCGCACTGATCCTGTTCACGCTGTGCCCGCGCCGATCGCAGTTGCAGCACTCTGGAACGCCGGAAACCGTACTGCTGTTCCGAAACGGCGAAGTTGTCGATTTCACCCAGGATGCCGCAGTGCTGTTCGATCGCACGGTGCTGACCGGTATGGGCTGGGACGAGGTTCGCGAAACGCTGTTGCCCGGCTTCCCGGATCTGCCGGAAGAGCTGCCGGACCGGCCCTTGCACTGGCGTTCGCCTCATGTCGGCAATGCCGAACTGTGGGCCGACCCCGCGGGCAGCCGGCTGCACCTGCGTCTGCAATGCACGCCCGACGGCGCCGCCACACTGTTCCGGGCCCGCTGCCAGAGCGACGAGTACCACCGCCTGTCGGAAATGTCGCGCAACGCCCCCGATGCGCTCTGGCAAACCGATGATGACGGGCAACTGATCTGGTACAACGAGGCCTACGAACACCTGTGCGCAAGCACCGGGCACGAAATCGACGGCACCTGTCCCGTCGACATCAAACTGCCCTCCAAACGAGTCGAGCGCAGCACCCGCATCAGCATCAAGCCCGAGGGCCAGCCGCAGCGCTGGCTCGAAGTCGTCTCGCGCCCGGTCGAACACGGCTGGGTGCATTACGCCACAAGCATCGACAGCCTCGTCAACGCCGAGATGGCGCAGCGCAACTTCGTCCAGACGCTGACCAAGACCTTTGCCCACCTGCCCATCGGTCTGGCCGTCTTTGACCGTGACCGGCAACTGGTGCTGTTCAACCCGGCGCTGGTGGACCTGACGCATCTGCCGGTGGATTTCCTTTCGGCCAAGCCCAACCTCCTGTCATTCTTCGATCACATGCGGGAAAACCGCATGATGCCCGAACCCAAGAACTATGCCTCCTGGCGGGACAAGCTTTATGACGTGGTCTCGGCCGCGCGCGAAGACCGGTATTGCGAGACCTGGAACCTGCCCTCTGGCCTGACCTACAAGATCACCGGCCGCCCGCATCCGGACGGCGCCGTGGCCTTCCTGATCGAGGACATCAGCGCCGAGATCTCGCTCACACGCCGCTTCCGCTCGGAACTGGAATTGACGCAATCTGTGCTGGATTGTTTCGACGACGCGGTGGCCGTCTTCTCTCGGCTGGGCGTGTTGACCTTTTCCAACGCCGCCTACCGGGCACAGTGGAAATGCGATCCCGACAGCGCCTTTGCCGAGATCACCATCGTCGATGCCACCAAGGAATGGCAGCAGGATTGCCAGCCCAGCCCGATCTGGACCGACCTGCGCGAATTTGTCCTGACCCTGCGCGACCGCCAGGGATGGGAGGCACAATTGACCCGCAAGTCCGGTGAAATGCTGCGTTGCATGGTACAGCCCGTGGCTGCCGGGGCGACCCTTGTCCGCTTTACCAGCCTGCCCGTCCAGGCAGAGGAAACCGCACAGCCCGACAATCGCCGGAAGGCGGTGGGATAGCCGCTTGCAGGCCCCTGCGCGGCGCCGGTATCCTCGCCGCCATGACCACCCGCCAGACCGCCCTTACCCTGCCCACGCCAGAGGCCACCTGCGCCCTGGCCCGCCGCATCGGCGCCGGTCTCCGGCCCGGCGACGTGCTGCTGCTGACGGGTGAGATCGGCGCCGGAAAAACCCATTTCGCGCGCTGCCTGATCCAGTCCCTGCTGGACGAACCAGAGGACGTGCCCTCACCCACCTTCACCCTTGTCCAGACCTACGACACCGCCACTGGCGAGCTCTGGCATGCCGATCTCTACCGGCTCACCGGCCCGGACGAGAGCGTCGAGCTGGGCCTGACAGAGGCCTTTGAGACGGCCATCTGCATCGTCGAATGGCCCGACCGGCTGGAGGATCTGGCCCCCCGCGACGCCCTGCGGCTGAGCTTTGCCGCCGGACAGGGTGAGGACGCCCGGGCGCTGGTGCTGGACTGGGAGGCGCCGCGCTGGGATGCGCTGATCGCGGAGCAGGCGGCGTGAGTGACTTCCTGAGTGCAGCAGGATGGGGCGCCGCCCGGCAAGAGGCCTTGGCCGGGGATGCCTCTGCCCGGCGCTACACGCGGCTGTTCCTTGACGGGCAAACCGCCATCCTGATGCAGGACCCAGAGGGCGACGTGGCGCTTTTTGCCCGTCTGGCCCGGCACCTCAGCGGAATGGGCCTGAGCGCGCCGCGCATCCTGTCCGAGGATACAGCCAACGGCCTCTTGCTGATCGAGGATCTTGGCGACGATCTGGTTGCGCGGCTGGCAGAGACTCCCGCGGCAGAGCGCGACCTCTACCTGCTGGCGACGGATGTGCTGATCGACTTGCACCGACATCCCGCGGCGCCCGATCTGCCCATCGCCACGCCGGATCACCTGGCCCAACAGATCGACCTGGCCTTTATCCACTACACGCAGGCGCCAGAGGCCCTGCCCCGCGCCATCGCTGCCTTCCGCCCCCTGCTGGAGGCCCACGCCCAGCCCGCCGAGGTCATGGTGCTGCGCGACTACCACGCCGAAAACATCCTGCTCCTGCCGGATCGTTCGGACACCGCCCGCGCCGGTCTGCTGGATTTCCAGGACGCCCTGCTGGGACACCGCGCCTATGACCTCGTGTCCCTTGTCCAGGACGCGCGCCGTGATGTGCGCGCGGACACCGCCGAGGCCTGTATCGCGCATTACTGCACCGCCACCGGGCACGCGGAAACGCCATTCCGCGCCTCTCTGGCCGTGCTGGGCGCCCAGCGCAACCTGCGTATCCTGGGCGTTTTTGCCCGTCTCGCCGCGACGCGGGGCAAGCCGCATTACATCGACCTGATCCCGCGCGTCTGGGCACACCTGCAGAACGACCTTGCGCACCCGCTGCTGGCCCCGGTGAAAGAGGTCCTCGACACCGCCCTGCCCGCGCCCTCGCCCGACCATCTGACAAGGTTGAAATCCCCATGCCCGACGCCGTGATGCTCTTTGCCGCCGGGTTCGGCACCCGCATGGGGGCGCTGACGGCGACCCGGCCCAAGCCCCTGATCGAGGTCGCCGGGAAACCCCTGCTGGATCACGCGCTGGACCTGACCGCCGGGATCGCGACCCGCGTCGTGAATGCGCATTACCTGTCAGACCAGATCGAAAGCCACCTGAACGGGACCGGCATCCATGTCTCTGTCGAACATCCCGACATCCTGGACACCGGTGGCGGCCTGCGGTTCGCCCTGCCGAAATTGGGTACACATACTGTATACACGCTGAACACAGACGCGATCTGGAACGGTCCGAACCCGCTGGACCTGCTGCGCGCGGCCTGGGATCCGGTGCGAATGGACGCGCTTCTGCTCTGCGTCCCGCTGGCGCGCGCCGTCGGGCGCAAGACCCCCGGTGATTTCAGCCTGCAGCCGGACGGGCAGCTGAGCCGCAAGGGCGATCTTGTCTACACCGGCGCGCAGATCATCAAGACAGAGGGGCTGCACGCCATCCCCGACAAGGTCTTTTCGCTCAATCGCCTGTGGAATGCCCAGGCGGAAACGGGCCGCCTTTGCGGCCTCACCTACCCGGGCCAATGGTGCGATGTGGGCCACCCCGAAGGTATCGCGCTGGCCGAAGGACTTTTGCATGTTTGACGACACGGGACCGCGCCTGTTCGGCCTGCCGCCGGGCGCCGATTTTGCCAGTGAACTTGTCGCGGGCCTGCGCGCCCGCCTGGGCGATGCCCCGCCCGAGGCGCTGGCGCGGGTGGAAATCTACGTCAACTCCGACCGCATGGCGCGGCGCCTGCGCGAAGTGTTCGACAAGGGTCCTGCCAGCCTCTTGCCGCGTATCCGCCTTGTGACCGACCTGGCCGATCCGCTGACAAAGGCCGCTCTGCCCGCCCCAGTGCCCCCGTTGCGCCGGCGGCTGGAACTGACGGGACTGGTGTCGAAACTGCTGGACCAGGCACCCGATCTTGCCCCGCGGGCGGCACTGTTCGACCTGGCCGACAGCCTGGCGACCCTGATGGAGGAAATGCAGGGCGAGGGCGTTGCCCCCGAGGTCATCGAGACCCTCGACGTCTCGGACCAGTCCGGCCACTGGCAACGGGCGCTGACCTTCCTGCGCATCGTGCAGCAGTATTTCGAGGCCGACAGCGCCCCCGACCCGCAGGCCTATGCCCGCCGCGCGCTGGACCTGCGCCTGCGGCAATGGCAGGATAGGCCGCCGCAACACCCGATCCTGGTTGCAGGCTCCACCGGGTCGCGCGGGACAACGGCGGCCTTCATGGAGGCGGTGGCGCGGCTGCCGCAGGGGGCGGTGATCCTGCCCGGCTTTGACACCGACACGCCGGATCACGTCTGGGACCGGCTGGACACCGCGCTGACCGGTGAGGATCACCCGCAGTTCCGCTTTGCCCGGCTGATGCAGGCTTTGGACATGGCGCCCGGAGATGTTCGCCCATGGACCGAGACACCGCCGCCCAGCCCGGTGCGCAACCGCGTGCTGTCGCTGGCCCTGCGGCCCGCGCCGGTCACGCACCAATGGCTGTCGGAAGGGCCGTCGCTGCCGCCACTGGACGCGGCGATGCAGGACGTGACCCTGCTGGAGGCGCCCAGCCAGCGGGACGAGGCGCTGGCCATCGCCCTGCGCCTGCGGCAGGCAGTGGCGGACGGTCAGCGCGCTGCCGTCATCACCCCGGACCGGATGCTGACCCGGCGCGTGACCTCTGCGCTGGACCGCTGGAACATCCTGCCGGACGACAGCGGCGGCACGCCCGCGCAGCTGACCCCGCCCGGGCGACTGCTGCGCCATGTGGCGGAACTCTTCGTCAAACCGCTGACCGCGGAAATGCTGCTGACCCTGCTCAAGCACCCGCTGGTTCACAGCGGCGCCGACCGGGGGCCGCACCTTCTGAATACCCGGGAACTGGAGCTGTTCATCCGTCGCAAGGGCATGCCCTATCCCCAGCCCGAACCGCTGGCGCTCTGGGGCGAAAAGCGGTCGCAGGGCGACTGGGCGGCCTGGGTCGGCGCACGGTTCTGCGGGCAGGAACGGCCCGGCAAACGCCCCTTGGCTGACTGGATCGCCGACCTGCTGACACTGGCGGGCGCGATCTGTGCCGGGCCGGACACCGAAGGCACAGGCGGGCTGTGGCAGGAGGCGGCGGGCCGCAAGCTGCAAGGCGTCATGGCCGGACTGGAGAGAGAGGCAGAGCATGGCGCCGAGATGAACGCTCGCGATTTCGCCGACCTGCTGGGCGCATTGATGTCGCGCGAAGAGGTGCGCGACCGCGACGCGCCCCACCCCGACATCCTGATCTGGGGCACGCTGGAGGCACGGGTCATGGATGCCGACCTGATAATCCTGGCAGGCCTCAACGAGGGCGCCTGGCCGGAACTGCCCGGCGCCGACCCCTGGCTGAACCGGCAGATGCGCGCCAAGGCGGGGCTGCTGCTGCCCGAACGGCGCATCGGCCTGTCGGCGCATGACTTCCAACAGGCGGCGGGCGCACCCGAGGTCTGGCTGTCACGGTCGCTGAAATCGGACGAGGCGGAAACCGTGCCCTCGCGCTGGGTCAACCGGCTGTTGAACCTGATGCGGGGGCTGGAGGCGCAGGGCGGCAAGGAGGTCATCGCCGCGATGCAGGCGCGCGGCAACCGCTGGCTGGCGCTGGCGCGTGCCTCGGAGGCGCCGATCGAGGCCACGCCAGTGCCGCGCCCCTCACCCGCGCCGCCCCCCGGGACACGGCCCGCGAAACTCTCGGTCACCGAAATCAAGCGGCTGGTGCGCGATCCCTACGCGATCTACGCCAAGCATGTCCTGCGGCTGCGCCCGCTGGATCCGCTGATGCAGGCGCCCGATGCGCTGATGCGCGGCATCCTCACCCACAAGGTGCTGGAGGACTTCGTCAAGGCCACGCAGGAGGAACCGCTGGACCTGCGGCCCGACCGCCTGATGGCCCTGGCCGAACAGATCATCGGCGACCCGGACCAAGTGCCCTTTCCCACCGTCCGTGCGCTGTGGCAGGCGCGCATGGCCCGCATCGCGCCTTGGTTCGTGGAAACCGAGGTGGAACGTCAGGGCCGCGCCACCCCCAGCCAGTACGAAATCAAGGGCACCCGCGAAATCCCCGCGCTGGGCTTTACCCTGAGCGCCACCGCCGACCGGATCGACATCGACGGGCGCGGCGCGGCGCATATCTACGACTACAAGACCGGCGCCGCGCCCTCACCCAAGGAACAGCGCGCCTTTGACAAGCAGTTGCTGCTGGAGGCGGCGATGCTGGACGAGGGCGGCTTCCCCCCGCTGGACCCGCCGCATGTGGAACGGGCTGTCTTTGTCTCGCTGCAGCCCTCGAACCCGCGCGAGGTGCTGGCCCCGCTGGAAGACGCGCCGCCCGAGCAGGTCTGGCAGGAGTTCGTCGCCCTCATCAGCGCCTATCATGCCGCCGAGACCGGCTTTACCGCCCGCCGCGCCCTGCAAAAGGACAGCGATGCCGGCGACTACGACCACCTCGCGCGGTACGGCGAATGGGACGTGACCGATGCGCCGGTCAAGGAGGTGCTGACATGAGGCGCGACGACGCGACAGAGGCGCAGGTGCGCGCCGCCGAACCGGGGCATTCGACGTGGTTGGCCGCCAATGCCGGGTCGGGCAAGACCCGCGTGCTGACCGACCGGGTGGCGCGGCTGCTGCTGGACGGGGTGGACCCGTCGCACATCCTCTGCCTGACCTATACCAAGGCCGCCGCATCCGAGATGCAGAATCGCCTGTTCAAACGGCTGGGCGGCTGGGCGATGCTGGATGAAGCCGCACTCAGGGATGAGCTGCGCGAGCTGGGCGTCGAAAAGGACCTGACGGGCGATTTCCTGCGCGAGGCGCGCACGCTGTTCGCCCGCGCCATCGAGACGCCGGGCGGGCTGCGCATCCAGACGATCCACTCTTTCTGCGCCTCCCTGCTGCGTCGGTTCCCGCTGGAGGCCCGCGTCACGCCGCAGTTCCAGGAGATGGAGGACCGCGCCGCCGAATTGCTGCGGGCCGAGGTGCTGGACCGGATGGCAGAGGGACCCGAGGCGCATCTGATCCGCGCAATCGCGCCCTATGTCTCGGGCGACGACGTGGACAGCATCGCCGCGCAGGTCTGTCGCCACCGCGATGCCTTTGCCCCGCCCAAGGATGCGGGCGAGATCCGCGCCGCCTACGGGTTGCGCGAAACGGATGACGAGGACACCCTGCTGGACCAGGTCTTCCTGGGGTCCGAGCTGGACCTCTTCGCGGCGCTGGCCGAGATCCTCGCCACCGGCGGCAAGACCGATCAGAAAATGTCAGGGCAGTTGGGCGCCATCGAGGCGCTGGACCGCGCCGGGCTGGCCCAAGTTCAGGCGGCGCTGCTGACAAAGACCGGGACGGTACTCAAAAGGCTAGGTACGAAGGGGGTCCGCGACAGTGCGCCGGACCTCTTCGAGGCGCTGGATCAACTGGCCGCACGGGTCGAGGAGGCGCTTGCGATGCAGCGCGCGCTGGCCGCCGCCGACCGCGACACGGCCCTGCACGGTTTCGCGGGCGCCTTCCTGCGCGACTACGACGCCGAGAAACAACGCCGCGGCTGGCTGGATTTCGATGATCTCATCACCCGCGCGCGCGACCTGCTGCGCGATCCGGGCGTCGCGGAATGGGTGCTCTACCGGCTGGATGGCGGCATCGACCATATCCTTGTCGACGAGGCGCAGGACACTTCGCCCGTGCAATGGCAGGTGATCGAACGGCTGGCCCAGGAATTCACCGCAGGCGAGGGCGCGCGGGCCGATGTGCGCCGCACGATCTTTGTCGTCGGCGACAAGAAACAGTCGATCTATTCCTTCCAAGGCGCCGACCCGTCCGAGTTCGACCGGATGCGCGACGATTTCGCCGACCGTCTTGCCCGGACCGACGCGCCGCTGGTGCCTGCCAGCCTCGACTACAGCTTTCGTTCGGCAGAGCCGATCCTGCGGCTGGTCGACAACACCTTTCGCGGCGCCGAGGCCTCGGGGTTCGTGGGTGACGGGCACCTTGCCTTCAAGGAGGCGATGCCGGGGCGGGTCGATCTCTGGCCGCTGGTGGACAAGGTCGGTGACGAGGAGGACGGCGCATGGCATGAACCCGTTGATCGGCCCAGTGCCACGCATCACACCGTGCAACTGGCCCAGCGCATCGCGCTTTTCATCAAGGAGAGCATCGAGAAAGGCACCCCCCTGCCCGAGGAGGTCGGCCACACCGGCACCTACCGGGTGCGGCCCGTCCACGCGGGGGATTTCCTGATCCTCGTCCAGAAGCGCGGACGGCTCTTCAAGGAGATCATCCGTGCCTGCAAGCAGCAGGACCTGCCCATTGCCGGGGCCGACGTGCTCAAGGTCATGGCGGAACTGGCGGTCAAGGACATCATCGCCCTGCTCAGTTTCCTCTCCACGCCCGAGGATGACCTGTCGCTGGCAACGCTGTTGCGTTCGCCGCTCTTTGGCCTCACGGAACAGGCGCTGTTCGATCTCGCCCACCGGCGGCAGAAAAAATACCTCTGGGAGGAACTGCGCGCCCGGCGCGAGGATTTCCCCGAGGTGCTGCGCGTGCTGGACGACCTGCGCGGGCAAACCGATTTCCTGCGCCCCTATGACCTGATCGACCGGATCCTGACCCGCCACAATGGCCGCCGCCTGCTGATCGGGCGGCTGGGGCCAGAGGCCGAGGACGGGATAAACGCGCTGCTGCAGCAGGCCCTGGCCTATGAACAAAGCGCCGTGCCCTCGCTGACCGGGTTCCTGGAATGGGCGCGGTCCGACAACCTGAAGATCAAGCGCGCCCCGGACAGCGCGGGCGAAACCCTGCGGGTGATGACGGTGCACGGCTCCAAGGGGCTGGAGGCGCCCGTGGTCATCCTGCCCGATTGCGCCGAACCGGACACCAAGCTGCGCGACGATCTGTTCACCGACGATGACGGCCCGATGTGGAAGGCGGGCGCCGACGCCATGCCGCCGCGCCAGCAGGCGGTGGTCGACACCGCCAAGGAGAAGGCCGCGCAGGAAAAGGACCGCCTGCTCTATGTCGCCATGACCCGGGCCGAGAAATGGCTGATCGTGGCGGCGGCAGGCGACCTGGGGAAATCCGGCGAGGCCTGGTACGACAAGGTCGCGCGGGGTATGGAGGATTCGGGCCCCGAGCGGGTGATGTTCGATTTCGGCGACCTAGGCAGTGGCGAAGGGCTGCGGCTGGGCCTGTCGGACTGGACGCACCTGCCCCTGGATGTCCACGACAAGCCACGGCCCGCGCCGGTAGACCTGCCCGCCGCGTTGCTGGCCCCGGCGCCGGATCCCGTGGCCGCTGTCAAACCGCTCTCCCCTTCGAAGGACCTCGGCGGCGCCAAGGCGCTGCCCGGGGCCGCCGGCGATACCGAGGACATGGCCAAGGCGCGCGGCACGGCGCTGCATCACCTGCTGGAAAACCTGGCCCCCCTGCCCGCCGATCAACGCACACAGGCCGCGGATTCGCTCTGTACCCAGATGGAAACGGACCCGGACCTGGCGCTTGTCACCGGGCATCTGCCCGCGATCCGGGACGAGGCGCTGGCGGTGCTGGAGGCCTCCGCGCTGGCGCATGTCTTTGCCCCCGATGCGCTGGCAGAGGTGCCCGTCACCGCCGATCTGCCGGGGCTGGGGCGGATTCACGGCATCATCGACCGGCTGCTGATCGCGCCCGACCGGATCACCGCCGTGGACTTCAAATCGAACCGCACGGTGCCCGACGGCGCCGACCATGTGCCAGACGGACTCTTGCGGCAGATGGGGGCCTATGCCGCCGCCCTGGCGCAGGTCTATCCCGACCGGCAGATCGACACCGCCCTGGTCTGGACCGCACGTGCACACTATATGCCGCTGCCGCACGATCTTGTGACACAAGCACTCGGTCGGGCCGCCGCATCTTGACGCGCTGGCGACCCCTCCATACCTTCCCACACCTGAAAAGGCTGCCTCAAATCTCAGGAGATTCCCCAATGGCCACCGTCGCCGTCACCGATGACACCTTCGACGCCGAAGTGAAGAATTCCGACATCCCCGTCGTCGTCGACTTCTGGGCCGAATGGTGCGGCCCCTGCAAGCAGATCGGTCCCGCCCTCGAAGAGCTGGCCGCCGAGATGGAAGGCAAGGTCAAGATCGCCAAGGTCGACGTTGACCAGAACCCGAACACCGCCGCCGCGATGGGCGTGCGCGGCATCCCCGCGCTGTTTGTCTTCAAGGACGGACAGGCGGTGTCGAACCTCGCCGGTGCGCGCCCCAAGGCCGCGCTGCAAAGCTGGATCGAAGAGTCGATCTGAGCCGCGTAACCATTTGAATTCGCAGGGGCGCCTTCGGGCGCCCTTGTCGTTTTGCGCGGCATGGCCCATATCGGGCCACAACCGACAAGGAGCGTTCTCATGTCCGACGAGTTTCCCGGCTGGCACGGCACCACGATCATCGGCGTCCGCAAGGGCGGGCAGGTGGTCATCGCGGGCGACGGCCAGGTCAGCCTTGGCCAGACCGTGATCAAGGGCACCGCGCGCAAGGTGCGCCGCCTGTCTCCGGGCGGTCATGACGTGCTCTGCGGCTTTGCCGGGTCCACGGCGGATGCCTTTACCCTGCTGGAACGGCTGGAGAAAAAGCTGGAGGCCGCGCCGGGGCAATTGCAGCGCGCCAGCGTAGAACTGGCCAAGGACTGGCGTACCGACAAGTACCTGCAGAAACTCGAGGCGATGCTGATCGTCACCGACGGCAAGGAGCTTTACGTCATCACAGGCGCCGGCGACGTGCTGGAACCTGAACATGACGTGGCGGCCATCGGGTCGGGCGGGAATTTCGCCCTCGCCGCCGCGCGCGCCATGATGGACACCGATAAATCCGCCGAGGAGGTCGCCCGCACGGCAATGGCCATTGCCGCCGACATCTGCGTCTACACCAACGGCAACCTGACCGTGGAAACCCTGGGCTGAGCCCGGCTCAGCCCCTGCGATGCCAGGCGCCGTCACGCTGCACATAGCTGACGGCGTCGCTTTCGACGAAGCCCGTTTCCCCGGCGGCCCAGCGCGCGATCCGCACATCCGGCCCGTCGAGATCGAGCAGGTTGAAGGTGTTGGGCTCACCCCGCACGCGGCTGGACAGGCAGGTGCCCGCCTGCACGAACAGCAGTTCCGGCCAGGCCCGCATCGGGGCGATCACCGTGTTGTGCAGGTGCCCGGACAGGACGATCTGCGCACCGCATTCCGCAAAGCCCCTCAGCCCCGCATCCGCCCCCTGCATCAGCCGTTTCCGGACCCCGGCGCCGTGCTGCAGAGGATGATGCAGAACCGCGATCCGCGCCCTGTCGCCCGCCGCGCCGAAGCCTTCGCAAGCCCGGGCGATCCGCCGCGACGACAGCCGCCCGCGCTGCCAGGCAAAGCGGTTTACCGTGTTCACGCCGACGACCACCATGCCGTCATCGGCATATCGCGGTTCGAGGTCCTGATGAATGGCACGCCGATAGCGCCGCCAGGGCGCAACCATCCGCAGCCAGAGATTGTCGAGCGGGGTGTCGTGGTTGCCCGGAACCGCCAGCCAGGGCGCATCGAGACGATCCAGAAAGGCGCGCGCCCGGGCAAACTGGCCCACCCGCGCGCGCTGGGTGAAATCACCCGAGATCACCACCAGATCCGGCGTCAACCGGGCGATCTCGTCCAGCAGCGGCTGTTCCAGGTCCTCCCGCGCGCGCCCGTAGTGCAGGTCGGACAGGTGGAGTATTCGCTTCATTTCCTCTCTTGCGGCATGACCAGCCGCAATTCCTCCTCCGTCATGGCAAAGCGCAACGGTCCCTCCATCTTGCGCTTTTCACCGTCATAGGCCAGCAGCATCCGCCGTTTTCCGGGCAGATCGAGGTCCAGCCGGTCGCCCTGGATCAGGTCATAGTCCACGCCTTCCTCGACCGCGCCGGCGGCCAGGCGGGCCACCCTGCGGAACAGTTCGCCCCGGCTTTCGGCGCGGACGACCAGCACCGCGAAACCGCCTGCCTTGATCGCCTCACCCCCTGCCAGGCCAAAGCGCGCCAGTTGAAAATCCGAGCGTCCGACAAAGACCAAAGCCGTCTTGCGGTGATGCGTCCCGTCGCCAGTGCCCAGCCGAACCCGCATGGGCCGGCGAAAGCGCAGGAAACTACGGACGACCGACCAATGCGCCATCAGGCGGCGGCGGCCCCAGCGGCGATAGATCGCCTCGCGCTCTTTCAGGATGCGGGGATAGACGCCGACGCTGGCGTTGTTGAGAAAGATCTGCCCGTTGACCTGGCCCAGGCGCCGGGGCTCGATCCGGCCCGCCGCGATCTGGCGGGCCGCCTCTGCCGGGTCCGGGTCCAGCCCAAGGCCCCGCGCGAAGTAATTGAAAGTCCCGAACGGCAGGACGGCCATGGCGATGCCCGTCCCCAACAGCTTGGCCGCGGTTGCAACAGCGGTGCCATCGCCCCCGGCAGAGACGATCATGTCGGGCCGCCGTGCCACGGCCTTGTCCAGCGTCGCGCCCAGTTGATCGGGGCGGGTGCAGGCCAGGACCTCGGCTCCCAGCACCTCTGCGGCGGCATCGACCGCCGCCGCATCGCGCGAATTGCGCCCGGATTTCAGGTTGGCGACGATGCAGATCCGCCCGGTCGCCGCCATTTCCATCCTGTCCTGCATCGTGCCCGTATCCCGCATGGCGCCCTCGCTTTCGTTGACAGGAACCCCCCGGCGGCGGAGGCGGTTCCCGGAAAGGGCTTGGATTCTGGCGTCACATGTATATCTCACGCCGAAACCCACGCTCTCTGGCGCGGCACAAGGAACAAGACGCATGACCGACCTCACCCCCCGCGAAATCGTCTCGGAACTCGACCGTTTCATCATCGGCCAGCAAGAGGCCAAGCGCGCCGTCGCCGTGGCCCTGCGCAACCGGTGGCGGCGCAAGCAACTGTCCGATGACCTGCGCGACGAGGTCTATCCCAAGAACATCCTGATGATCGGCCCCACCGGCGTCGGCAAGACCGAGATCAGCCGCCGCCTGGCGAAACTGGCCCGCGCGCCCTTCATCAAGGTCGAGGCGACCAAGTTCACCGAGGTGGGCTATGTCGGCCGCGACGTGGAACAGATCATCCGGGACCTGGTGGACACCGCCATCGTCGACACGCGCGACCACATGCGCGAAGAGGTCAAGGCGCGCGCCCATGAAGCCGCCGAAGAACGGGTCATCACCGCCATTGCCGGCACCGACGCGCGCGAAGGCACGCGCGAGATGTTCCGCCGCAAGCTGAAGAACGGCGAACTGGACGACACGGAAATCGAACTGGACGTGGCCGAGACAAGCTCTCCCTTTCCGATGATGGAAATCCCCGGCCAACCCGGCGCCAACATGGGCATGATGAACCTGGGCGAAATGTTCGGAAAGGCCTTTGGCGGGCGCACGGCGCGCAAGCGGATGACCGTGCGTGACAGCTACGAGGTGCTGATTTCCGAAGAGGCGGACAAGTTGCTGGACGACGAGGTCGTCAAGGCCGCGGCCCTGGAAGCGGTGGAACAGAACGGCATCGTCTTCCTCGACGAGATCGACAAGGTCGCCGCCCGGCAAGAGGCGCGGGGTGGCGATGTCAGTCGCGAGGGCGTGCAGCGCGACCTGCTGCCGCTGATCGAGGGCACCACCGTTTCGACCAAGCATGGCGCGGTCAGGACCGACCATATCCTGTTCATCGCCTCGGGCGCCTTCCACATCGCCAAGCCTTCGGACCTGCTGCCGGAGTTGCAGGGGCGCCTGCCGATCCGCGTCAACCTGCGGGCGCTGACCGAAGAGGATTTCGTGCGCATCCTGACCGAAACGGACAACGCGCTGACCCGCCAGTACACGGCGCTGATGGCCACCGAGGAGGTCACGGTCAGCTTTACCGACGAGGGGATCGCCGCGCTGGCCAAGATCGCCGCCGAGGTGAACACCAGCGTCGAGAACATCGGCGCCCGCCGACTTTACACGGTGATGGAACGGGTCTTCGAGGAGCTGAGCTTTACCGCCCCCGACCAGGCCGGGACCGAGGTCACGGTGGATGCGGATTTCGTCGAACAGCACCTGGGCGAGTTGACCCGGTCGACGGACCTCAGCCGCTACGTCCTCTGACCGCCGGCGGACAGCGAGGGGCCAGCCCCTCGCGCTCCCCGAGGTATTTTTCAAACCAAAGAAGCCGGGGTCGCCCCCGAAACGCAAAACGCCCCGCACATCCGGCGGGGCGTTTCGTTTGGGCGAAGTCCCGGGCCAAGCCCGGGACGGGTGCGCTCAGGCCGTCCACCAGCGCTCGGCCATGCGGGCGTTGTCCATCTGCCAGAGGTTGCCCACCTTTTCCGGGTTGGCGATCTTGTTGGACACCGCCTGCACGTAATTGGCGAACATCGGCAGGACCACGCCGCCATCGGTGCGCAGGATCTGCTGCATTTCGGTGTACATCTCGCGGCGCTTGGCCGGGTCCAGTTCGGCGCGGGCCTCGACCAGCAGGTCCTGGAAGCGTTCGCTGTCCTCGCGGCCCCACTGGGTGTCGTTCCACGGCACACCTTCCTCGTAGGCACTGGAGAACATCCAGTCCTCGGTGGCGCGGCCCGACCAGTAGCAGGCACAGAAGGGCTTTTTCAGCCAGACGTTCGACCAGTAGCCATCCGCCGGTTCCTGCACCACGTTGATGTTGATGCCGGCCGACTTGGCCGAGGCCTGGTACAGTTGTGCCGCATCGACGGCGCCCTCGAAGGCCGCGCTGGAGGCCGACAGGTCGATGTCCAGCGAGGACAGGCCCGCCTCCTTGAGGTAGAACTTGGCCTTGTCCGGGTCGTAGCTGTTCTGCTCCATGTCGGCGGCGAAATACTGGTTGGCGGGGCCGATGGGCGTGTCGTTGCCCACGCGACCGTGGCCCAGCAGGATCTTGTCGACCATTTCCTGGCGGTTGATGGCGAATTTCAGCGCCCGGCGCACGTTCACGTCGTCGAAGGGCGCGACATTGGTCAGCATCGGGAAGGTGTACTGCTGGTTGCAGGACACTTCCTGGATCCGCACCATCGGGTTCGCCTTGAGCAGCGCCTCGGTCTTAAGGTCGATGCGGTTGATCGCGTCGACCTGGCCGGTCAGCAGGGCGTTCATCCGCGCGGTATTGTCGTTGACGGCGATGTATTCGATCTCGTCGAAGAAGCCGGCGTCGCCGTCCTTGTAGTGGCTGTCGACCCGCGTCGCGACCATGCGCACGCCCGGCTCGAAGCTCTGGACCTTGTAAAGGCCGGTGCCGATGCCCTTGGCGATGGCCTCTTCGATCTGGCCTGCCGGGTACATCAGCAGGTGATAGTCCGACAGCAGGTAGGGGAAGTCGGCGTTGCCGGCCTCCAGCGTGAACTGCACCTGGTGGTCGGTGATCTTCTTCATCTCGACGATGGATTCGATGATCGGCTTGGCCGCCGATTTCGCACCCTCTGCGACATGCATCTGCAACGAGGCGATCACGTCGTCCGCGCCAAAGGCCTTGCCGTTGTGGAAGGTCACGCCCTGGCGCAAGTTGAAGGTCCAGGTCTTGGCGTCCGGGGACGCCTCCCAGGAGGTGGCCAATTCACCCTTGAGCGTACCGTCGGCGCCGACCTCGGTGAGGTTGTCAAAGACCGAGCCCTGGGCCGAAGCGATCATGAACAGGTCGGAATGCGTACGGGCATCCCAGCTGTCAGAGGTGTTCGCCCCCGACAGAGCGGCGCGCAGGCGGCCGCCCCGCTTGGCCTGGGCGCGCAGCGGCAGGCCGCTGGCGGCAAGGACACCGGCAGCGGCGCCGGTTGTCAGAAGTCCGCGTCTGCTAATTCTGGTCATGTCAGTCTCCCTTGGTCATTGCCCGTCCCGGTTCGTTTTCGGACAGGTTTGTCGCTTTTTGGCGATTCCTACGACATTTTATCAACGGCGGCATCGCCTATGTTATCAACTCCGCGTTCTTTCAGCAGATTTGTCAGCCAATCCGGATCCATCTCAGGCACGGAGGACAGCAGCAGGTCGGTGTAGGCGTGGTGTGGCGGCTTGAACATGTCGCGTTTCGGCCCCTGTTCAACCACCAGCCCGTCCTTCATCACCACGACCTCGTCCGCGATGGCGCGCACGGTGGCCAGGTCATGGGTGATGAACATGTAGCTCAGGCCCAGTTCGTCCTGCAGCCGCGCCAGCAGCTTGAGGATACCCTCGGCGACCAGCTGGTCCAGCGCGCTGGTGACCTCGTCGCAGATGATGAACTTCGGTTCTGCCGCCAGGGCACGGGCGATGCCGATGCGCTGTTTCTGACCGCCCGACAGTTCCGAGGGCAGGCGGTCGATGTACTGGTCTGCAGGCAGCTCGATCTGGTCCATCAGCTCTGCCACGCGCTTGCGCTTGGCGGCGCCGCGCAGGCCCATGTAGAATTCGACCGGGCGGCCGATGATCTCGCCGATGGACTTGCGCGGGTTCAGCGCCGTATCCGCCATCTGGTAGATCATCTGGACCTGGCGCAGCTGGTCCTTGCTGCGCTTGCGATAGTCCAGAGGCAGCGGTTCGCCGTCCAGCTCGATGATGCCGAGACGCGGCGGCAGAAGCCCGGTGATGCAGCGCGCGGTGGTCGATTTGCCGGAACCGGATTCGCCCACCACCGCCACGGTGCGGCCAGCGTGGATGTCGAAACTGACGTTTTTCAGCACATCCACCGTGCCATAGGCCGCCGTCACGCCCTGAACGGAAATCACCGGCGTCGCGTCGGTGGCAACGGGCGGTTTCTCGGGGCGTTCAAAGGCGCGTACGGCCCAGAGGCTTTTTGTGTAGTCCTGCGTCGGCGCGCTCAGCATGGTGCGCGTCTCGGCCTCTTCGACCTCGTCGCCCTTGAGCAGCACCTTGATGCGGTCCGCCATCTGCGCAACCACGGCCAGGTCATGCGTGATGTAGATCGCGGCGGTGTCGAATTCCTCGACGATCTGCCGGATGCTGGCCAGCACCTCGATCTGGGTGGTCACGTCCAGCGCGGTGGTCGGCTCGTCAAAGATGATCAGGTCGGGACGGCAGGCCATCGCCATCGCGGTCATGGCCCGCTGCAACTGGCCGCCAGAGACCTGGTGCGGATAGCGAAAGCCGATCTCTTCCGGGTTGGGCAGGCGCAGCTTGCGATACAGCTCGATGCCGTCGGCGGCGCTGTCGGCCTTGCCCGACACGCTGTGCTGCACCGGCGCCTCCGTGTGCTGGTCGATCAGCTTGTGCGCCGGGTTGAAGCTGGCGGCGGCGGATTGCGCGACATAGGCGATGCGCTTGCCCAGCAACTGGCGTTTCTGCTCGGCGCTGGCGGCCAGCAGGTCGATGCCGTCGAACATCACGCTGCCGCCCGAGATGCGCACGCCGTCGCGGCAGAACCCCATCGCGGCAAGACCAAGCGTGGATTTCCCGGCCCCGGATTCACCGATCAGTCCCAGAACCTCGCCCTTTTTCAGGGTCAGGTCGACGCCGTTGATGATCGGCATCCAGGTCTCGTCCGAGCGGCCCTCGATCCGAACGTCGCGCATTTCGACAAGGAAGTCAGACATGGCTCAATCCTTCAGCCCCGAAGAGCGGTTCAGCATCCAGTCGACGACGAAGTTCACGGCCACGGTCAGCAGCGCAATGGCGCCGGCGGCCAGCAGCGGCACGCTGGCCGCAAGCGGCGCGAAACTGGCGTAGTTGATGAAGGCCGAGAGATCCTTGACCATCGTGCCCCAGTCCGCCAGCGGCGGCTGGATGCCCAGGCCCAGGAAGGACAGCGCGGAGATCGTCAGGAAGACGAAACAGAACCGCAGGCCGAATTCGGCCAGCAGGGGCGCGGTCGCGTTGGGCAGGATCTCGCGGAAGATGAGATAGGGCAGGCCCTCGCCGCGCAGCTTGGCCGCCTCGATGTAATCCATCACGACGATGTTCATGCCCACGGCACGCGCCAGCCGGAACACCCGCGTCGAATCGATCACCGCGATGATGACCACCATCGCAACCGTCAGGCCAAAACCGGACACCCAGGCCGAGGCCACAGTGATCAGCAACAGCGAGAAGATCAGCGAGGGGATCGCCATCAGCACGTCGACCATGCGGCTCAGGACCTGGTCCATCCAGCCGCGCAGGGTGGCGGCAAGAAACCCGAAGGTGCCGCCCAGAACGAAGGCCAGCAGCGTGGTCGCAAAGGCGATGCCCACGGTGTTCTGGGCGCCGTAGATCAGACGGGACAGGATGTCCCGGCCGATCTGGTCGGTGCCCAGCGGGAAATCCGGGTTACCGCCCAGCGCCGGGTTGCCACCGGGGACGATATTGGCCTGGCCGAAGACCTCTTCCTGCCCGTGCGGCGCCAGCGCCGGCGCAAAGATCGCGAGCAGCGCATAGATCAGGATGACCAGAACGCCGAAGGCGGCGGTCAGCGGCATCTGCCGGAACATCTTGCGGCTTCCCGCGGTGCCCAGGGTGCGCCCGATCAGGCGAAAGACAAAGGCCGCCGCCGCGCCGATCAGCACGCCCTGCACCGCCCAGCGGAAGAACTGGACAGAAGCCACGGGCACGCCATCGGCTGTCACGGCGGGCTGGAAATAGTACCAGATGCCGAACAGCAGCAGCGCCGCCCCCAGAACGTAGCCAAAGGCCACCGCCAGCGGCATGTCGCGGAAGAAAGGCTTGTTTCCTGTCAGGCTCTGACCGGCCAGGCGCATGATCCAGCCACCCGCCAGCAAGACAACGATGGCGCCGAGACTCCAGAGTACGGTGCTCATTTCGGATGCCTCAGCCGCGGGTTGGACAGGATCGACAGGATGTCGGCCGTCAGGTTCAGCAGGATATAGGCGGCGGCAAAGATCAGGCAGCAGGCCTGCACCACCGGGATGTCACGGATCTTGACGCTGTCCACGAACAACTGGCCGATGCCGGGATAGACAAAGACCACCTCGACCACCACGACGCCCGTGATGAGATAGGCAAGGTTCAGCGCGATCACGTTGATGATCGGCGCCAGCGCGTTGGGCAGCGCATGGTGCACGATCACGCGCATCGGCTTGATGCCTTTCAGGCGCGCCATCTCGATATAGGGGCTGGCCAGCAGGTTGATGATCGCCGCGCGGGTCATCCGCATCATGTGCGCCGTCACCACCAGCGTCAGGGTCAACGCCGGCAACAGCGTCTTCTGCAACCGTTCGGCAAATCCCATGTCCGCGTAGATGTTGGACAGGGACGGCAAAAGCGGATTCAGCACCGCCAGGAAGAGGATTAGCACATAGGCCAGAAAGAACTCGGGGCTGGAAATCGAGGTCAGGGTCGAGATGTTCGCCACCTTGTCGAAGACCGAGTTCCGATAGAGCGCCGCCAGCACGCCCAGCGTCACCGCAAAGGGCACCGCGATGGCGGCAGCGACACCGGCAAGGAACATCGTGTTGGCAAAGCGGGGCGCGATCTGCTGGGCCACGGTGGTCCGCACACCCGAGTCGTCACCGACGAAGCTGGCGAAATTCGCCTGGGCAAAGGAGTTGCCCAGATCGCCCTGCAACGCACCTGCCAGCCATTGAAGGTAGCGCGTCACCGGGTCCTGATCGAGCCCGAGATCCCGGCGGATGGCCGCCACGGCCTCGGGTGTGGCCCCCTGCCCCAGGATCGCCTCGGCGAAATCCCCCGGCAGCATGTTCACCGCCGCAAAGATGACGATGGATACGATGAACAGAGTCAAAAGGCCCAGCGCAAGACGCTGGAGTATGATTTTGATTACCGGATTCAAGATCCCTGTCGTTTTCTTGTTTTCGTTACAACTACGTTAGCGCCTGAAATCGGTGTGTAAACCCTGTGTCTGGACCGTTTCAGTCCCTCAGGCTGGCCAGATCGTCCATTACGCGCACCAATTCGGCGCTGATCCCGGGTTCCGACAGCGCATGGCCCGCGTTCCGGATCATCCGCAGGTCGGCCCCCGGCCAGGCCTGCGCCAGGTCCCAGGCGCGGCGCGGTGGGCAGATCATGTCATAGCGGCCCTGCACGATGACCCCCGGCACATCGGCCAGCCGGCCGATGTTGTTCAGGATCCAGCCGTCCTCGTCCAGGAAACCCGCGTTGATGAAATAGTGATTCTCGAGCCGGGCAAAGGCACGGGCGTATTCGCCCGGCGCCTCGCCGCCCATCCCGTTGGAATAGACGGAGGCCAGCGCGTTTTCCCAGGACGACCAGGCCTGCGCAAAGCGCGTTTCCGTCCGCAGGTCGCCGCTGAACAGGCGCTTGTGATAAGCGCCGATCAGGTCGTCCCGCTCATCCTCGGGAATCATGTCGGCGAAACGCGCCCAAGGCTCGGGCCAGAACTGCCCGGCGCCGCCGCCATAGAACCAGTCCAGCTCTGTCCGGGTCATCAGGAAGACGCCGCGCAACACCAGCTGGGACACCGCCTCGGGGTGGCTGATGGCATAGATCAGCGCCAGCGTCGCACCCCAGCTGCCGCCAAATACGACGGCGCGATCGATGTCCAGCTCGGCGCGGATGCGTTCGATGTCAGAGACCAGATCCCAGGTGGTATTGGCCACCACGCTGGCATGGGGCCGCGAGCGTCCGCAGCCACGCTGGTCGAACAGGATGACGCGATAGTGCCGGGGATCGAAATAGCGCCGCATCGCCGGGCTGCAGCCGCCGCCGGGGCCGCCATGCAGCACGATGACGGGCTGGCCCTCGGGGTTGCCGCATTGCTCGACGTAAATCCGGTGCCCGTCGCCAACGTCCAGCATACGCTGGTCGAACGGGTCGATCGCCGGATAGAGATACTGCACTGCGCGCTTTTGGCCCGGGATTTTGTCCATGCCCTACCTATATTGCGCCTCAAGGGCAAAAGACCATGAGGAAATTCATGACGACCACCGTGGACGCATCCGAGATCGCCAAGTTCGAAGCGATGGCCGCCGAATGGTGGGATCCGCATGGCAAGTTCAAGCCGCTGCACATGATGAACCCGGTGCGGCTGGACTATATCACCAGCCAGATCGCGGCGGAATTCGACCGCGACCTGACCGCGCCGCAGCCCTTCGCGGGCCTGCGCATCATGGACATTGGCTGTGGCGGCGGATTGCTGTCGGAACCGATGGCGCGGCTGGGGGCCGATGTGGTCGGTGTCGACGCGGCCGAGCGCAACATCCCCGTGGCCCGGACCCATGCCGCGCAATCCGGCCTGCAGATCGATTATCGCCACACCACCGCCGAGGCGATGGCAGCGGCAGGCGAACGGTTCGACGTGGTGCTGAACATGGAGGTGGTGGAACACGTCGCCGACCCGCTGGCCTACCTGACCGCCTGCCGGCAATTGCTGAAACCGGGCGGGCTGCACATCTGTTCGACCATCAACCGCAACCCCAAGAGTTTCGCGGTGGCGATCGTGGGGGCGGAATACGTCATGCGGTGGCTGCCCAAGGGCACCCATGAATGGGCCAAGTTCATCACGCCGGACGAGCTTTACGAGCTGATGCGCCAGGCCGGGCTGGAGCCAGTGGACAGAAAGGGATTCGTCTTCAACCCGGTCAGCTGGGCCTGGAGCGTGTCGGACCGCGACCTCAGCGTGAACTACGTCACCGCTGCGCTGAACCCGGCCTGAACACGCGGCCCGACTTCTTTGGTTTTTAAAGTACCTCGGGGGAGGCTCGGCTTGCCGAGACGGGGGCAGAGCCCCCTCACTCTTCCAGCCGCAGCCGCAACTCGCGCAGCACGGGCAGCGCGGCACGCACGCGGTCCTCGCCCAGGTCGCCCAGCATCTCGTCAATCAGGGGCGTGATCGCGGCCAGCGCCGCCTCGCGCGCCGATCGGCCCGCGGGCGAGATCGAGACCAGCTTGCGCCGGGCATCGTCCCAATCTGGGCGGATATGGACGTAGCCGGCGATTTCCAGTTTCGACAGCGTGTTGGTCATCGCGCCACGGGTGACGTGAAACGCCCGCGCCAGTTGCGCCGGGGTCTTCTCTCCGCCCCGAGCGAGGTGGTTGAGCACCGAGAAATGCGAGATTTCCATGCGGTTCGGCAGCACCTTGGTCAGCCGCGCGCGCAACAGCTGATCCGCCGTCAGCAGTTCCGAGAAAAGCGAGATGGCAAGGCCGCTGGCGTCGCTCATGCCGGTCCCTCGAATTGGCGGTCATGGCTCAGGGCGGGCACCTTGCGCCGCGCCTCTTCGACCGCCGCCATGTCGAGATCGACGCAGAAAACGCCCGGATCCGTACCCGCATCCAGCAGCACCTCACCCCAGGGAGAGATCACCATCGAATGGCCATAGGTCCGGCGCGACCGGCCCGCCCTGGCCGCGTGCTGGCCCGTCTGGGCCGGGGCCAGGACGTAACAGCCCGTCTCGATCGCGCGGGCCTGCAAAAGCGGCTGCCAGTGCATCGGGCCGGTCCCGGGCGAAAAGGCCGCCGGCACGGTCAGAACCTGCGCCCCCGCCTGCGCCAGTGCGCGGTAGAGGTAGGCAAAGCGCACATCGTAGCAGATGCTGAGGCCAAAGGTGCCCAAGGGCGTGTCCGCAAGGACGGCCCGTCCACCCGGCGCATAGCCCGAGGATTCACGGTAGGTCTCCGTCTCGGAGACCTGCACGTCGAACATGTGCATCTTGTCGTAGCGCGCGGCGATCTCACCCTCGGGAGAGATCAGGAAGGATCGGTTCACGAACCGCGTCTCGGGCGGTTCCGCCTTCAGCGCAAGTGACCCGGCCAGCACCCAGATCCCAAGCTCTGCCGCCGCAGCCCGCAGACCGGCCAGCACTTCGTCCGCATCCTCGGGACGCAGCACCTCTGCCTGGTGGCCACGGTCCATCGAGACGCAGTTGCAGACCTCGGGCGTCAGCGCGATCTGCGCGCCTTCGTCCCGCGCACGGCCCAGCATCCCCCGCATCGTGGCCAGGTTTTGCGCCGGATCGTCCGACGAGGTCATCTGCAACAGCGCGGCCCGCATCAACCCGCCAGCAGCGCGTCCAGCTTGCCCTGCCTTTCCAGCGCGGCAAGGTCATCGAAGCCGCCGACATGGGTCTCGCCGATGAAGATCTGCGGCACGGTGTGGCGGCCATGCGCGCGGTCCATCATCTCGGACCGGCGGTTCGGTTCTTCCAGCACGTTAATGCCGGCATAGTCGACACCCTTGCTGTCCAGCAGGCGCTTGGCCGCGTGGCAGTAGCCGCAGAGCGGCGAATAATACATCTCGACCGGTTGCATCTCGGTCCTCCAGATCGTTCGTGCGTATGGTCATGGATTTATGCGTCTTTGGCCGCGCGCGCCAGTACGCTGACACAAACCTCTGTTGCGCCGGCCGCAAGGCAGGCCTCTGACGCTGCGGCCAGCGTGGCGCCGCTGGTCATGACGTCATCGACGATCAGCACCGGCCGCCCCGCTATCATCGGGCTGTGCCGATCCGGCACGCGGATCATGCCGGAAAGCACGCTGAACCGCTCCTCGCGGCTCTTGCCTTCGAGACTGGGCGTGGCCCTGACCCGTTCCAGCGCATCGGGGCACCAGTCCATTCCCAGGTCCCGCGCCAGCGCCTCTGCCAGCAGCGCGGACTGGTTGTAGCGCCGTTTCAGGTGGCGATTGACGTGCAGTGGCACCGGCACGGCCAGCATGTTGTCCCGGATCAGCCCGCGCGTGACCCGCGCCATCCATTTCGCCGCCGGGCGCGCGATGTCGTGGCGGTCGCCGTGTTTCAGCGCCAACACCATCCGCCGCCCCCGGTCACGGTAGACCAGCGCGGCGCGCCCCTGGCTCCAGGGCCGCGCGACGGTGAGGCAATCGTCGCAATGTTCCGCCCGGTCGGACTGGCCCGGCAGGGGCACACCGCATAGATCGCAGGACAGTCCGGATATGAACGGCGTATCGCGCCAGCAGGTCCCGCACAGGCCGAAATCCGTCTCCACCAGCCCGCCGCAGGCCAGGCAGCGCGGCGGATAGACCATCTGCACCAGGGTTTGCATCCCCGTCGACCACAGCCTATGAGCCAACATATGCCCAATCCTCCCCGTCTCACCGACCGGCACGCCCTGACCCTGCATCGCGCCCGCGCACGCGAGGACGCGCTGTTCCTGCACGAAGCCGCGCGCGACGACGCGCAGGATCGTCTCGCGATGGTTAACAAGGGGTTTACGGACATCGCCGTGATCACGCCTTTCCCGCAGGTCTGGCAGCCGCATTTCCCCCGGGCGACATGCATCCCCGACACCGAGGTGCTGGATCTCGACGAGGGCGCGCATGACCTGGTGATCCACGCGCTGTGCCTGCACTGGGCCGACGACCCGGTGGGCCAGCTGATCCAGTGCCGCCGCGCGCTGCGCCCCGACGGGCTGTGCCTGGTGCTGACTTTGGGCGGGCAGACCCTGCACGAGCTGCGCGCCGCGCTGGCCCAGGCGGAGACGGAGGTCACGGGCGGGCTGTCGCCCCGCGTCGCCCCGATGGGCGAAATCCGCGACCTGGGTGCCCTGCTGCAACGCGCGGGGCTGGCCCTGCCGGTGGCGGATTCCGCGCCGTTGACCGCCAGCTACGCCTCGCCGCTGCACCTGATGCATGAACTGCGCGCAATGGGAGAAGGCAATGCCCTGGAGGGCCGGTTGCGGCATCCCACTCGGCGCGCCGTCCTGCTGCGCGCGGCCGAGATCTATGCCCGCGAATTCACCCTGCCGGACGGACGGGTTCCGGCCACCTTCGAGATCATCACCCTGACCGGATGGGCGCCGGACGCCTCGCAACCGCAGCCCTTGCGCCCCGGGTCCGCCGCGCAGCGCCTGGCCGATGCATTGAATACCTCGGAAACGCCTTTGAAAGATTGACGCATTGCAAAACGACGATACATCCAGCCAAACGCGTGATCACGGGACAGACATCATGCTTGACGCCACCACTTCCGCCAAACGTCCGGCCCATGCCCCCGACGACCATCCCAGCCTGCCGCGTGAGCGCGTCGGCGTGCTGCTGGCCAACCTCGGCACCCCGGACAACTACGATTACTGGTCGATGCGCCGTTACCTGAACGAGTTCCTCTCGGACCAGCGGGTGATCGACTATCCCAAGTGGAAATGGCAGCCGCTGCTGCAACTCATCATCCTGACCAAACGTCCCTTCAGCTCGGGCGAGGCCTACAAGTCGATCTGGAACGAGGAGGCGGGGGAAAGCCCGCTGATGACCATCACCAAGGACCAGACCGCGGCCATCGCCCGCAAGATGGCCGACCGCTACGGCGACCAGGTGCATGTCGATTTCTGCATGCGCTACGGCAATCCCTCGACCCAGTCCAAGGTGCGCGAGATGGTCGAGGCGGGTTGCCACAAGATCCTGTTTTTCCCGCTGTATCCGCATTACGCCGGTGCCACTTCGGCGACCGCGAACGACCAGTTCTTTCGCGCGCTGATGCAGGAGAAATGGCAGCCGACCGCGCGCATCGTCGATCCCTACTTTGGCCACCCGAAGTATATCGAGGCGCTGGCCCAGTCGATTGAACGCGCTTATGCGCAGGCCGAAACACGCCCGGACATCCTGGTCTGTTCCTACCACGGTGTGCCGAAACGCTACCTGCTGGAAGGCGACCCCTACCACTGCCAGTGCCAGAAGACGACTCGCCTGTTGCGCGAGCGGCTGGGGTGGGACAAGACCGAGATCACCACCACGTTCCAGAGTCGATTCGGCCCCGAGGAGTGGCTGAAACCCTACACGGTGGACGAGGTCGCCCGGCTGGCGAAAGAAGACGGCAAGAAACACATCGCCGTCTGTGCCCCGGCCTTCTCCGCCGACTGCATCGAGACGCTCGAAGAGATCAACGAAGAGATCAAGGAGAGCTTTGAAGAGGCGGGCGGCGAGAAGTTCACCTATATCCCCTGCCTCAACGACGACCCGGCGCATATCGACGCCTTGTCGCAACTGATCGAGGAGAACCTGGGCGGCTGGGTCTCCTGAACCGGCCAAGCTCACGGTTTCGTTAGTGAAAACCGGAAAAGGGCCGCGCGATGCCTGGCACAGGAAATGAAAAAGGCGGTGCCGTCGCACCGCCTTTTTGCATGATCTTGCGACCGTCGACGATTAGTCGGCGGCAACAGCTGCGATGATCGCGATGAGCAGCAGCGGGATCAGGAGACCAGCGGAGGACGATGCCTCTTGGGTTTCTTCCACGACCACGACGGGCTCCATGACCACTTCATCCTTGGCGTACGACTTGTACGAACCAGCGAATGCGGTGGTGGCTGCGCCAGCGAAAACGGCTGCGAGAGCGAGTTTCTTCATGTTTCTTCTCCAGATATTCGCCTACCGTGGCCACTATTGAACACACGACAGGCACCCAAGACTTACCTCGTATCCCTGTCTAAGCAGTAATTCAGAGGCTTTGCAATTGGTTCTTGGGCGCCCGATTTTGCGGTCCGCCCCCATGTCGTCAAATTAGCAACACCTGCGTTCCGACGTAGGCCATCTCGTACAGTTGTTCGATATGTTCGTTGTACAGGCCGATGCATCCGTTGGACGAACGGCGCCCGATCTTGCGGGTGTCGTGGGTGCCGTGAATCCGGTAGTACGTCCAGCTCAGGTGCAAGGCGCGGGTGCCCAGCGGGTTGTCCGGGCCGGGTCCGACATAGTCGGGCCACTCAGGGTTGCGCCGCTTCATCGCCGGCGTCGGACGCCAATCGGGCTCGGGGTCCTTCAGCACCACCCGGGTGCGGCCGCGCCGGGTCAGGTCCTCTGTCAGGGGGACCGACGACGGGTACAGGTAATAGCTGCCGTCCTCGCGCCAGAAGTGCAGCGCCCGCGACGAGATGTCGACCAGGATCGCGCCCTTGTTGAGGTTGCTGAAGTAGTCCTTCCACTCCAGGGTCCGAAAGCTCGAGATGTTGCGGCGCACGACGTTCGTCACGTTGCGCTCGATCTCTGTGGTGCCGTCGTTCACGTTCTGCGCCAGTGCGGGTGTGCCGATCAGCGCCGCTCCGCCGGCGAGGAACGCGCGGCGGTCAAAGGGTCTTCCTGCCGGTTTCGTCATGCTGCATTGTCCTCGGGGATCTGTATCCTATCGCGACATAATATGGCTCGAATGCCTCAGTCGCAATTCAAACACCTGTCAATATGCCGACTCACGCCGATGTGGGTTTGATCGGCAACGCGTCCTTCGCTAAGGCAGGGTCAAACGAAGAGTCCAAGAGCAGCCAGATGAACCGTCGCGCCTTTATCGCCCTGTCCGCCTCCGCCGCCGCGGCAGCCTGCACCACGACCCCCACCGGAAACACCGAAACCCGGCTGGGTCCGGACGGCAAGCCGCTGCCTCAGGTCTATCGCATCTCCTCGGTCGGGCGCGGCCGCATCCAGTACCGTATGCTCGATTCGGTCAACGCCCTGCGCAAGAGCGCCGGCGCCCCGGAACTGCAACTGGACTCCAAGCTGAACGCCGCCGCCGAAACCCATGCCCGCGACATGTCGGTTCAGAACCGGCCCTGGCACTTCGGCTCCGACGGCTCCTCGCCGATCGACCGCGTGCGCCGCGTCGGCTACCAGGGCAGCCTGGTGGGCGAAACCCTGTCCGAAACCTACGAATCCGAGCTGGAAACCCTCGCCGCCTGGATGCAACAGGACAGCACGCGCACCGTGATCCTGGACCCCTCGGCACGCGACCTCGGCTTTGCCTGGCACCAGGAACCCAACGGCAAGATCTGGTGGACGATGGTTCTGGGCGCCCCGGGCAATGCCGGCCCGACCCCCAGCGCAACCCCCGCTGCCGCCAGCTAACCCCGTCCCGGGCCTGACCCGGGACCTCTGTCCATCCCGTTTCAGGGCGTGATCGTGATCGGCGTGCCGTTCTTTACCATCGAATAGACTTGGCGCATTTCGCGGTTGGTCACGGCGATACAGCCAGCCGTCCAGTCCTGTCCGCCCTTGCGGTACTTCCACGGGCGGCCGTGGATAAAGATGTCGCCCCCCGGGCTCTTGCCCAGATCCTTGGCCTCGGCCCGGTCCTCGGGATTGGGATAGGACACGCCGATCGACAGGTAGAACTGACTGTTCGGATTGCGACGGTCAATGATGTAGCTGCCTTCGGGCGTCTTGCCGTCGCCCTCGATCTTCTTGTCGCCGTTCGGCGCGAATCCCAGACCGATGTCGTAAGATTCCAGCACCTCGTCATGGTGGATGAGGTACATTTTGCGTTCGCCCTTGTTCACAAGAACATGGGTCACCGCCGGTCCGTTGTAGGTGGGAAACTTGCCGCATCCCGCCACCGTCAGACCCAGCATCGCCAGTAGGGCCAACCTGAGAATCGTCATTTCACTGCCTCGTTTCGTTTTTCGGCAGTGTATCTCAGTCGCCCTGTTTTGCGTAGCTCACGATTTCGCCATCGCCCTGCCGTTCGGCCAGGCGCCGCTCGATTGCCTCCAGCCGGGCGATGACCTCGTCGCGGTAGGCATCGGTGGCAATCGTATCCTCCTCGTGGTGGGCATCCTGCATCGAGTTCACGATCAGACCCACCAGCAGGTTCACCACGGCAAAGGTCGTGACCATGATGAAGGGGACGAAGAACACCCAGGCATAGGGATAGACCTCCATCACCGGGCGCACGATCCCCATCGACCAGCTTTCCAGCGTCATGATCTGGAACAGCGAATAGGCCGACAGGCCGAGGTCGCCGAACCACTCGGGGAAACTGTCGCCAAAGAGTTTTGTCGCCATGACGCTGCCGATGTAGAAGATGATCGCCATCAGCAAGAAGACGCTGCCCATGCCCGGCAGCGCGGTCACGAATCCCTCGACCACCCGGCGCAGGCGCGGCGCCACGGAAATCACCCTAAGCACCCGCAGGATGCGCAAGGCCCGCAGTACCGAAAGCCCCTGCCCGCCCGGCACCAGCGCAATGCCGACGATCAGGAAGTCGAAGACGCTCCAGCCGCTGCGAAAGAACCCGGCCCCCCGGGCCAGCAGCTTTGCCGCGATCTCGACGACGAAGACCACAAGGCAGAACTTGTCCAGGGCGATGATTAGCGCTCCGTACCGGCCCATCAGGACCTCCGAGGTCTCCATGCCCAGGACCACGGCATTCAGGATGATGACGGCGATGATGGCATTCTGCACGCGGGGCGCATCGACGATGGCCCCGACGCGGGCGCGAAAACTCATGGGTTCAACTCTCCAGCTGCAATGCGGCGACCAGTTCCACATGGGTGGACCAGCGAAACTGGTCAACCACCTGCAACCAGTCGAGGCGATAGCCCGCCGCCACCAGCCGCGCACAGTCGCGCGCAAAGGTGACGGGGTTGCACGACACATGGGCGATGCGCGGCACCCGCGCCCGCGCCAGCTCTGCCACCTGCGCCTCGGCCCCGGCGCGCGGCGGGTCGATGACGGCGCCGTCAAAGCGTTTCAACTCGTCGGGCAACAGCGGATTGCGGAACAGGTCGCGCGCCTCCGTCGTGACATGCCGCAGCCCCTGCCCCTGGCGCCAGCCCTTGTCCAGCGCGGCGGTCATCGCCCGGTCCCCTTCGACCGCGTGAACCCGGGCCAATTCCGCCAGCGGCAGGGCAAAGGTGCCGCAGCCGGCGAACAGGTCGGCAACGTGCTTTGCCCCCGCCAGCGCCTCCAGCACACCGGCCAGCAGCGCGTCCTGCCCGGTCGCTGTCGCCTGCAAAAAGGCACCGGGCGGCGGTGTCACCAGGGCCGTGCCGAATTGCTGATGCGGCGGGCGCAGGGTCAGCACCTCGTCCCCCCAGGCCAGCCGGGCCAGCCCCGCGCCCTGTGCGATATTGGCCAGCTCCACCCGCAGGGCGTCGTCCACCGGCTTGCCACCCTTCACCATGACGTCCAGCCCCGACAGGCTCTCCGTCACCAGAACGGACATCTCTCCCTTGCGCGAGGCCCCCGCCATAGCCAGCCGTTCCACCATCGGCAATGCCGCCGACAGCGCGGGCGTCACCAGTTGACAGTCCGGCACCGCGACAATCACGTCCGAGGCCTTCTGGTGAAAGCCCGCCAGCGCGCCCTTCTTGGTCCGCCGAACCGAAAACGCCGCCCGCCGCCGCGACCGCTCGGGCGAGGTCACCGTCTCGCGCATCGGGCAGGCCAGCCCCTGCGCCTCCAGCGCGCGGCGCACCACCTCTTCCTTCCAGCCGGTAACAAAACCGTCGGCGGCATGTTGCAACTGGCAGCCGCCGCAGGATTTCGCATGCCGACAGGGCGGTGACACCCGCTGATCCGAGGGCGTCACGATGCGCGGCGCCGCCATGACCGAATTGGCCACCTCTCCCGTGACCACCTCGCCCGGCAGGACACCCGGCACATAGATCGGGCCCGGCGCGATCCCGTCGCCGTGATGGCCCAGACGTTCAATGGTCACTTCCTGCGCGCCATCCGACATGCGCGACCCCCTGTTGCTTCTTCTTGGAACAAATACCCAATAGCCCCGGCACGCCAAACAGGCCAGCGCCCGGAGCTACTCGGCCGCCTCGGCCCCGATGAAACCGCCCGACTGACGCTCCCAGTAACGCGCATAGAGCCCGCCCTGCGCCAAAAGCACCTCGTGGCTGCCTTCCTCGACGATACGGCCGTGGTCCAGCACCAGGATCCGGTCCATCTGGGCGATGGTGGACAACCGGTGCGCGATGGCCAGAACGGTCTTGCCGCGCATGACTTCGCCCAGCGCATCCTGGATCTCGGCCTCGATCTCGCTATCCAGCGCGCTGGTCGCCTCGTCCAGCACCAGCACCGGCGCATCCTTGAGGATGGCGCGGGCCAGCGCGATCCGCTGCCGTTGCCCGCCCGAGAGCTTCACCCCCCGTTCACCCAGCCGCGCGGCATAGCCCCGGTTGCCCTTGTGGTCCGTCAAATCGAGGATGAAGTCATGCGCCGAGGCCCTCCGCGCGGCCTCGAAGACCTCTTCGTCCGTCGCCTCTGCCCGCCCGTAGCGGATGTTTTCCAGGGCCGAGCGGTTGAACATCGCCGTCTCCTGACGGACCACGGAAATCTGCCGCCGCAGCGCCTGTTGGGTCAGGTCGCGGATGTCGGTGCCACCCATCAGGATGCGCCCCTGTTCCACGTCGTAAAGCCGCAACAGCAACGAGACGGCCGTGGATTTCCCCGCACCCGAGGCACCCACCAGCGCCACCTTTTCCCCCGGCGCGATGGTCAGGTCGAACCCGGCCAGCGCGTGTCCCTCGCCACCATAGGCAAACCCCACGTGGTCAAACCGGATCTCGCCCGACTGTGCCTGCGGCAGGGCACCGGGCCTGTTGGTGATCTCATGGCCCGGCGTCAGCGTGCCGATCCCGTCCTGCATCTCGCCGATGTTGGTAAAGATCGACATGGCCACGCGGCCCAGCCGGTTGGTCAGCATGGACAGCCGCGTCGTGACCATCGCGGTCACCGCGATATCCCCCGCCGTCGCCGTGCCGATGCTGTAGAGGTAGAGCGCGCCCAGGATCGACACCACGGGCAGGATGCCCCCCAGCGTCATCAGCACCATGCGAAAGACCGCCGACAGCTCGCCGAAATCCAGCGCGCGGGCGCGGTAAAGGTCCAGCGCCGCGTGGGTCGCCGCGTCCTCGTCATCGTCGCGGGCGAACAGCTTGACCGTGGCGATGTTGGAATAGGTGTCGACGATCTGCCCGGTGACGGCGGTCCGTGCCCCCGCCCGTGCCGCCGACAGGCGCCGCACCCTCGGGATGAAATAGCGCAGCGCCAGCGCATACAGCACCGCCCAAAGCGCAAAGACCCCCAGCAGCCAGGGGTCGATCGCCCCCAGCAGGAAAAAGGCCCCCACGAACATCGCCAGCGCGTAGACGACCACATCCGTGGTTTCCAGCACGAGGTCGGTCAGCGCGCGCGACACCTGCAGCGCCTTCTGGCTGAGCCGTCCGGCAAAATCGTTCTCGAAGAAGCGCATCGAATGGCCAAGGACATGGCTGTTCAGCCGTTGCAGGACCATCGGAAACAGGTTCGGCCCCAGCATCACGCCCGACACGCCCGCGTCAAAGACGAAGATCAGCGGGCGGATCAGCAGGAAGAAGGCCAGCCCGAAAAGGATCAGCCACCAGAACGGCTCCCAGAAGGCGCCAGGGCCGGTGGCCTCGGCGCCGTCGATCACCCAGCCGGTAAAGCGCGCCGCGACCAGTTCGGAAATCCCGGTCATCGCGGTCACGAAGACCGCCAGCAGGATCGGCTTTTCCGCGCCCTTCAGTGCCCAGCGTGCAAAGGCCCACAGGCCCTGCGGCGGCGCACCGTCCGCAGGCTGGAACGGGTCGATCTTCGGCAGCAGGCGTCGGATCATTCCGCCGCCTCCACCGCGTCCTCACCCAGGAATCCGCCGGATTGCCGGTCCCAGTAGCGGGCATAAAGGCCCTTCTTCTCCAGCAGCTCGTCATGGGTGCCCTGTTCGGCGATGCGGCCCTCATGCAGGACAACGATCCGGTCCATGCTGGAAATGGTCGACAGCCGGTGCGCGATGGCCAGAACGGTCTTGCCCTCCATCACCCGGCCAAGCGCCTCCTGGATCGCCGCCTCGACCTCGCTGTCGAGCGCGCTTGTCGCCTCATCCAGCACCAGGATCGGCGCATCCTTGAGAATGGCACGGGCCAGCGCGATCCGCTGGCGCTGGCCACCGGACAGCTTGACGCCGCGTTCACCCAGGTAGGCGCCATAGCCGGTGCGGCCCCGAAAATCCTCCAGTTCCAGGATGAACTCATGTGCCTCGGCCCGTTTCGCGGCCTCGATCACCTCGGCCTCTGTCGCGCCGGGACGGCCATAGCGGATATTGTCCAGCGCCGAGCGGTTGAACATCGCGGTTTCCTGCGTGACCATGCCGATCTGGCTGCGCAGGCTGGTTTGCGTGACCCCCGAAACGTCGGTGCCGTCGATCCGCACCTGCCCGCTTTCGCTGTCGTAGAGCCGCAAAAGCAGCGACAAGAGCGTCGACTTGCCCGCGCCCGAGGCCCCGACGATGGCCAGCTTTTCGCCCGGATGGATGGTCAGGTCGATGCCGGACACACCGCCGGTCCGCCCGCCATAGGCAAAATGCACATCGTCGAAGGTGATCTCGCCCTCGCTCACCTGCAGGTCGGTGGCGCCGGGCTTGTCGGTCAGTGCGTGCGACACGCTGAGCGTTGTCATCCCGTCCTCGACCTCGCCGACGTGGCCGTAGATCACCATCAGGGTAAAGCTGATCCAGCCGGTCATCTGCGCCAGCCGGATCGTGACCGCGCCTACGGCGGCGATGTCGCCCGGCGACACGCCCGCACTGCGCATGGCGATGGCCGTGCCCACCATGATGACGGGCAGCATCCCGGCGATGAAGATCAGGCCAAGGCGAAAGGCCGTCGTCGCCTCGCCGAAATCCAGTGTCTTGCCGCGCAGGTTTTCCATTTCGCCCAGCGCGCGGCGGTCCTCGTGCATGTCGCCGGCGAACAGCTTGACCGTCTTGATGTTGGAAATCGTGTCGACGACCTGGCCCGTCACCATCGCCTGCGCCTCTGCCCGGGCGGCGGAGCGGCGGCGGATGATCGGCAACATCACCCGCAGGAAGGCCAGGTAAAGTGCGAACCACCCGGCCAGCAGCAACAGCATCCCCGGGTGGATCGCGGCCAGCAGAACGGCAGTGCCGATGATGGTCGCCAGCCCGAAGGTGACGGCGTTGACCGTCTCGATCACGATTTCGGTCAAGGATCGCGCGGCCTGCACCATCTTCTGCGCGATGCGGCCCGCATAATCGTCATCGAAAAAGGTAACGGACTGACCGATGGTCCAGCGGTAGAGCCGCGCCAGCACCAGCTTGAAGATATTCGGCCCGATCATCACCGATTGGGTCAGCGCCAGACCACCGAACAGCAGCGGGCGTGCGACCAGCAGGATGCCGACCGCCAAGGCGATCAGCCCCATGTGGTCGGAGAGGAAACCGTCCTGCACCGGCCCGCCAACCGCATCGACCACGCGGCCCAGAAGGTACATCGACAGCACCTCTGTCACGCCCGCCAGGGCCGAGATCGCCACCCCCAGCCATATGATCAACCAACCGCCCTGCAAGGCCCAGGTCATGAAGGCGCGCAGCCTGTCGGGCGGCATGCCTTCGGCCTGCCGCTCCGGGTCGATCATGTTTCCCGCGCGTGCGATCAGTTTCTGGAAAAGTGCCTGCATTACTCTGCCGCCTGCGTGTCCGGATCAAGGAAACCGCCCGATTGGCGTGCCCAGAAACTGGCATATAGCCCGCCCTTGGCCAAAAGCGCGTCATGGCTGCCCTCTTCGGCGATCCGCCCCTCGTCCATGACCAGGATGCGGTCCATCTGAGCGATGGTCGACAGGCGGTGCGCGATGGCGATCACCGTCTTGCCCTGCATCATGCCGTAAAGCGTGTCCTGGATCGCGGCCTCGACCTCGGAGTCCAACGCGCTGGTCGCCTCGTCCAGCAGCAGGATCGGCGCGTCCTTGAGGATCACCCGCGCCAGCGTCACCCGCTGCCGCTGCCCGCCGGAGAGTTTCACGCCCCGTTCCCCCACATGGGCGTCATAGCCGGTGCGCCCCTGCGGATCTTCGAGATCCAGGATGAACTCATGCGCCTGCGCCTGTTTCGCCGCCTTCAGCATCTCGGCCTCGCTGGCGTCAGGGCGCCCATACAGGATATTGTCGCGGACCGAGCGGTGCAGCAGCGCCGAATCCTGCTGTACCATGCCGATGTTCAGCCGCAGGCTGTCCTGCGTGACGCGGGCGATGTCCTGGCCGTCGATCAGGATCTCGCCCTTTTCGGCGTCGTAGAACCGCAACAGCAGCTTGACCAGTGTCGTCTTGCCCGCGCCCGACCGGCCAACGAGGCCGATCTTTTCGCCCGGTGCGATATTCAGCGATACCCGGTCCAGCCCGCCCGCGTCGCGTCCGTAGTGATGCGACAGGTTGCGGATCTCGATGGCGCCCGTGTCCATCACCAGCGGCTTTGCGTCCTTGTCATCTACCAATGTCACCGGCTGGGCGATCGTTTCCATCCCCTCGGCCACGACACCAAGGTTCTGAACCAGGTTCGTCATCGCCCACATGATCCAGTAGGTCATGTTGTTCAGCCGCAGCACCATGGCCAGAGCGGCGGCCACCATCCCCTCTGTCGTCAGCCCGGCGATCCAGAGCCAGACCGCAAGCGAGGCCACCGCGACGATCATCGCCCCGTTCAGGAAGGTCAGCGAGAAGTCCATGATCGTGACGATCCGCATTTCCCGCATGAAGGTCTTGCGCGCCGTTTCGATGGCCTCGCGGGCATAATCCACCTCGCGGTCGTGATGGGCGAACATCTTGACCGAATGGATGTTTGTGTAGCTGTCCACCACCCGCCCGGTGATCGCGCTGCGGGCATCGGAACTGGCCTTGGAGGCGGGACCGGCCCGCATGATCGTCCAGCGCATCAGCCAAAGATATCCCGCGATCCAGAGGACCAGCGGGATAGCCAGCCGCACATCGAACCCCGACAGCATGATCAACGCGCCGATCAGTGTCGAAACGAAGAAGGCGGCGGCATCCAGCACCTGAAAGGCCGCCTCGCCCGCGGCGGGGGGCGTCTGCATGATACGGTTGGCGATGCGGCCCGCGAAATCGTTTTCGAACCAGCCAACCGACTGCCGCAGGACGTGCCGGTGCGACCGCCAGCGGATCAACGTCCCCAGGTTGGGCAGGATCGTGTTGTGCAGGAACGCCATGTCCACGCCCGAGACGATGGTGCGCAGCACCAGCACCCAAAGCGCGGCCAGCGCGAATTCCATCCCGTATTGCGGCAGGATCTGGTCGGGCGTGCCCTGCGCCAGAAGATCGACGATCCGGGCCATATACCAGATCAGAAGGACCTCGCTGGCGGCGACAACCATCTTGAACAGGACGGCCACGGCCATGATCCGGCGGAAGGGGTAAAGGTACTCGCGCATGAAGGGCCACAGGCGCGTGGGCGGCCGATCGGTCGGCGTGTAGTCAAGATAGGGATCGACGAGGTTTTCAAAGAAACGGAACATACCGGGCGCTCCTTGGAGCATTTGACAATGATAAGGGTAAAGCGGGGCTGCCAGTGGCCGACCCGCGCGTGCAGACCGGCTCAGGCGAAGCTGATCAGGATCCTGTCACGCACCATCATGTCTCCCGGGAATTACATGAGTCGAACATGTATTAGGCCAGAATTCCCGGCCTGTCACCCCTCGTCGAGCCAGTTCCGCAGGGCGGCGCCATCGGGCGCGAAATCCTGCGCAATCCAGTGATCCTCGGCCCGGCGCAGCGCATCGCCCAGCGCGGCGCCCTGGTAGGCTGGCATCAAATGCTTGGCCTTCAAGGGGAATTTGGCCTGCGCCCCGCGCGACAGCTCTGCCGCCAAGTCGGGCGGCACCGGCATCCCCAGGCTGGCGGCCCGCAGGACCATCACGATCTGAGCCGCCTGGCTGCCGTGGCGGTAGGCAAGCTCTGCCGGGCCCTCGGTCCCGGACATCAGTGCGCGGAACAGCTCCAGCTCGCGCTGCTGCGACCTCGACAGGCGCAAGGCGGCCCCGTCGAAATATCCCATGACCGCCATGCGGGCCATCGGATCGGGCGTCATGCCCTGTTCCGCCTCAAGCAGCAGGTAGGGGCCCAGCGCCGTGATACTCGCCCCCGGCAGGACATGGGCCAGCACGCCCAGCCGTTCCATCACCGAGACGGACACCAGCGGATCGGGCGCCTTGAGCAGCTTGACCAGTTCCACCCCGACCCGTTCGCGCGACAGCACGTCCAGACCGTCGAGATTGGCGGCAATGGCGGCCAGCGCCTCGGGGTCCATCCCGGCCTCGGGATCGCCGTACCAGGCAGTGAACCGGAAAAAGCGCAAAATGCGCAGGTAATCCTCGCGGATGCGGGTGTCGGCATCCAGGATAAAGCGGAAGTGCCGCGCCTCGAGGTCCGGCAAGCCGCCCAGCGGATCGACCAGCGTGCCGCGCCGGTCGGCGTAGAGCGCGTTCATGGTAAAGTCGCGCCGCACGGCATCCTCGTGCACGTCATCGGCAAAGCGCACCACGGCCCGCCGGCCATCGGTTTCCACATCGGCGCGGAATGTCGTGACCTCGAACCCCTCGCCATCGGCGACCACCGTCACCGTGCCGTGGTCGATCCCCGTCGGCACGACCTTCAGCCCGGCGGCCCGCGCGAGTTCCATCACCCGTTCCGGGCGCGCGTCCGTGGAAATGTCCACGTCGCTGACCGGCACAGCCAACAGCGCGTTGCGCACGCAGCCACCGACCGCATAGGCAAGGTGCCCCCCGTCTTCGAGCAGCCCCATGACCACCTGCGTTGCGGGCGAATCCAGCCAAT
Organism: Mameliella sp. LZ-28; assembly: GCF_012274245.1. Classification (NCBI taxonomy): domain Bacteria; kingdom Pseudomonadati; phylum Pseudomonadota; class Alphaproteobacteria; order Rhodobacterales; family Roseobacteraceae; genus Antarctobacter; species Mameliella sp. LZ-28. The sequence continues at coordinate 182,305 of NZ_JAANYX010000038.1, read as the reverse complement.
CTCCGGTGACGCGGGTCATGGCTGCACCCTTTCCGCCAGCGCCCGCAGCATCCGCGCCGTGGCGCCCCAGATGTAATAGGGCCCAAACGGCACCGTGTAATACAGCCGCCTTTGCCCGCGCCAGCGCCGCCACTGCACAGAATAGCGTTCGGGATCTGTGACATGGGCGTAGGGCACGGCAAAGACCTCGTCGACCTCGCCGGGTTCCGGCATCGGCGTGAAATCACCATGCACCAGCCCGATGACCGGCGTCACCACGAAGCCGGTCACCGTCTCATGCGGCGGCAGTGTTCCCAGCACCTCGACCTGGCCGGGGTCCAGCGCCACTTCCTCCTGCGCCTCGCGCAGGGCGGCCGCCACCTCGTCGGCATCGCCCGGATCGACCTTGCCGCCCGGAAAGGCGATCTGGCCAGGATGGTGTTTCAAGCGGCTGGAGCGTTTGGTCAGGATCAGGTCCAGCCCGTTCGCGCCGGGGCGAAAGGCCGCCAGCACGCCCGCCGGGCGCAGCTTGCGGCCCTCGGGAAGGACCACCTTGGGGTTCAGGTCGAAATCCGACGACGGCGCCCCGGGCGCATCCGGCGCCCGGCGCAACCGCGCTTCCTGTTCATTCCGTGTCATTGGCCGTGTCATCGGACCCATCGGCCTCGAACCCTACGCTGGCAGGGTCCAGCGTGTAATGTGCGCCGCAGAACTGGCAATCCGCCGTCACCAGCCCTTCGTCCGTGGTCATCTTCTCGATGTCCCGGGCCGAGTAGATCGACAGGCTTTGGCGCACGCGATCCTCGGAGCAGGTACAGCCGAAACGCACCGGCTGCGCATCGTAGACGCGCGGCTGTTCCTCGTGGAACAGGCGCAACAACAGCTCTGTCGGCGGCACGGTCGGGCCGATCAGCTCCATTTCCTCCAGCGTATGCAGGTGGCTGTTGACCCGGTTCCAGTTTTCCTCGTTGTCGCCGCTGAGCAGATCCTCGGCCTGCAGCAACCCTTCGTCACCCGACCCGCCTTCGCCGCTGGCAAAAGGCGAGGCCTTGGGCATGTGCTGCAGCATGATGCCCCCCGCACGCCAATGTTCGGCCACGCCCGGTTCGGTCGACCGGCCATAGGACAGCGCAAAGGTGGTGGGCAGCTGTTCGGACTGCGCGAAATAGGCGGCGGCGCAATCCGACAGGCTGCTGCCCGCGATGGGGGTGATGCCCTGGTAGGGTTGCATCCCCTTGCCCTGGTCGATCAGGATCGCGAAATAGCCCGAGCCAAGCTGCTGGAACGGCGGCGCGTCGGTGATCCGGTCCCGGTCGAAGCTGGCGTAGGCCCGGATACGCGCCGGCTGGCCTTCTTCCTCGGGGCCGAAGTAATCGGTGGCGATCATCCGCACCGGGCCGTTCGTCTGCACCTGCAGCGACAGTTTCCAGCGCAGCTTGATGGTCTGGCCGATCAGTGCGGTCAGCAGTGCCATCTCGGCCACCAGTGCCTCGACCGGGGCGGGGTAATCGTGCTGTTTCAGAACGCCGGACAGCACGCCGTCAAGCCGGGCGACCCGGCCGCGCATGTCCGAACGGTCAAGCTGAAAGGGTAGGACGGTGTCGTCCCAGGCGAGTTTGTTGCCGATGCTCATGGGGTTTCCTTGTCTGCCTTTGGCTGGCATATCGCGACCATATAAGAGGAATGAACCCGGACGCAAAGGGGGCCAGGGATGACACCCAGGATCGGCACGCCGCCGGAACCCGGTCGGCGCTATACTCTGCGGCCCGGCGTCTATGCCATCCTGCCCCGCGCCGGGCGCCTGTTGCTGACGCTGCAGGCCGACCCGGGACCAGAGGTGCAACTGCCCGGCGGCGGCATCGACCCGGGGGAACATCCGCTGACCGCCCTGCACCGCGAGGTGTTCGAGGAAACCGGCTGGCGAATCGCCCGGCCGCGCCGGCTGGGTGCCTTCCGGCGGTTCACCTTCATGCCGGAATACGATCTCTGGGCGGAAAAGCTCTGCGTGATCTACACGGCGCAGCCGGTTCGACCACACGGCCCCCCGACAGAAGCCGGGCATACGGCGATCTGGCGCAGCCCCGAGATGGCGGTGCAAGAGCTTGGCAATCGCGGCGACAGCAGCTTTGTCCGGGAGTTCTGCCTGCGGAACGTCAGGCCCTGGCGTCCCTGAGAACGTCGTATTCCAGCAGCGCGGCAGAAACGTCATCGCCCAGTTTCGCGGCGCTTTCCATCTGCTGTGTCAGGCGCCAGAACATGTCCTCCAGCAGGTCCGGTCCACTGCCGGTGCGGGCGCTTTCGCGAAAGATCTCGACCAGGCCATCGTCGCCCAGCATCTCGCCGTTCTTCATCACCGCCTCGGTGAACCCGTCGGAATAAAGCAGCAGGCGGTCCCCGGACTGCAGCTGGAAATCATGCTGGTCATAGCTGACCTCGTCGACCAGGCCGATGGGCAGCCCGCCATCCCCGATGAAGTCATGGCTGCCATCCGCCCGCAGCAAAAGCGGCGGCGAATGCCCAGCCTGCACCATGCGCATCCGTCCCGAGGCAAGATCGGCCGCGACATAGGCCATCGTCAGGTATTCTTCGACCCCGGGATCGGCGGCCAGCCGCTGGTTCAGCATCTGCGCCGTCTCTGCCGGTTCGCGCATGGCGTAGAACCGGTCGAACCGGCGTTCCAGGGCGACATTCTGTTCCGGAAAGGTCGATGACAGATAGCCCGCCACCCGCGCCGTCACCATCGCCGAGGTGATGCCGTGGCCCGAGACGTCGATACTGTAGAGACCCAGCCGCCCGAACCCCGGCTTGAACACGCCCACCAGGTCACCGCCGACATGACCGCAGGGCCTGAGCAGCAGGCTGACGCGAGACGTCAGGACCTCGCAGATACGTTCGGGGACCAGCGATTGCTGGATCGTGCGCGCCTGGCGCAGGTCGTTGTCTATGGCGGTGTGGATCTCACGCAACTCCTCCAGCGCGTCCGAGACCTGGCGGTTCTTTTCCGACAGCTGCCGTTCCATCGACACGATGCGTTCGCCGGCCTTGATCCGCGCGCGCAGTTCGTGCGCGTTGACCGGCTTGGTCAGGAAATCATCGGCGCCCGCGTCCAGCCCCTTGGCAATGTCGCCTTTCTCGCTCTTGGAGGTGAGCAGGATGAAATAGCCGTATCCATTCTGGGACAGGCTCCTGAAATGGCGACAGAATTCCAACCCCGTCATGCCCGGCATCATCCAGTCCGAAAGGATCAGATCCGGCGGCGTCCGGCGCACGATTTCCAGCGCCTGGTGCCCGGAGTCGGCGGTCATCACCTCGTACCCCCAGCGGCGGACCATCGTCTCGACCATCTTCAGCTGGGCGCGGCTGTCATCGACCACCAGCACGCGCTGAATAGCGCCTGTCAGCCCGGACGGGATACTGGTGCTCTGGGTCTGCAATTCGTGCCCCTGTTGGCGTTTCCAATGCCGCGGTTTCTAAGCTCCGTTCCTTAACGCGGCCTGAACGATAAAATGCGCCGCATTCCCTCGCCGCCCCGGCACAAACGGAAAGGCAGCCTTTACCTGCGCAGATTAGACAGGGCGCACAAAGGGGCCAGGGCCTCTTTCACCGGCGTGTTTTCCGCAGGAGGTCAGGGAATGATTGATTGGTCGCGTGTCGACGAGCTGGTCGATGAAATCGGCGCCGAGGATTTTGCCGAGGTTGTCGACCTGTTCCTGGACGAGGTTGAAATCGCCATCGTCGCGCTGGAGAAATGCGAAGGCAATCCGGTGGTGACAGAGGAACAGATGCACTTCCTCAAGGGCGCTTCGCTGAACCTTGGGTTCGCGGAACTGGCCCAACTGTGTCTGAAGGGAGAAAAATCCGCCGCCTCGGGCGCGCCGGACACCGTCAGCCCGGCACAGGTCCGCCAAACATTCGAATCCTCGCGGCGCAAGTTCGAACAGGATCTGCCCGGTCGGCTTGCCGCCTGACAGGCAAAGCGAATCCTGACACAGCGAATCCCGGCTGCTCAGATGCGGCGGTGCAGTTCTGACAGGTCACGCGGCGCACCGTCGGCAAAGGCCCCGCGCCGCAACTGGCGCATGCCGTCTATCCAACGGTCCATGTCCGCGGCCCGGCGCCGTGCAAACTCCGCCGCCTCCGGATGCGGCAGGATCAGGAACCGCTGCTCTCTCAGCCCCTGCAACACACGGTCCGCAACCGCTTCGGGTGTCAGGACGCCCTCGGGCCGGTCCTCTTCCCCAACCCCGTACCCCAAAAGCGGAGTCGCGACATACAGCGGACAGACGACAGCGACGCGGATACCCTCGTCGCCATGTTCGATCGCCAGGGATTGCGCCAGGCTGACGGCGGCATGTTTGCTGGCCGAATAGGGTGCATCGCCGATCTGCGACAACAGCCCCGCCGCCGAGGCGACATTGACCAGCCAGCCCTCGCCCCGTTCCCGCATACCGGGCAGGACAAGCCGCGCGGCCCGCAGATGCGCCATGACATGCAGATCCCAACTGTCCTGCCACTGGTCATCCGGCGCGCTGCAGGGCCCCTCCATCGCGCCCCGCGCGAAGCCCGCGTTCGAGATCAGCATGTCGACCCCGCCCAGCGCCGCCTGCGCGTCCGCGACAAGCGCAGCGATCTGCCCGGGGTCGCGCAGATCGGCGGCAAAGGCCCCGGCCCCCAGGTCCCGCGCAACCCTGTCCAGATCCGGCCCCGCCCTGTCGGTCAGGAACAGCCGCGCGCCCTCTGCCGCCAGGGCGCGGGCCAGCGCAAGGCCGATCCCCTGTGCCGCGCCGGTCAGCAGAACGCGCCGCCCGGCAAACATCAGATCACGAACTGGGCGAGGATCTCGTCCTCGGTGATGTCCTGGTAGGTGAACCCCTGCGCATCCAGCTGAGCAAACAGCTTGGCGAAATTCTCGGGCGCCGAGGTCTCGATCCCGATCAGGACAGAACCAAAGTTGCGCGCGGATTTCTTGAGGTATTCGAATCGCGCGATGTCATCCTCGGGACCCAACAGGCCCAGGAAATCCTTGAGCGCACCGGGCCGCTGCGGCAGGCGCAGGATGAAGTATTTCTTTACCCCGGAATAGCGCTGCCCGCGTTCCTTGACCTCTGGCAGGCGTTCGAAATCGAAATTCCCGCCCGAGGTGATACAGACCACCGTCCGCCCGGAGATCCCCTGGCCGAGGTCCTGCAACGCATCGACCGAGAGCGCGCCGGCGGGTTCCAGAACGATTCCCTCGACGTTCAGCATTTCCAGGATGGTCAGGCAAAGCCTGTCCTCGTTGATCGTCAGGGTATTGGCCAGGCCCACGCCCTTGAGCCGGTCAAAGGTCCGCTCACCAATCCGGGCCACGGCGGCGCCATCGGCAAAGGTGTTCACCTGTGGCAGGGCCACGGGCCGCCCGGCCTGCAGCGCCGCGCGCAGGCAGGCCCCGCCCGAGGGCTCGACAAAGGTATATTGCACCGAATTGCCGAAATAGCTGAGCACGCCCGAGGACAGGCCGCCGCCGCCCACCGGAATCACCAGGTGGTCGGGCGCGCGGCCCAGCTGCTGTTCGATCTCGACCGCGACGCTGGCCTGCCCCTCGATCACGTCGTCATCGTCGAAGGGAGACAGGAAATGCCCACCCTCCTGCGCGCAGAACGCCTGCGCCGCCTTCAGGCAATCGTCGAAATAATCCCCGATCAGGCGGATCTCGATAGTGTCGCCGCCGAACATCCGCGTCTTCTGGATCTTCTGCTGTGGCGTCGTCACGGGCATGAAGATCACGCCCGTGACCCCGAAATGCCGGCACATGTAGGCCACGCCCTGCGCGTGGTTGCCGGCAGAGGCACAGACGAAGAGGATTTCCCCCTCCGCCTTGCGCATGGCGTTGAAGGCCCCGCGCAGCTTGTAGCTGCGGACGGGGCTGAGATCCTCGCGTTTCAGCAGCACCTCGGCGCCGAACCGTTCGGAAAGATGGGCATTGCGCAAGAGCGGCGTCGGCGGAAAGACGTCGCGCATGGCGGCCTCGGCGGCGCGGGCCTGGTCCTGGAAACGTGTCATGGCCCAGAAGTGACCCAAGCCCCGCGCCTGCGCAAGTCAGTCGATGTCGCGGCCCTCGACGCAGACACCGTAGAGCGTGGTCAGGACCGAGATCCCGATCATCGTCGCGAACCAGCCGACAACGACGCTGTAGACAAGGTTGATCAGCGAATGCGGGTCGGGGTTCAGCATCGCGGGCAGTTGCACCGCCACCACCATACCCGTCACCAGCAGCGTCAGCACCACCATCGCCTCCTGGTCCTTGCCGGTCGCGGCCCAGGCCTCGCGCAGGGTCATCTTGCGGTCAATGGCGCCGGCGGGCAGCATCACGCCGAAGCGGAAGAACAGGTAGACCGCCAGCGCCACGACCATCAACATCAGCGGCAGGCCCAGCGCGGGCGCCATCGCCATGACCGCCGTCACCGGGATCAGCGCGGCCACCAGCGCAACGACCACCAGCAGGGCAATCATCACCGACCGGCCCAGGTAGGCCAGCACCAGCCCGCCGTGCCAGGGCGGCACCGCACCGTCGGGTTCCTCTCCGGTGAGGACATAGCGGTGCCAGGCCACGGCGATCCACAGGCTGGCGACAATCGCCAGGATCGAGGTCGCGAGAACCATCATCGCCATGCCCGGGTTGATCACTGTCGCGGTCGACCCCTGGGCCGGGGCGGCCAGCAGCACCAGCACCTGGTTCAGCGCCTGCACGGCATAGAGGACCGCCGACAGGCGAAAGGCCGCTTCGAGGTTGTTGAGCACCATGCGGAACGAATGTCTGAAAATCTGCCAGCCGCGCATCGCGCACCTTTCCGAAACAATCCGGCTTCAGGGGGTAGCACGCCGAGAGGTGGCGTCAACGCCCCTTCCTTGCAGGCTCCCTGAAAACAGGCTAATCCGCCCGCCAAACTGCCCCAAAGGACATGATCCATGACAGCGCCCAAGAAAGTTGTGCTCGCCTATTCCGGCGGCCTCGACACCTCGATCATCCTGAAATGGCTGCAGACGGAATACGGCTGCGAAGTGGTGACCTTTACCGCGGACCTCGGTCAGGGCGAAGAGCTGGAGCCCGCCCGCGAAAAGGCGCTGATGCTGGGGATCAAGCCCGAGAACATCTACATCGAGGACGTGCGCGAGGAATTCGTGCGGGATTTCGTCTTTCCGATGTTCCGCGCCAACGCCGTCTACGAGGGGCTGTACCTGCTGGGAACCTCCATCGCCCGCCCGCTGATCTCCAAGCGGCTGGTCGAGATCGCCGAGGAAACCGGCGCCGACGCCGTCGCCCACGGTGCCACCGGCAAGGGCAATGACCAGGTTCGTTTTGAACTGAGCGCCGCCGCGCTGAACCCCGACATCAAGGTGATCGCGCCCTGGCGCGAGTGGGACCTGAACTCGCGCACCGCGCTGCTGGACTTTGCCGAGAAGAACCAGATCCCGATCGCCAAGGACAAGCGCGGCGAGGCGCCCTTCTCTGTCGATGCGAACCTGCTGCACACCTCCTCCGAGGGCCGCGTGCTGGAAGACCCGGCAGAAGAGGCGCCCGAATACGTGCACCTGCGCACCGTGAACCCCGAGGATGCGCCCGACACGCCCGAGGTGATCGAGATCACCTTTGACAAGGGCGACGCCGTGGCCATCAACGGCGAGGCCATGTCCCCCGCCACGATCCTGACCAAGCTGAACGACTACGGCCGCACCCACGGCATCGGGCGGCTGGATTTCGTCGAGAACCGTTTTGTCGGCATGAAGTCCCGCGGCATCTACGAAACCCCCGGCGGCACCATCCTGCTGGAGGCGCACCGCGGCATCGAACAGATCACGCTGGACAGCGGCGCGGGCCACCTCAAGGACAGCCTGATGCCGCGCTACGCGGAACTGATCTACAACGGTTTCTGGTACTCGCCGGAACGCGAGATGTTGCAGGCGGCCATCGACACCTCGCAGCAGTTGGTCTCGGGCACCGTGCGTCTGAAGCTCTACAAGGGCTCGGTCCGCTGCATCGGTCGCTGGTCCGAGAACTCGCTCTACTCCGAGGCCCATGTGACCTTCGAGGACGATGCCGGCGCCTACGACCAGAAGGACGCCGAGGGCTTCATCACCCTCAACGCCCTGCGCCTGCGCCTGCTGGCGGCACGCAAGCGGCGTCTTGGCTGAGCTATCCGAGTTCGTCACGTCCCAGGCTTCGGGCTGGGACGACGTGCTGCGCGAGTTGCGCGCGGGCCGGAAGACCTCGCACTGGATCTGGTGGGTCTTTCCGCAGCTGGCCATTCTGGGCCGCTCGCATCGCGCGCGGCATTTCGGGCTGTCAGGGCTGGACGAGGCCGCAGCCTACCTTGCCCACCCGGTACTTGGCCCCCGGCTGGTCGAGGTTTCGCAGATCCTACTTACCCATGCGGAGACGGATCCGGAAACGATCCTTGGCGCGGTCGATGCGCTCAAGGTGCGGTCCTGCATGACCCTGTTCGAGGCGGTCCCCGGTGCGCCGGAGGTCTTTGCCGAGGTGCTGGATCGCATGTATGACGGCGCCCGCTGCCCGATCACGCGCGAGGCGATCGGCGGAAACGCATCCTGAACACATGAAGGCCGCCCAGGTCCGGGAAACCGGGACCTGGACGGCCGTTCACCGTGCCAAATACGCAGGCACGTGCCTGCCGTGTAACCTGCGGCAGGTGCCGGGCCGGGGTTGAGACGAGGTGACCCGGCGAGAGCCCTTACTGGGCGGTGATGGTGGTCATCACCAGGTTGCCGTCCATGCGGATCGGGCCGTCTTCCTTGGCGCCCAGCGTGTATTCGAAGATACCGGTGGTCATGCCACCGTCTTCGCCGTGAACCATGAGCATCAGCATGTCACCGGCGGCGACTTCCTCGGTCAGGATCGCGGCGACATCCATGTTCTCGCCCTTGCGCAGCGGCGCATGGCCGACAACCGGGCCCGGTTTCATGTCTTCGCCGGTACGGTGCACCACCAGCCAGCCGTTGGCGGGCGCGACAACCTTGGACGCGGAAACGGTGCCCTCTGCAACGCTCTGGTCAGCGGCTTCGACCATCGGGGCCATGCCGTGGCCGCCGGCAAAGGCAGTGCCTGCGACACAGATGAGGGCGGCGGTCATAATCTTGAAATTCATACATTTTCTCCCAGTTCTACTCTACGCCGACAAAGTTGTTTTTCGGCGTGTGGTGCCCTGAATCACGAACCCTCTCCGAAAAAGTTTCAGCACGGATGAATTTTTTCGAGAAAAGTCACGTCTCGCTCACCTTCGGGTGAGACCCTCTCGGGGCGGATTGCCAGGAAGGGGGGCACCGGGGCAGGCTTTGGGAAAAGGAGGACCCGCCATGCCCCGTCTCGTATCCATCCGTCCCGCCCTGCTCTGCCTTCTTCTCGCACTTGGCCTGGGGACCACGGCCCAGACCGCCCGCGCCGCCGAGATCATCGTGGCCGGCGGCTGTTTCTGGTGCGTCGAGGCGGATTTCGAGAAAGTCCGCGGCGTAAGCGAGGCGGTGTCCGGCTACACCGGCGGGCGCACCGCCAACCCGACCTACAAGCAGGTGAGCCGGGGCGGAACCGGCCATTACGAGGCCGTCAGGATCAGTTTCAATCCCGGCTCGGTCTCTGTCCGCCAGCTGTACGACATGTTCTTCCGCTCGGTCGATCCGACCGACGCGGGGGGCCAGTTCTGTGACCGTGGCGAAAGCTATCGCACCGCGATCTTCTACACGGATGCTGCCCAGAAATCCGCCGCCGAAGCCGCCAAGGCGGAGGCGGAAAAGGCGCTGGGCCAACGGATCGTCACCCCGATCCTGCCCGCCAAACGCTTTTACCGGGCCGAGGATTATCACCAGGACTACTACAAGGGCAGCCAGCGCATCGTGACCCGTTTTGGCATCGTCAAGCAACGCGACGCCTACAAACGCTACCGCGACGGATGCGGCCGAGACCAGCGCGTGAAACAGCTTTGGGGCAACGCCGCACCTTTCGTGAACTGACCCGTGGATCGGCATCAATCGGCCGCTTTCCCCCGCTCACATGACGCAATGCATGGCCTGCATTAAGCTGGATGGACCGGATCGGCAGCGATCCGGTCCTTGCATGTATTGAAGAGCGAATTGGAGAGAAGGCAAAATGGCGAATTTCACCATTACAGGCTACAACACGACCGCCAGAACTTTGACCGGGGCGGAACTTGGCGTCGTCACCAAGGACGGTGAGCTGATCATCACAAACGACGAGGCCATCACCCTGTCCGGAGTCGGACTCAACTACCTGTCTGTCAACGGGTCGGTCCAGACCGTTTCCAACGCTTCCTTGACGGCCATCGAGATGTCCGGAGAAGGCAGCATCATGCTGTTTGGTCCGAATGCGACGATCATTTCGTTGAACGGAAACGCCGTGGCCGGCGACGTGTCAGAAAACTTCGAGCTGGACAATGCAGGTACGATCCTTGCGGGCAGCAGCGGCATCATCGTCACCGAGTCAGATGGAAGCATAGCCAGTCGGATCTCGAACAGCGGGCGCATTCATGCCGACGGCAGCGGAATCATCCTGGCATCCGGCAACACGACGGTACGTATCGTGAACACCGGCGAAATCATCGGGACAACGGGCACCGGCATCATCGTCAACGCCAACGTGGGCCAGACAGGCGGCTCTGTCATCAACAATGCCGGCTATATCTATGGGTCATCAAGGGCCTTCCTGGGTGGCGAAGGCGCTGATTGGATTTTCAACAGCGGCACCTTCGATGGCGACATCCTGCTGTTCAGCGGAAATGACCGTTACGAAGGCGGCGCGGGAGTCGCGACCGGGGTGATCGAAGGTGACAGCGGAGAGGATACCATCGCCGGCGGGGACGCTCCGGACACGATGGCGGGCGGCACGGAAGACGACCTGCTGGTCGGGCGTGGCGGGGATGACAACCTGTCCGGCGACAACGGCAACGACACGCTCTTGGGCGGCGACGGCAACGATCTGCTGGATGGCGGTTCGGATGACGACGTGATCACCGGCAACGCGGGCGACGACACGATGGCAGGCGGCATCGGCGATGACATCCTGGTGGGACAGGACGGCTCTGACCGGCTCGAAGGCGGCGGCCAGAACGACACGATGGACGGCGGCGCCGGGAATGACACGCTGGAAGGGGATGATGGCAACGACATCCTGCGTGGCCGCTCCGGCGAGGATGAACTGGCCGGGGGTCCGGGGCGCGATTTTCTGACGGGAGGCACCGGGGCGGACCAATTCGTGTTCCGCGCAGCGGCCAATACGGTGCCCGGTGCCAACCGCGACCAGATCCTGGACTTTGAGCAGGGCATCGATCTGATCGTCGTCGCCGGCCTGTCCCCCGGCGTTTTCGAGTTCCGTGGCACGGCCGGGTTTGCGCCCTCGGGCAATCCCGAACTGCGTCTGCTGGAAACCGCCACCGGCTCGACCATCGTGCAGCTCGACAACGATGGCGACGGCATCGCCGATGCCGAGATCCGCGTGGCGAATGTCACCGGGCTGACGGCGGATGATTTCGTGCTGTGACATTGGGCACATGAGCCAGGGGGCGCTGCACGCCCCCTTGGTATCATTGAAGATTTCGGGCCATGCGCTAGACAGTCTGGTTGTAGACACAAGCATTGACGCGACAGGACAGGATTTCATGGCCCAGATTTTCCAGACCACCGATACCAGCGCGACCGTGACCGCCACCAATGGCGACACGCTGACAATTCTCGAAGGTGTACAGGTCACACCCAGCGCCGTCGCGGTGCAGATGGCCGATGGTTCGTCGACCCAGACGCGGCTTTTCAACAACGGCGATCTTTTCGGGACGGTCCAGATCAACACGGCCTACGCCGAGATCATCAATAATGGCACCATCCAGGCCGGTATCGACAGCGCCTTTGTCCTGGATACGCCCTCGTCAGAGCCGGGGGCGCGGCTGCACATCTACAACTACGGCAGCGTGATCGCCGCCGATGACGTGATCGACCCCTCCGGCGCGCAATCCTCGGTGGACCTGCAGGTGGTGAATCACGGATTGATGAGCGCAACGCGACTGGGCGATCTGCTGCCCGGCGGCGGCGACCTGTCGAACGCGATCATCGTGAACTACGGAGAGATGCGCGGTTCTATACTGGACCTGTCGTCCGATTCCGGCGGTCGCCTGACCAACCTGGGCACACTCGCGGTGGATCGCATCATCTTTGCCACCACCAGCAGCGCCTTCCTTCCGGGGGTCTTCGTCAACCACGGAACGATCATCGGCAAGAACGGCATGTCGGCCCAAATCGAGTTCAGCAATGAAAACGACCGCATGATCAACACCGGGACGATCACCGGCACCGTCAACCTTGGCGACGGTTTCGATCTTTATGACGGCATGGGCACAGGTCAGGTTGTCCAGGCGAACTTTTCCGGAACGGTCAGCGGCGGCAACGGGAACGACACGCTCAAGGGCGGCAACTTTCCCGATTTCCTGTCGGGCGGCAACGACGACGACCTGCTGATCGGGCGCGGCGGCAACGACACGTTGAGCGCGGGATCGGGCGACGACATCGCCTTTGGCGGCGACGGGGACGACGACCTGCGTGGACAGAGCGACAATGACACCCTCAACGGCAACGCGGGCGACGACCTGATCTCGGGGGACGATGGCAACGACGTTCTGGTCGGTCAGGCGGGCAGCGACAGCCTGTATGGCGGCATCGGGGACGACACGCTGGACGGGGGCAGCGACGACGACGTCCTGGAAGGCGGCGATGACAACGACATCCTGCGCGGCCAGGCGGGCAATGACACCCTGCGGGGCCAGAACGGCAACGACCTGCTGAACGGTCGCGATGGTGCCGACGAACTGGACGGCGGCGAGGGCAACGACACGCTGGACGGCGGGTCGGGCAACGATGTGCTGGAAGGCGGCGATGGCACCGACGTCCTGCGCGGCCGCGATGGCGAGGATGAGCTGGCCGGCGGGCTTGGCCTCGACTTCCTGACCGGGGGACAGGATGCGGATGTCTTCCTGTTCCGCACCACCGCCCAGGCCGGTCTGGGTGCCCAGCGTGACCAGATCCTGGATTTCGAACAGGGGATCGACATCATCAACGTGGTCTCGATGATCCCCGGTGTCTTCACCTTTGTCGGCACCGGGCCCTTTACCGGCGCCAACCAGATCCGGGTGATCGAGACGGCCGCCGGATCCAGCATCGTGCAGTTCAACACCGACGCCGACCTGGCCGCCGAGGCCGAGATCCGTGTCGCCGGTGTGACCGGGCTGACAGAAGATGACTTTGCGCTTTAACCGCCGAAGTCCTGAACGTCGCGGAGGTCGGGGATCACGTCCGCCGTGCCTTCGCGCGTGACCATGATCGCCCCGGCAATCATCGCCTGCCCGATGGCCTGTTCCATCGGCAGGCCCCGGTCCAGCCCGGCAAGGACATAGCCGGTAAAGGTGTCCCCTGCCCCGGTCGTGTCGACCGGCGTGACCGGCACAGCCGGAAAGGCCCGTGTTTCTCCGGTGTCGGTGTTGTGCCAGCACGCGCCGTCCCCGCCCAATGTCACGATGACGTCGCGCACCGGCAACGCCTCGGGCGCCAGGCCGGTCGCCTCTTGCAACTGCCGCGCCTCGACCGCGTTCAGGAACAGAAGGTCCAGCAACGGCAGGACCGCCTGCACCGCCTTGGCGTCAAAGGGCGCGGCCGCATAGGCCACCCGCATCCCCTTCGAAGAGGCCAGCTCCGCCGCCGCGCGCTGGGCGTTGGTCTCGTTCTGGGTCAGGAAGATGTCAGAGGCCCCTGCCCCGTCCAGTGCCTCGGCCAGGTGATCGGTGGAAATGGCATGGTTGGCGCCGGGATACAGGATGATCGTGTTCTCTCCGGCGTCATCGACGGCGATCAGGGCGTTTCCCGTGTCCTCGGATACAGTTGAAATAAACTGTGTATACACCCCATATTCCATCAGCCGGTCAACTGCCCAGGCGCCATCCGCCCCCACCGCGCCGATATGCACGCAGCGCGCCGCCGCGCGCGCGGCGGCCACCGACATGTTGGCGCCCTTGCCGCCCAGCCCCCGGGTAAAGGACCGCGCGGCCAGGGTTTCGCCCGGAGCGGGCAGGTGCGGGACGTGATAGAACAGGTCCGCGTTGATAGAGCCGAGATTGAAGATCGTCATCAGGCACCTCCCATGCCGGTCTCTTGCCGGGCGACCGCCCCCTGCCCTGTCTAGCTGATCTTGGCGGCGGCGAGCACCGCCATGTTCAGGATGTCATTCGCGGTCATCGAGGTCGAACAGATCTGGATCGACTTGTCGACACCGGCCAGGATCGGCCCGATCACCGTCGCCCCCGCCATCTCCTGCATCAGCTTGACCGAGATCGAGGCCGAGTGCCGCGCCGGCACCACCAGGATGTTGGCCGGGCCGGTCAGGCGCTGGAACGGGTAATGCTCCTGCGCCTTGACGTTCAGCGCCACGTCCACGGTCATCTCGCCTTCGTATTCGAAACTGACCCCGCGCCGGTCCAGCACGCGCGGCGCCAGGTGCATCTTTTCGGCCCGTTCCGACACCGGGTAACCGAAGGTCGAAAAGCTGACAAAGGCCACACGCGGTTCCAGCCCCAGGTGCCGCGCCACGCCCGCCGCGCGTTCGGCGATGGTGGCCAGGTCTTCCTCGTTGGGCCATTCATGCACCAGGGTATCGGCAATCATCACGATCCGCCCCTTGTGCAAGAGAGCGGTGACACCCGCGGCCCCATGCGCCGCATCGGCATCGAACACATGGTTGATCAGCTGCATCACATGCGCCGATTTCCGCGTTGCCCCGGTGACCAGCCCATCGCCGTGCCCGTGCGCCAGCATCAACGAGGCAAAGACATGCCGGTCGCGCGCCGCAAGCCGGTGGATGTCCTGTCGGTCCATGCCGCGCCGCTGCAGGCGCTCGTAAAGAAAGGTCTTGTAGGTCTCCAGGTGGCGCGTGTTGGCGGCGTTCACCACCTCCAGCTCGCGCACCGCGTCGTGCAGGCCCGCCTCTTCGAGTTTCTGTTTCACGTCCGCGTCGCGCCCGACAACCAGCGCCTTGCCCAGGCCGGACCGCTGGTACATCACCGCCGCGCGCAGCACGCGCGGATCGTCGCCCTCGGCAAAGATCATCCGCGCCTGCGCCGACCGCGCCCGCGCGTTGATCGACCGCAGGATCGAGGCGGTCGGGTCCATGCGCGTCTGCAACATGTGCTCATAGGCTTCCATGTCGACGATGGGCCGCCGCGCCGCGCCCGTGTCCATGCCCGCCTTGGCCACGGCAGGCGGAATCCGGTGGATCAGGCGGGGGTCGAAGGGCGTGGGAATGATGTAGTCGCGGCCAAAGGTCAGCGTCTTGCCATAGGCCAGCGCCACCTCGTCGGGCACGTCCTCGCGCGCCAGTTCGGCCAGGGCCTGCGCGCAGGCGATCTTCATCTCGTCGTTGATGGCGCGGGCGTGGATGTCCAGCGCGCCCCGGAAGAGATAGGGAAAGCCCAGCACGTTGTTGACCTGGTTGGGATAGTCGCTGCGCCCGGTGGCAACGATGGCATCCACCCGCACCTCATGCGCGTCCTCCGGCGTGATTTCCGGATCGGGGTTGGCCATGGCAAAGATCACCGGGTTGTCGGCCATGCTGGCGACCATGTCCTGAGTGACCGCCCCCTTGGCCGACACGCCCAGGAAGACATCGGCGCCTTTCATTGCGTCTTCCAGCGAACGCGCCTCGGTCACGACCGCATGCGCCGATTTCCACTGGTTCATGCCCTCGGTGCGGCCCTGGTAGATCACGCCCTTGGTGTCGCACATGATGCAGTTTTCGTGCCGCGCGCCCATCGACTTGATCAACTCGAGGCAGGCAATCCCCGCCGCGCCGGCACCGTTCAGGACAATTCGGCAATCCTCGATCTTTTTCCCCGACAGGTGCAGAGCATTGATCAGACCCGCCGCGCAGATCACCGCCGTGCCATGCTGGTCGTCGTGAAAGACGGGAATGTCCATCTCTTCCTTGAGCCGCTGCTCGATGATGAAACATTCCGGCGCCTTGATGTCCTCAAGGTTGATCCCGCCGAACGTCGGCCCCATCAGCTTGACCGCCTTGCAGAATTCGTCCGGATCCTCGGTGTCCAGCTCGATGTCGATGCTGTTCACGTCGGCAAAGCGCTTGAACAGCACCGATTTGCCTTCCATCACCGGCTTCGACCCCAGGGCGCCAAGGTTTCCCAGACCCAGGACCGCCGTCCCGTTCGAGATCACGGCGACGAGGTTGCCCTTGTTGGTATAGTCGTAGGCCAGTTCCGGGTTCGCGGCGATATCCTCGCAAGGCACGGCCACACCGGGCGAATAGGCCAGGCTGAGATCACGCTGCGTGGTCATCGGGACGGTGGCCTGCACCTCCCATTTGCCGGGCGTCGGTTCGAGGTGAAAGGCAAGGGCCTCTTCGCGGGTGAATCTGGCTTTGGACATGTCCCCTCCATCCGGCAGAATTTGCGGTTTTCCCCGCTCTTTACCCGTCTTAATGTCACGCGAAATCGCCGGGGGGAAGCTACGTGAGCGCTAACAACGCGGGAAAGAGTACACCACGGGATACCGCTGTCACGCCGATGATGGCGCAGTACCTCGAGATCAAGGCAAACCATCCCGATGCGCTGCTGTTCTACCGCATGGGGGATTTCTACGAACTGTTCTTCGACGACGCGGTGGCGGCCAGCGCGGCGCTGGACATCGCGCTGACCAAACGCGGCAAACACGCCGGGGACGACATCCCGATGTGCGGCGTTCCGGTGCATGCCGCCGAAGGCTATCTGCTGACCCTGATCCGCAAGGGATTCCGCGTCGCCGTGGGCGAACAGATGGAAACCCCCGAAGAGGCCAAGAAACGCGGCTCGAAATCCGTGGTCAAACGCGACGTGGTGCGGCTGGTCACGCCGGGCACCCTGATCGAAGATTCGCTGCTGGAGGCACGGCGGCACAATTTCCTGGCCGCTCTTGGCCACGTGCGCAGGGAATGGGCGCTGGCCTGGGCGGATATCTCGACCGGCGCGTTTCACGTGATGCCGCTGGGCCGGGCGCGGATCGGCGCCGAACTGGCCCGGCTGGCCCCCTCGGAACTGCTGTGCTCCGACGCGACAGAGGACACCCTGCGCGAGGTGCTGGGCGACCTCGGGATCGACCCCACGGTGCTGGGCGCCGCAAGCTTCGAATCCGGCGCCGCCGAGGGGCGGCTGTGCAAGCTGTTCAAGGTGCAGACGCTGACCGGTTTCGGCAGTTTCGACCGGGCCGAACTGTCCGCGATGGGCGCACTGGTCGATTACCTGGACATCACCCAGAAAGGCCGCCTGCCGCTGCTGCGACCGCCCCGGCAGGAACAGGTCAGCCGCATCCTGCAGATCGACGCGGCCACCCGGCGCAACCTGGAACTGACCGAAAGCCTGCAGGGCGGGCGCAAGGGCTCTCTCCTGTCGGTGATCGACATGACCGTGACCTCCGCCGGTGCGCGCCTTCTGGAACGGCGCGTCGCCTCGCCCTCACGCGATCTGGCAGTCATCCACGAGCGGCTGGAGGCGGTGCGCTGGGGCGTCGAGGGACCGATGGCCGACATGCTGCGCGGCGCCTTGAAAGAGGTGCCTGACGTCGACCGAGCGCTGTCGCGGCTGGGGCTGGACCGGGGCGGCCCGCGTGACCTGGCAGCAGTGCGCACCGCGCTGGCGCAGGCCGGGCAGATCGCGGACCGGCTGTCCGGTGTCGACCTGCCGGACCTGGTGGCCCGGTCCTGCGCCGCGCTGAAGGGGCAGGAGGCCCTGCTGGACAGACTGGACGAGGCGCTGGTGGCGGAACCGGGCCTGCGCGTCAGCGACGGCGGCTTTGTCGCACCGGGGTTCGACGCCGCGCTGGACGAGGCGCGCACGCTGCGCGACGAGGGCAGGGGCGTCATTGCCCGGATGCAGGGGGAATACGCGCAGGAAACCGGCGTCACCTCGCTCAAGATAAAGCACAACAACGTGCTGGGGTATTTCATCGAGACGACAGCGGTGCACGCGGACAAGATGTTCGCGCTCTCCGAGCGGTTCATCCACCGCCAGACCACGGCGAACCAGGTCCGGTTCACCACCGTCGAACTGTCGGAACTCGAACGCCGCATCCTGAACGCCGGCAACGAGGCGCTGGAGATCGAGCGCCGCATCTACGAGGACCTGCGGGCCGAGATCATGGACCAGGCGCCCGCGCTGTCCGACCTGGCGCTGGCCCTGGCCGAGATCGACCTGGCGCTGGCCCTGGCAGAACTCGCCCGGCAGCGGGACTGGTGCCTGCCAAGGGTCGATGACAGCCGCGCCTTTGCCGTCGAAGGCGGACGGCACCCGGTGGTCGAGGCAGCGCTGGCCGTGGCCGGCGAACCCTTCATCGCCAATGACTGCAATCTCAGCGCGGACGGGCAGGGGGCTGCCGTCACCCTGCTGACCGGGCCGAACATGGCCGGTAAATCGACCTACCTGCGGCAGAACGCGCTGATCGCGCTCCTGGCCCAGATCGGCTCTTACGTCCCGGCGCAATCGGCGCACGTCGGG
Source organism: Mameliella sp. LZ-28 (assembly GCF_012274245.1). NCBI lineage: Bacteria > Pseudomonadati > Pseudomonadota > Alphaproteobacteria > Rhodobacterales > Roseobacteraceae > Antarctobacter > Mameliella sp. LZ-28. The sequence goes on along the minus strand of NZ_JAANYX010000038.1, from coordinate 163,748 downwards.
CTGGTCAGCCAGATCTTCAGCCGCGTTGGCGCCAGCGACGACCTGGCGCGCGGACGATCAACCTTCATGGTCGAAATGGTCGAAACCGCCACCATCCTGAACCAGGCCGACGAGTGCGCGCTGGTGATCCTCGACGAGATCGGCCGCGGCACCGCCACCTACGACGGCTTGTCGATCGCCTGGGCGACGCTGGAACACCTGCAGGCGGTCAACCGGGTTCGCGGCCTCTTTGCCACGCATTATCATGAACTTACCGCCCTGGCGGGCAAGCTGGACGGGGTCCGCAACGCCACCGTGGCGGTCAAGGAATGGGATGGCGAGGTGATCTTCCTGCACGAGGTCCATGAAGGCGCTGCCGACCGCTCTTACGGCGTGCAGGTCGCTCAACTGGCCGGCCTGCCTGCCGCGGTCATCACCCGCGCCCGCGACGTTCTCGAGGCGCTGGAAAAGGGTGAACGGGAACGCGCCTCGCCCAAGGCGCTGATCGACGACCTGCCGCTCTTCTCAGCTGCCGCCCGCGCATCGGAACCGCCGGTGGCACGGCAAACATCAAAGATCGAGGAACAGCTGCGCGACATGACGCTCGACGACCTGAGCCCACGCCAGGCCCTGGATGCGCTTTATGATCTCAAGGCACTGCTGGACAAAGGCTGACACCCTGTCCGGCGGCTGTGCTTCTTCTTGGTCGAAATAGCCCCGGGGGGTCTGGGGGGCTGGCCGCCCAGCGCGTGCCACCGGCGCCACGCGGTCTTGATGCGCAGGGCGGGAAAACCCGCCATTCACCGGTTCAGGACGCGGGCATCGAGCTGACGCCAACCTGCGCGGGCCGCAACAGCCGGTCGTACAGCATGAACCCCTCGGCCGAGACCTGGATGATCTCGCCCGCCTTGGTGCCCGGCACCGGGGCCTCGAACATGGCCTCGTGCTGTTGCGGGTCGAAGCGCTCGCCGACCTCGGGGGTGATCCGGGTCACGCCATGACGCTCAAACACCTTCAGCAGCTCTTTCAGCGTCAGTTCCACGCCTTCGACCAGCGCGGTCGAGGCGCCTTCGGATTCCTGCGCCGCGGTCAGCGCCCGGTTGAGGTTGTCATAGACCGGCAGCAGGTCGCGCGCGATGCGAGTGCCGCCATAGGCCTGCGCCTCGCGACGGTCCTTGTCGGCGCGCTTGCGGGCGTTTTCGGCATCCGCCAGCGCCCGCATGAACTTGTCCTTGTAGTCGTCCCGCTCGGCGCGCAGTGCGTCAATTTCCATCGCGATATCGTCGATTTCCTCGTTCAACCCGGCCTGCTCCTCGGCTTCGGCCGCGTCGATATCGTCGAGAAAATCATCCTTTTTCGGGTCTGCCATGCCTTCCACCTCTAACTCCGGTCGGCGATCATCCGCCCGACCAGCTGCGCCGTGTAATCCACGATCGGAACGATCCGGCCATAGTTCAGCCGGGTCGGGCCGATCACGCCCACCGCGCCAATGATCTTTCGGTCCGCGTTCATATATGGAGAGACCACCAGAGAGGAACCCGAAAGTGAGAAAAGTTTGTTCTCGGAGCCGATAAAAATGCGCACCCCTTCGCCTTCGTCGGTCAGTTCGAGGAACTCGGCGATATCGCGCTTGCGTTCGAGGTCGTCGAACAGGCTGCGGATGCGTTCCAATTCTTCCTGGGCCGAATCCTCTTCGAGCAGATTCGCCCGTCCGCGCACGATCAGCCGTTCGCTGCTGTCGCCGCTGCCATCCCAGACGGCGATGCCCGCATCGATCAGCGCGGCGGCCAGGCCGTCGATCTCCTGACGGCGCTTGGAAATCTCGGCCTGCATCGCCTTGCGCAACTCTGTCAGGGTGCGGCCCTCGGCCAGCGCGTTGGTGAAATTCGCCGCCTCGCGCATCGCGCTGGGGGTCAGACCCGGCGGCGGGGTGAAAACCCGGTTCTCGACGTGACCATCGGCAAAGACGATCACCACCAGCGCACGGTCCTGCGCCAGGCTGACGAACTCGATATGTTTCAGCGGCGCCTCGTGCTTGGGTGTCAGTACCAGCGAGGCCCCATGCGTCACCCCCGACAGGGCCGAGCCCACCGCATCCAGCAGCCCCGAGACATCGCCAGCGTTGCGCCCCAGAGTCGCATCCAGCTTTTCGCGGTCCTGATCGTCGAGGTCGCGCACCTCCAGCAAGCCGTCGACGAACATCCGCAATCCCTGCTGCGTCGGGATTCGTCCGGCAGACACATGTGGGCTGTCCAGCAGGCCCAGGTATTCCAGGTCCTGCATCACGTTGCGGATCGTCGCCGCCGAGACCTTTTCCGACAGGGTACGGGTCAACGTGCGGGACCCGACGGGTTCGCCGCTGGCCAGATATCCCTCGACCACGCGCCGGAATACCTCGCGCGAGCGGTCGTTCATCTGGGACAGGAGTTCGCGTGCCTCATTCATCTTCTTGCCCTCTGCGGCGCCATTAAAGAGCCTCTGGCCGGAACGTCAATCGGGGTTGCATCCGTGGGCTGCCGCTGTCTATCCCCTGCGTGACCATCAGGAAGGGATGACAATGCGACCGTCGGGACGAGATTTAAGCGAAATGCGCGCCGTTTCAATCGAAACGGGTGTAACCAAACATGCCGAAGGATCGTGCCTGATCCGCATGGGCGACACCCATGTGCTCTGCACCGCCTCGCTGGAGGAGCGTGTGCCTCCCTTTATCAAGGGCTCGGGGCAGGGCTGGGTGACAGCGGAATACGGCATGCTGCCGCGCTCGACCTCGAGCCGGATGCGGCGCGAGGCACAGGCCGGCAAACAGGGCGGCCGCACCGTGGAAATCCAGCGGCTGATCGGACGCGCGCTGCGTGCGGGTGTTGACCGCAACGCCCTGGGCGAACGCCAGATCACCGTGGACTGCGACGTGATCCAGGCCGATGGTGGCACGCGCTGTGCCTCGATCACCGGCGGTTGGGTGGCCCTGCGGCTGGCAGTCAACAAGCTGATGAAGGCCGGGGACGTGATCACCGATCCGCTGGTGTCCGAAGTGGCCGCCATCAGCTGCGGGATCTACGCCGGGCAGCCGGTGCTGGACCTGGATTACCCCGAAGACAGCGAGGCCGGCACCGACGGCAATTTCATCCTGCGCGGTGACGGGCGCCTGATCGAGGTGCAGATGAGCGCCGAGGGATCGACCTTTTCCCGCGACGAGATGGGCCGCCTGATGGACCTGGCGGAAAAGGGCGTCTCGGAACTGGTGGCAGCCCAGCGGGCCGCCGTGGCATGACCCGACGGTTCGAAGGCGACAAGCTGCTGGTGGCCACGCACAACCAGGGCAAGCTGGACGAGATCGCGCATCTGCTGGACCCGTATGGCGTGACCTGCGTGGGGGCCGCCGAGATGGGCCTGCCGGAGCCGGAAGAGACCGGGACGACATTTGTCGAGAACGCACGGATCAAGGCCCATGCCGCAGCAAAGGCCACCGGCCTGCCGGCGCTGGCCGATGACAGCGGTATCGAGATCGACGCCCTGGACAAGGCGCCCGGGGTCTATACCGCCGATTGGGCCGAAACCCCGCATGGCGGCCGCGATTTCATCATGGCGATGGGAAAAACCCATGACCGGCTGCAGGAGAGCGGTATACCGCAACCCTGGACCGCGCGGTTCTGCTGTACGCTGGTGCTGGCCTGGCCGGACGGCGAGGACCTGGTTTTTCCCGGCGTGATGGAGGGCAGGGTGGTCTGGCCCATGCGCGGCTCGCAGGGGCATGGCTATGACCCGATCTTTCAGCCGCAAGGCTATGACGTGACCTTTGGCGAAATGGACCGCTGGGAAAAGAACAAGATTTCCCACCGGGCGGATGCTTTCCGCAAATTCGTGGCGGGATGTTTTGACGCGTAAAGCCCCGGAAAACTGGCAGATCGGCGGGTTCGGGCTTTATGTCCACTGGCCGTTCTGCGAGGCCAAATGCCCCTATTGCGATTTCAACAGCCATGTCGTGAAGGGCATCGACCAGGCCCGTTGGGCCAGGGCATTGGCGGAGGAGATCCGCCGAGCGGGGGCCGAGAGCCAGGGTCGGGTACTCAGTTCGATCTTTTTCGGCGGCGGAACGCCTTCGCTGATGGCGCCGGAAACGGTGGCCGCCGTGATCGAGGCGGCGCGCGACTGCTGGACCTTTGCCAATGACGTCGAGATCACGCTGGAGGCCAATCCGCGTTCCGTCGAGGCGGGGCGCTTTGAAGGCTACGCCCGCGCCGGGGTGAACCGCGTGTCGCTGGGCGTGCAGTCCCTGCGGGCCGAGGATTTGAAGCGGTTGGGACGCTTGCACGACGTCGACGAAGCGCGCGCAGCCTTTGGCGTCGCGCAGTCGGTCTTTGACCGGGTCAGTTTCGACCTGATCTATGCCCGCCAGAACCAGACGCTTGAGGACTGGCGCGCGGAACTGTCAGAGGCGCTGGAAATGGCCGTCGATCATATGTCGCTGTACCAGTTGACGGTCGAGGAAGGCACCGCCTTCTGGGACCGGGCGCGGGCCGGGGGCCTGCGTGGACTGCCGGAAGAGGACCTGGCGGCGGACATGTTCGAACTGACCCAGGAGCTGTGCCAGGCCGCCGGATACGAGGCCTACGAGGTGTCCAACCATGCCCGGCCCGGGGCGCAGTCGCGGCACAACCTGGTGTATTGGCATTACGGCGACTGGGTGGGTGTCGGGCCCGGCGCACATGGGCGAATCGGCAGCGGTGCCACGCGGCAATCCACTGTGGCCTGGTCCGCGCCGGGCAAATGGCTGGAGCAGGCCGAGGCCGGGAGCGGGCTGGAAAGCCGGGATCTCCTGTCCCTGGAAGATCAGGCTGGAGAATACCTCATGATGGGGTTGCGCCTGACTGAAGGACTAGATGTTGAGAGATTGCGGGCCCTGGACTATGGGATCGCGCCTGATGCCGCGATCCGAGACCTGCAGGGACTGGGTCTTGTCGAGCAGAACGGCCCGATGCTGCGGGCAACGGGGCAGGGGCGGCTTGTGCTCAACTCGGTGATTGCCGCCCTCCTGCCCTGACGCCTAGCGCGAGGTGCTGAGCAAGCCGCAGAGCGCGTCCAGCTGTTCCAGCGTATCGTAGGAGATCGTCAGGCGCCCCGCGTCATCGCCGGGCTTGTGGTCGATCCGCACCTTCATGCCAAGCGCAGCGCTGAGATCCCCCTCGAGGGCGCGCGTGTCGGCATCCTTGTCCACGTGGAACGCCCCCTCGGGCGCCTTCTTGCGCGGCTTGGCCTCCGGGTTCATCTGCTTGGCCAGCTTCTCGGTCTCGCGCACCGACAGGCCCTTGGCCAAGACCGTCTTTGCCAATGCGTCCGGATCGGTCGCCGTGATCAGCGCCCGGGCGTGACCTGCGCTCAGCTGGCCCTCGGAGACCATCTCCTGCACGCCTTCGGGCAGGTTCAAAAGACGCATCAGGTTGGCGATGTGGCTGCGGCTCTTGCCCAGGGCCTCGGCCAGTTTTTCCTGCGTGTGACCGAACTTGAACATCAGCTGACGATAGCCCGCCGCCTCTTCGATGGCGTTCAGGTCTGCCCGCTGGATGTTCTCGATGATGGCAACTTCGAGCACCTCGGTATCGTCGAAATCCCGCACGAGGACCGGGATTTCATGCCGCTGCGCCATTTGCGAAGCGCGCCAGCGACGTTCACCCGCGACGATTTCGAACTTGCCGTCTTGATGCGGAGAGGGGCGCACGATCAGCGGTTGCAACACGCCCTTGGTCCGGATCGAGGCAGCGAGTTCATCCAGCTGGGCCTGGGTAAAGCTGCGCCGGGGCTGGTCCGGGTTGGGGATCAGCGATTCGATCGGCACCATGCGGTCTGCCCGGCGGGGGCTTTCCGCCTGGGTGGTTTCCTGCGCCGGACCCACGTCTGCCATGAGTGCCGAAAGGCCGCGACCCAGGCCGCGGCGGGTGTCTTTCTTGGGTTTCTCTGCCATGCCCGTCCTCTTTGACCGCCGTTCAGGCCGCCCGTTTGTCGTTTTTCTTCAGCAGTTCCTCGGCCAGGGCGCGATAGGCCTGCGCCCCTTTCGAAGACGTGTCATAGGCCAGCACCGGCAGCGCGTAGGAGGGCGCTTCGGACACACGAACGTTGCGGGGGATCACTGTCGAGAACACGAGGTCCCCGAGGTTGGCCCGCGCATCCGCCTCGACATGTTGGGAGAGGTTGTTGCGGGCGTCGTACATCGTCAGGACGATGCCCTCGATCCGCAGCGATGGATTGGCGCTTTGGCGGACTTCGCGGATCGTCAGCATGAGTTGCGACAGGCCTTCGAGCGCAAAGAACTCGCTTTGCAGGGGGACCAAGACGGAATGCGCGGCGACCATCGCATTGACCGTCAGCAGGTTCAGCGAGGGCGGACAATCCACCAGGATCACGTCGAATCCAAAGTCATCCAGTGCGGGTTGACGCAGCGCGTCATGCAGCAGAAAGCTGCGTTTTTCGTTGGAATACAGCTCGATATCTGCCGAGCTGAGGTCCACCGTGGCGGGGATGAGGGAAAGGTTATCGGTCGAGGTCTTGAGGATCACGTCCGCCGGGGAAACATCGCCCAGAAGCAGATCGTAGGTCGTCAACTCTCGGTCTTCGGGCTCGATCCCCAGTCCGGTCGAGGCGTTCCCCTGCGGATCGAGATCCACCACAAGAACCTTGTGCCCTTGTTCGCACAGCGCGGCCCCGAGGTTGATCGTCGTCGTGGTCTTGCCCACTCCGCCTTTCTGGTTGGCGATGGCGATGATTTTCGGACCCGGGGGGCGAGTCGGATCAGACATGGACGAGGTCTCCGATTTCCAGGACAACTGCGTTTGGGTTGGTTCTACTTGTATGCGGGGTGCAGGAGAATTGCCATTGGCTGCGTGCGTCTTCGAGCTCTTTTCCCCAGCTTTCGCCCTTCATGAACAATGCAGTCCCCCCCGGGGCAAGGTGGCGTGCCGCAAATTCCATCAGCTTCGGCAAGGGGGCGAGGGCACGTGCTGAAAGGGCTGTCGCCTCTTGGGGTGCACAGGCCTCTATCCTCTGCGCGTGGACCTTGGCCGAAAGGCCGGTTTCACGGATGACACTGCGCAGGAAGGTCGCCTTGCGGGTGTCCGATTCGATCAGGCTGACGGACATACCCGGCGCGCGTTCCGCCAGGAGGGTTGCAACAACAAGCCCGGGAAAACCACCCCCGCTGCCGATATCGACCCAATGGCCCAAAGGCCGGGGGAGGACTGTCACCAATTGGGCGGAGTCCGCGAAATGCCGGTCGACGGCCTCTGCCAGCGTGGCCCGCGCGACCAGGTTGATGCGCGGATTCCACTTGTTCAGTAGTGCCAAGTAGTGATTCAGGCGCTCCAGTGTTTCACGTGAAACATCGAGGCCAAGAGTTTCAGACGTGATCATACCGCGTCTTTACGCAAATGCTGACGCAACTTGGCAAGAATCAAGGTCAAGGCCGCCGGTGTCATCCCGTCGATTCGACCCGCCTGAGCTATTGTTTCCGGCCGTGTCCGCGACAGCTTCATCTTCAACTCGTTGGACAGACCCTGCAGGGATTCAAAATCGAATCCCAGCGGGATTTCAACAGCTTCATCCTTTTTGAGAACTTCCACGTCCCGCGCCTGGCGTTCCAGGTAATTCGCGTACAACGCCTCCCGCTCCAGCTGCGCGGCTGTTTCCGAATCCAGATCCCCCAGACCCTCGTCCAGCTGCACGAGGGTTTGCAGGGAAACATCCTTGAACGACAGCATCTGGAACCCGCTTCGGCGAGCGCCATCCTGGTTGACGTTGATCCCGATGGATCTCAACTGGTTAGGGCTGAACGACACCGCATCCAGTTTCTCCCGACCCGTCGCAAGACGCTCCATCTTGTCATCATAGGCGCTGCGCCGCCCGGCGGACATGGTGCCAAGCGCAATAGCCTTCGGCGTCAGGCGCTGATCCGCATTGTCGGCCCGCAAGGACAGACGGAATTCCGCCCGGCTGGTGAACATCCGGTAGGGTTCACTGACGCCCCGCGTGGTCAGGTCATCCAGCATCACCCCGATATAGCTTTCCGTCCGCGAGAACTTGATCGCCTCTCGGCCTTGCGCTTGAGCCGCCGCGTTCAGACCGGCGACAAGACCTTGGGCGGCTGCTTCCTCATATCCCGTTGTTCCGTTGATCTGCCCGGCCAGGTACAGCCCCTCAACGTCACGCAAGCGCAATGTCGCCGCCAGCGCGCGGGGATCCACATAGTCATATTCGATGGCATAGCCGGGCTGCATGATCTCGACCCGTTCAAGACCGGGAATGCTCCGGACATAGGCCTCCTGGATATCCTGGGGCAGGGAGGTCGAAATCCCGTTCGGATAGATCGTCGGAACATCCAGACCTTCCGGCTCCAGGAAGACCTGGTGAGAGGTCTTGTCCGCGAACCGCACCACCTTGTCCTCGATCGAGGGGCAATAGCGCGGGCCAACCCCTTCGATATGCCCGCCGTACATTGCAGAGCGGGACAGGTTGTCCCGGATGATTTCATGAGTGCGTTCCGTGGTATGCGTGATACCACAGGAAATCTGCCGCGCCTGCGGAGCAGGGGAGAGAAAGGAAAACATCACCGGGTCATCGTCGCCCGGCTGCATGTCGAGGCCGCTCCAGTCAATGGTGCGCCCGTCGAGACGCGGGGGCGTCCCCGTCTTCAACCGGCCAATCGGCAGGTCCATCTCTTTGATACGATCAGCAAGACGGACCGACGGGCGATCACCCATCCGGCCACCCGGCTTCTGAACATCGCCGATATGAATGATTCCGCGCAGGAAGGTGCCACTTGTCAGCACCGTCGACACCGCCCGGATCTCGGAGCCATCCGCCAGCGCTACGCCCTCGACGCGGCCACCGGACATCAGAAAGTCTACGACTTCACCCTCGATGACCTGCAGGTTTTCCGTACCCGCGATCTCGGCCTGCATCGCCTCGGCATATAACCGGCGATCCGCCTGGGCACGGGGGCCTTGCACCGCCGGCCCCTTGCGTCGGTTCAACAGGCGAAACTGGATTCCCGCTGCATCGGCAATCCGCCCCATGATCCCGTCCATCGCGTCGATTTCACGGACAAGATGTCCCTTGCCCAAACCACCAATCGCGGGGTTGCAGGACATGACCCCAAGATCTTGGAGGCGCAGGGTCACAAGCGCCGTGCGTGCACCCATCCGGGCCGAAGCCGCGGCAGCCTCGGTTCCAGCATGGCCGCCGCCCACGACGACAACATCAAAGGCCTCATGTTTCACGTGAAACACTCCTCACTTGCCAATGCAGAAGCTGGAAAAGATCTGGTCAAGAACCTGTTCGACATCCACGTGACCCACCAGCTGTTCCAAAGCCCGCAAGGCGATACGGACTTCCTCGCTGGTCACATCGTACACGTCGAGACCATCATTCAAAAGCACCTGCGCCTGTTCCAGATGGGTCAGACCCTCGGCCAGCGCAACCCTGTGCCGTTCGCGCGAGGCCAGCCCGGCGCCTTGCACCTCTTCGACCAGACGCGCTTCGATCCGCGACAAAAGCTCGGGCACGCCAAGACCCGTCAGTCCGGACACACCCTGGCCAGCCTTGTCCCCCTTTGCGGTGACGACGATGTCGCCCTCGGCAACCGCCAGCATGGGGGTGTCCCCCTCGGGCACAAGGTGAACCCTCAGGTCGGCCGCACCGGCCCGTTCCCGGGCCCGCGCCACGCCAATCTGTTCGACACTGTCATCCGAGTCGCGCAGACCGGCCGTGTCCAGCAGGGTCACGGCCAGGCCTCCAATATCCATACGCACCTCGATCACGTCCCGGGTGGTGCCCGCGACGTCAGAGGTGATCGCCGCATCACGACCGGCGAGGTAATTCAACAGCGTCGACTTGCCCGCATTCGGCGGACCAACAATCGCCACCTCGAACCCCAGCCGCACCCGCTCTGCCGACTCCAATCCGCGCAGCTCACGCCGGATTTCTTCGCTGACAAACTGCAAGAGATCCCGAACTTCGTCCGAGACATCCACCGGCACCTCTTCATCGACAAAGTCGATCGTCACTTCCAACAAGGACACGGCGCGCAGGATCTTCTCGCGCCATTCTCCCACGCGGGTCCCCAGCGCCCCGGTCAGCATCCTCAAGGCCTGCCGCCTCTGCTGCTCGGTCTCCGAGTCGATCAGGTCCGCCAAGGCCTCGACCTGACTCAGGTCCAGACGCTCGTTTTCCAAGGCTCGCCGGGTGAATTCCCCTGGTTCCGCCCCGCGCAGACCCGGCATTTCGCCTAGCTCCCGCAACAGCGCCTGAACCACGGCCACGCTGCCATGCACTTGGAACTCGGCCACGCGTTCCCCGGTAAAGCTCGCCCCGTCCTCGAAGATCAGGATCAGAGCCTCATCCAGGAAATCCCCGCCCGCCGAAATCAACCGCCGGACAGAGGCCATGCGCGGGCGGGGCAGGGGTCCACCCAGCCGTTCCACTGCCTCCCAGGCAAGGGGTCCGGACACGCGCACAACCGAAACGCCCGCTTTCCCGACCGCGCTCGCCAGGGCAAAGATCGTGTCCATGACAGGATCAGCTGTTCATCGAATCGAAGAACTCGGTGTTGGTCTTGGTCTGTTTCAGCTTGGAAATCAGGAACTCGATGGCATCGGTCGTGCCCATCGGGTTCAGGATGCGCCGCAGGACAAAGGTCTTCTGCAAGTCGATCTTGTCCACCAACAGGTCCTCTTTCCGCGTGCCGGACTTGAGAATATCCAACGCCGGGAAGACCCGCTTGTCCGCCACCTTGCGGTCCAGCACGATCTCGCTGTTGCCGGTGCCCTTGAATTCCTCAAAGATCACCTCATCCATCCGGCTGCCGGTATCCACCAGGGCCGTCGCGATGATCGTCAGCGAACCACCTTCCTCGATGTTCCGCGCCGCGCCAAAGAACCGCTTGGGCCGCTGCAGCGCATTCGCATCGACACCACCGGTCAGAACTTTGCCCGACGACGGCACCACGGTGTTGAAGGCTCTACCAAGTCTGGTGATCGAGTCCAGAAGGATAACAACATCTCGTTTATGCTCGACCAGGCGCTTGGCCTTTTCGATGACCATCTCGGACACGGCCACGTGTCGCGTTGCCGGTTCGTCGAAGGTCGAGGAAATCACCTCACCCTTCACCGACCGCTGCATGTCCGTCACCTCTTCGGGACGTTCGTCGATCAGCAAGACGATCAGGTAACACTCCGGGTGGTTCCGCTCGATGCTCGTCGCGATGTTCTGCAGCAGTACCGTCTTACCCGTCCGCGGCGGCGCCACGATCAGGCTCCGCTGGCCCTTGCCGATCGGGGCCACCAGGTCGATGATCCGCGCCGAACGATCCTTGATGGTCGGATCCTCGATCTCCATCTTCAGGCGCTCGTCCGGGTACAGCGGCGTCAGGTTGTCAAAGGCGATCTTGTGCCGCGCGCGTTCCGGCTCTTCAAAGTTGATCTCCGATACCGTCACCAGCGCAAAGTACCGCTCTTCCCCGTCCGGTGCCTTCATCTCGCCCTGGATCGAATCCCCCGTCCGCAGCGAGTATTTGCGGATCATGTCCGGCGAGACATAGATGTCGTCCGGACCGGGCAGGTAGTTCGCCTCGGGCGATCGCAGAAAGCCGAACCCGTCCTGCAGCACTTCCAGGACCCCGTCCCCGTAGATGACCCATCCCTCATCCGCGCGCTCGCGCAGGATCTGGAACATCATCTCGCCCTTCCGCATGGTCGAGGCGTTTTCGATTTCCAGTTCCTCGGCCATCGCCAGAAGATCCTTGGGGCTCTTCGCCTTCAGGTCGGACAGGTTAAGCTTTTCTTCGCTCATGGCACATAACGTGGTGCCCGGAGGCCCACACATCCTTTGTCTAACGGGAAAGATCGCCTTCGGACGAAGGCTGACGGTGCGTATCGCATTGCAAGGCTTCCCGTCAATGAAGATCGCGGAACACCCTTTCTTTAATAAATAGATAAAAGAAAAGGTTTATGAAGTGTTAGGGGCTCCCCGATCTGTGGATTATCGGTTTGTCCCCAGCCTTCCAAACAGGGAAAGACCTCGGGAAAACTCGCGGGATAGCACCGTGACGGTTTCGAACATCTTTCGATAGAGAACTTGTTTTCAAATGGTTAGCCCAAAATTCCCGAAGGTTCTCCATTCGGGATAACTCTTCTGGCAAACCATTCTCTGGCCATCTTCGCACCGGGCACCTCTTGTTCTTTCTCACAGCCTGATGAGTGCTGCACTGCGGGGGAAGACCGCCTGTTTCGCCCCCAGCCTTGCATGTGCCGCGCTTTTTCCTCAGAAACATCGACAAGCCTGCACACCGAATTTTCCCCGGTTTCATCCCCATGCCTGCCGATCTTCTTCTCGCCTCCAGCTCCGCGATCCGGGCCGACATGCTCCGCGCCGCCGGGCTCGTGATCGAAACCGAATCGCCGCGCGTGGATGAGGACAGCCTCAAGGCTGCCCTCACCCTCGAAGAGGCCAGCCCGCGCGACATTGCCGACACCCTGGCAGAGGCCAAGGCGCGCAAGCTGGGGCAGCGCTACCCGGAAAAACTGGTGCTTGGCTGTGACCAGGTACTCGACGCCAAGGGCACCACCCTGTCCAAGCCGCAAAGCCGCGAGGAGGCGCGGGACCAGCTCTGTCGGTTGCGCGGGGAAACCCACCGTCTTCTCTCCGCCGCCGTCCTCTATCACGAGGCGCAGCCGGTCTGGCGCCACGTCGGCACTGCGCGGTTGACCATGCGACCTTTCTCGGACAGCTACCTCGATGACTACCTCGACCGGAACTGGCCGGATGTCGGTACTTCGGTTGGGGGCTACAAGCTCGAATCCGAAGGTGTCCGCCTCTTTGCCCGGGTCGAGGGCAACCATTTCACCATTCTGGGTCTGCCGTTGCTGGAACTGCTGGCCTACCTGACGAACAGAGGAACCATCGCCGCATGAGCCTCGCACGCATTCCGCTTGCCGCCGTCATCGGGTCCCCCGTGGCCCATTCCCGCTCTCCGCGCCTGTTCTCACATTGGCTGCAGGCGCATGGTCTGCCCGGGCATTACGTGCCCATCGACGTGCCCGAGGACAAGCTGGCGGACACCCTGCGACTCCTGCCGCAGCTTGGCTTTGTCGGCCTCAATGTCACCGTGCCCTACAAGGAAAAGGTGATGCAGATCGCCGACAGCGTCTCGGACCGCGCCCGGCTGATCGGGGCCGCGAACACACTGATCTTCCGCGAGGACGGGCGCATCCACGCCGACAACACCGATGGCTACGGTTTTATGCAGAACCTGCAGCAGAATGCGCCGGACTGGGATCCGGCCTCGGGGCCGGCCACGGTCTTCGGGGCAGGGGGCGCGGCCCGCGCCGTGATCGCCTCCCTGCTTGATGTGGGTGTGCCGGAGATCCGGCTGACCAACCGCACCCGCCCGCGGGCGGAAAAGCTGTGCGAGGACTTCGGCGACAAGGTGCAGGTCTTCGACTGGGTGCAGGCCGGTAACATTGTCGAGGGCTGTGCCACCGTGGTGAACACCACCTCGCTGGGCATGACCGGCAAGCCCCGGTTCCGCGTGCCGCTGGACGCGTTGACCCCGGACATGTTGGTGACGGACCTCGTCTATGCGCCGCTGGAAACCCGCCTGCTGGCAGAGGCGCGCGCGCAGGGCTGTACCGTTGTCGACGGATTGGGGATGCTCCTGCACCAGGCGGTGCCCGGTTTCGAACGCTGGTTCGGCGCCCGCCCCGAGGTTGACGAGGCGACGCGCCAGATCGTCCTGGCATGAGGTTCAAGCTTGGCCTGACCGGCTCTATCGGCATGGGCAAATCGACCACCGCACAGATGTTCGCGGATGCGGGCTGCGCCGTCTGGGACGCGGATGCGGCCGTGCACCGGCTTTACGGACCAGAGGGTGCCGCGGTTGCACCCATCGGGAAAATCTTTCCCCAAGCCATTGAAAACGAACAGGTTTCCCGCGACGCGCTGCGCAGGATCATCGCTGATGATGCCACTGCGCTGAAACGGATCGAAGAGATGGTGCATCCGCTTGTGCAAGAGGACCGGGAGGCTTTCATCGCTGCCCATCCGCAGGCCATCGGCGTTTTCGACATCCCCTTGTTGTTCGAAACCGGCGGCGATGCGCAAATGGACGCCACCGCCTGCGTGAATGTTTCCCGTGAAACGCAAGAGGGGCGCGTGCTTGCCCGGGGCACCATGAGTGCCGATGACCTGGCCCGCATCCTCGCCCGCCAGATGCCCAACGCGGAAAAATGCGCTCGCGCCACCTATGTCATCGAAACCGACACGCTTGAGCATGCCCGCGCCCAGGTGCAGGATGTGCTGAAGGACATCGAACAAAGGTTGCAACATGCGTGAGATTGTTCTCGATACGGAAACCACCGGGTTCGAGCCGGAACAGGGCGACCGCATCGTCGAAATCGGGGCGCTGGAACTGTACAACCACGTGCCCACCGGGCGCACTTATCACCAGTACATCAACCCCGAACGCGGGATGCCGGACGAGGCCTTCGGCGTCCATGGCATCGGGCCCGACCTGCTGGAACCGCCGCGCCCGGCCAAACCCGGTGAGATTACCCTGCGCGACAAGCCGGTCTTCGCCAAGATCGTGGACGAATTCCGCGCCTTCATCGGTGAGGATGCCAAGCTGGTCATCCACAACGCCTCGTTCGACGTGAAATTTCTGAATGCCGAATTGCGCTGGGCCAACCGCCCGCCCCTGGCCAAGGATTGCGCTATCGACACGCTGGACATGGCACGGCGCCGCTTTCCCGGTTCACCTGCCTCGCTCGACGCGCTCTGCCGCCGGTTCAGCATCGACAACTCCTCGCGGACGTTGCACGGGGCGCTTCTCGACTCCGAAATCCTGGCCGAGGTCTACCTTGAACTGATCGGGGGAAAACAGCCGGACTTCGGCCTGTCGTCGCATGGCGCCGGTGGTGGCAGCACGGGCGCCGAGCCGGTCTGGCGTCCGCGCCCGCGCAGCAATCCGCTGCCCAGCCGGTTGACGGAAAAGGAAAAGGCGGCTCACGCCGCCTTTGTCGAAACACTCGGGGAAGAGGCGCTCTGGCTGAAAAGCTGAGCGCCGGAAACCCTCAGGCCGGGGCCTGGTCGCCCTGTGCCGCCTGGCGACGCGCGATCTCGTTGCGGTACAGTGCCAGGAAGTCGATCGTTTCCAGGTTCAGCGGCGGGAAACCACCGTCGCGCGACACGTCCGAAACGATCCGGCGCACGAAGGGGAACAGCATCCGCGGGCATTCGATCAGCAGGAAGGGGTGCAGCTGGTCCTCGGGAACGTTCTCGATCGAGAAGACACCGGCATAGTCCAGTTCCAGCAGGAACAGCATGTCACCGGTCGACTTGGCCTTCGACTCGATCTTCAGCTTCATCACCACTTCGTACTGGTTGTCGGCCGTGCGCTTCTTGGCGTCCAGGTTGACCTGCACCTGCACATCGGGCTGAACCTCGCCGCTGACACCTTTCTGGGAAAGGATGTTCTCAAAGGACAGGTCGCGAATGAATTGGGCCAGAATGCTCATCTTGGGCGGCTGTGGTGCCTGCCCGTTGCCGTTGGTGTCTGCCATGTCGGGTCTCCCGTGAAAATCTCAGCGCGAGGCATAGCAGCGCCCGCGCAAAGCCTCAATGCCTCGTCCAGCCCGAACCGGGGTGATTGGGGGCCTTCTCCTTGGGAACCTCGGTGAACTCGCCGTCGATCACGTCGCCCTGGCCGGATCCGGCACGGGGATCGGGATAAACCGGGCCGCGCGGGTCCGGTCCCATCTGGAACCGGGTCACATGCACCCGCCGACGCAGCCAGGCAAAGACCGCCGTGCGCACCGGCGGCGCAAGCAGGGCAAAGCCCACCGCATCGGTAAAGAACCCCGGCGTCAGCAGCAGCGCGCCCGATACAAGGATCATCGCCCCATGCGCCAGCGGCTCGCTGGGATCGTCCAGGTCGGAAAAGCTGCGGCGCAGGTTGTCCATCGCCAGCCGCCCTTGCGCCTTGACCAGCCAGGTCCCGATCACCGCCGTCAGGACGACCACCGCCAGCGTCGGCCACAGGCCGATCAACCCGCCCACCTGGATGAACAGGGCGATTTCGATCAGCGGGACCATGAGAAAGGCCAGGAACAGCCACATGGGAAGATCCTCCATATCAGGGCGGGGCAGGTAGACTCACCCCAACGCCTCACCTACATAAGGATGCAAGCAAGATCTTTAAACGCTGCCTGCAAAGAGGTGCCGATGAACTCTCCCATCCTCCAGCTTCTGGTCCTGGCCGGAATCGCCATTTTTCTCGTTCTGCGCCTGCGGAGCGTGCTGGGCACCCGGGAGGGGTTCGAAAAGCCGCCAGCTCCGGCGCCAAACGACGACCGCCGCCGTTCCGCACGCGACTTCGAGGTGATCGAAGGCGGCCCGGACCATGACATCATCGACCACGTCGCCGAGGACAGCGACGCCGCCAAGGCCCTCGCCGCGATGAAACGGATCGAGCCGCATTTCTCGGTGTCCGAGTTCCTTTCGGGGGCCCGCGGGGCCTATGAAATGATCCTCATGGGCTTTGAACGCGGCAATATCGAAGACCTGCGGCCATTTCTCGCGGATGACGTCTATCAAACCTTTGCCGAGGTCGTGGAACAGCGTGAACAGCAGGGCCTGACCATCGAGGCCGAATTCATCGGTGTCCGTGAACTGACGCTCGCCGATGCCACCTTTGACGAAGGCTCGCGACTGGCCGAGATTTCCGTGCGCTATGTCGGCGAGCTGACCTCGGTCGTCAAAGATGCGACGGGCGAGGTGATCGAAGGATCGCCCACCGCGGTCAAGCGTCAGAAAGACGTCTGGACCTATGCCCGCAACATGGGCAGCGATGACCCCAACTGGCAGCTTGTCGCCACGGACGAATGACGCGCCTTCTCCTTGCGATCACATTTGCGATATCCCTCATGACCGGCCCCGCCTCCGCAGAGACGGGGCCGCGTTATGACATCCTGGATTTTGCCGATCTGCAGGGATGGGCCGAGGATGACCATGCTGCGGCCCTTGCCGCCTTTCTGGAAACCTGCGGCGATCTCGACGATCCGGACTGGTCCGCGCTGTGCGGCCTGGCCCGCGAAACCGATGACGCGCGCGGATTCTTCGAACTGCTGTTCCGCCCGGTCCTGATCCAGGATGAGGCGGAAATGCTGTTCACCGGCTATTTCGAACCTGAACTGAACGGCGCGCCCTACCGCAGCAGCACCTACCGATACCCGGTCTACAAGATGCCGCCCGAGGCGCGCGCCAGCCGTCCCTGGCTCACCCGGCGCCAGTTGCTCACCTCCGGGGTGATGGAGGGCAGGGGCCTTGAAATCGCCTGGGTCGATGATCCGGTCGAGCTGTTTTTCCTGCAAATCCAGGGGTCTGGCCGTATCCGCTTTCCGGACGGGCGGATGATCCGCGTGGGCTACGGCGGCGCCAATGGCCACCCTTATCGGTCCGTCGGCCGGGAATTGGTGCGGCGCGGTGTCTATACTGCGCATCAGGTCTCGATGCAGGTCATCGCCAACTGGGTGCGGCGCAACCCGGTCGCGGGGCGTGAACTGCTCTATCACAACGCGGCTTATGTCTTTTTCCGAGAGGTCAGCGAGGTGCCGCCGGAAAAAGGACCGCTGGGCGCGATGAACCGCTCGATCACGCCGCTGCGCTCGGTCGCCGTCGATCCCCGCTATACGCCGCTGGGTGCGCCGGTCTGGATCGAAAAGGCGGGCGCCGACCCGATGAACCGGCTGATGATCGCCCAGGACACCGGCTCTGCCATCAAGGGGGCGCAGCGGGCCGATATTTTCTATGGAACGGGTGACGACGCCGGCCGCATTGCCGGGCGCACCAAGGACGGCGGGCGCATGATCGTTCTCATGCCGATCCAGCGCGCCTATGCGCTCTTGCCCGAACCGGTGCAATGACCCGGCGGCGCAAGCTACGGCCCGAAGAGCAGGAGCTCTGGCAACAGGTCGCCCGAACCGCAGATCCGCTGCACAAGCGGCCCGCCCGCAAGTCGGAAGAGGCCAAACCCGAGCCAAAACCGCTGTCCTCCGGAAAGGAGACGCCGCGCGATCCGCTGTCGCCCTTTACGATGGGGGACAAATCCGCGCCGCGGACCCAGACCCATGTCTTTCCGAAAACCACCGCCGACCATTTGCACGAGGCGCCGGTGCGTATGGACGCCAAGGCCTTTACCCGGCTCAAGCGCGGCAAGCTGGTGCCCGAGGCCCGCATCGACCTGCACGGGATGACCGTGGACCGCGCGCATGGCGCCCTGGCGCAGTTCATCCTGAATGCCCATGCCCGGGGATTTCGGCTGGTGCTGGTCATCACGGGCAAGGGCCAGCGTGAAGACCCCTATGACCCCATGCCCCGCCGCCGCGGTGTCCTGAAGACGCAGGTGCCGATGTGGTTGCAGATGCCGCCCTTGGCGGGGGCCGTCCTGCAGGTCTCGCAATCGCACCGCAAGCACGGCGGCGAGGGCGCCTATTACGTCTATCTCAAGCGCCGCCGCTGAGCTTGTTCCGGGCCCTGCGTGGATGCCGGGTTAACGATGTCTTGCCGCTTTGTACGAAATGCCGGAAACGACGTACAAAACGTACGTTTTGTACAAACTTCGGGGCCGCGTCACAGCATCTTCCGTGCCCGCGAAACCCCCACCCACATCATCGCCGTGGCAAAGAGGAAATAGAGCGCGACGCCGATATACTGCGTCTCGATCCCCACGCCGAAGTCGATCAGGTAGCCGGTGATCCCCGGCCCGATGGCAGAGCCGAAGACCATCACCGCCGCCGCCATCGCCTTGATCGCGCCCAGGCTGCGGGTGCCGTAGAACTCTGCCCAGAAGGCATTGGGCAGGGTATGTGTCGCCCCCGTGGTCATCGCCACGAACAGCAGTCCGACCAAGGTCCAGCCCAGGCTATCACCCAGGGCGAAACAGAAAAACCCAACGAACATGGGCAGTTGCGACCAGGGGATCAGCCGCCCGGTCCCCAGCCGGTCCAGCAGACCGCCCGCCATGACCATCGCGCCGACCGCCGCCGCCGTGTAGATCGGGAACAGGGCGGTCAGCTCCAGGTGGGACCATCCCTTGACCTCTGCGAAGTGCACCTGCTGAAAGAAAAATGCGGTGTTGAAGGCCGGCGGCCCCAGCAAGGCCGGCACCATGAACCAGAACAGCCAGTGTTTCAGCACCTCGGGCCGGGCCCAGTGCCTTTGGTCCATGCCCACGGAATGATCGGTTTCCGCATGGCTTTGTGGCGTCCGTTCCCGGCGCAGCAACAGCAGCAGAACAGGGACTGCCGCAAGGCTGACACAGGCCACGGCCACCCAAAGCCAGCGCCAGTCCATCACCAGCATGAGCGAGACGAAACTGACCGGCAGCAGCGCCTCACCCAGGGCGAAGCCGAGGCCAGCGACCGAAAGCGCCTTGCCCCGCGTCGCAACGAACCAGCGCGACATCGAGACGACGGCGGTGTGGCTGGCCATGCCCTGGCCGCAGAACCGCAGCGCGAAGATCACCAGCGGCAGCAGGGCCGCCCATGCGTTCAGGGCCATAAAGAGGCAGGAACTTGCCAGCAAAATCAATACGATAGACCCGATCACGCGGGTCCGGAACCGATCCGTCAGCGCGCCTGCCCAGACCATGACCACCGCCGAGGCGCTGGTCCCGATCGTGTAGATCCCACCCCATTGCCCGTGGCTGAGGTCGAATCCTTCGCGGATTTCACCTGCAAAGATCGAAATAAAGAAGGTCTGGCCGAAGCTCGACAGAAACGTGAGCAGCGCGCCGGCGGACAGCCAGCGCGCGTTTTCGGCGAGAAAGCGAATGAGACCCATGTCCCGCCCTTGTCCCGCGATGTGTGAAAATGCGGACGCTGAACGCGTCCGCCAGAGGTCAGTTCGAAATGGCGTTCGCCTGGGCCGACACGCCCAGCACCGCCCCGACCATGCCAAAGATTGTCTGCGCCGAGGTGATCGGGCTTTCCGTGGCAAGCACGGTGTCATCGGGCTGGATCTGGAACTTGCGCGCGGCAAAGAGACCGTCGGCGGTGGTCAGGTCCAGCGTGAACACGACTTGCTGCATCCTTGGGCCATGCCCCGTGGGACTGATGGCCTTGGCGGGATACTCCCGCAGCACCAGGACACCCTTGGGATCTGCACGGGTATCGGACAGGCCGCCCATCAGCGACACGGCCTCAAGCGCGGTGACGTAATCCTTGGGGAAATAGATCAGGTTCTCGATCCCGCTGGCGCCAAGGGCGGTAAAGCTGCGGTCATCCTGTTCGATGACAACCGTGTCTCGGGGCAGGAGGAGCGCGTTCTTGGAACCGTCCGACAGCAGTTGCGACACCGAGATCTCGTAGGTCTTGGAGCCGCGCAGCAGGCGGATTCGGGGGTTGCGCAGATCCGGCATCACGCCGCCGGAATCCGCCAACAAGTTGAGAACCTTGTAGTTTCTCGACGGAAGGGGGTAGGCACCGGGTTTGCCGACGCCACCGACCACGTCAACCGTGTGATCACGGCCCTGCTGCAGGTTAAGCTGAACCTGTGCCGACGGCAGGATCGGTGCCAGCCGTTCCTGGATCTTGGCACGGGCGCCGGTCGCGGTCAGGCCGCGCACGCCAACCTTGTTGACGTAGGGCAGAAAGATTGATCCCTGCGAGTCGACCTCGACACCCTTGATCTCGGCAAAGCGTTCGCCGGGGCTGGTCAGCAGGGAGTTATCCTGGCTGTCCCAGATGATGATGTCGATGCGGTCGCCGGTTCGGATGACCGAGGAACTGCTGCCGTGGCTGGTATTCGGCCAATGGTAGTGCCCGTGCCAGCCGCTGGCGGACCATGTGGCAAGACCGGGAACATTTTCACGGGTGACTTCGATCACCTGGAAAGTCGGTTTTTCCGCGTCCTTCTGGTTGAGTACCTCGGACTGGATCGCCGCGCCGCGCGGCAGGCTGCACGCCGCCAAGGCAAGAACGGCGGCCAACAGGGTGATAAGTCTCAGTTTTGCAGACACTCCAGTCCCCCAACCGGTGTTTGACACTTTCTAGCGGTTCAATCCGCTGATAGACAGTCTGACGGTCGATTGAAAGCGAATTGAGGGTCAAACCGTGGCAGGAACACAGCAATCCCGCAAGGTCCTGCTGATGGGTGCCAGTGGAAAACTTGGCCGAATGCTATGCTCTTTATGGCAATTCAACAGGTTTTCTCTGGTTCCGGTCTACCGTTCGGAAGGGCATGGGGGCCTTGTCTGGCAGGTCGGCGGACCTCTGCCGATGATCGAAGACGTGGCCGCAGTGATTGCCTTTTGGGGTGTGACGCCGCGGCCTGGATGCAACTTGGACGATAATTCGCGACTTGCCTTGGCGGCCTTGGACCTGGGCAAGTCAATGGGCGCAGGGGTGGTGCTGCATTGCTCGAGTGCCGCGGTTTATCGGCCGGGGACAAGCCCGGTTTCGGAAGCTGACCGGGCCTGTCCCGGTTCGGACTATGGCCGTGCCAAGCTGGCGATGGAAAAGGCGATTGAGGAAAGCGCCAGTGGCGAGGGGCCGCGCAATATCATCCTGCGGATCGGGAACGTCGCGGGGGCTGACAGTCTCTTTGCCAATCTGCGCCCCGGAGGGCGGATCACGCTGGATCGCTTTCCTGACGGGTCAAGCCCGGCGCGCAGTTATATCGCCCCGCCCGACCTTGTGCGCGTGATCGAGGCGCTGGTCGAAGACGTTACCGCCGAGGGCACGTACAATGTTGCCGCGCCCGTGCCGACGGAAATGGGGGAAATTGCCCGCGCCGCCGGCTGCACCATCGACTGGCGCGTCGCCCCCGAGACGGCGGTGCCGAAGGTCTGGCTGGACACGTCCCGGCTGTCTCGGATCCTTGCTCTGCCATCTGGGGCGGCTGCAGCGGATCACCTGGTCAAGGGCGCCCAAGCGGGGGGCACCTGGCCATGAGGACGCGGCGGCCCCTGCTGCATACGCTTGATTTCCTTTATGCAATCGGGATGACGGTGCTGCTCTCACCACTCATTCTTTACGTGGCGGTCGTGGTCTGGCGCAACGATGGCTGGCCAATCATCTATCGCTCCGAACGGATGAAAAGCCCGACGCGGTCCTTCTTGCTGTGGAAGTTCCGGACGATGAAGAATGACCCGGCCGATGCCGGCGTCACCGGTCCGTCCAAGTCCGGCCGGATCACGCCGACAGGTGCCTGGTTGCGGCGCAAACGGCTGGATGAACTCCCGCAGCTCTGGAATATCCTGAGAGGAGACATGGGCTTTGTCGGCCCCCGCGCGCCGCTGCGCCGATACGTCGAGAAATACCCCGAGATCTATGCAGAGGTGCTGAAGGAACGGCCCGGGATCACGGGGATGGCTTCGATGGCCTATCACAGGACAGAGGAACGCCTGCTGGCGCGGACTGAAAGTGCGGAAGAGACCGAAGAGGTCTATTGTCGCCGCTGCATCCCGCGCAAGGCGCGCCTGGATCGCCTGTACGCGGCGCGGCGCAATCCCTGCACGGATCAACGGCTGATGTGGGCGACGGTTTTCCGGCGGGTGTCCATGCACCGGCGCCGCTGAGGATCAGCGGCGCAGAACCTGCGAGTTCACATAGCCGATATAGCTGCCCAGCCAGTGCTTGCCGCTGTAGATGTAACCATCAGAGCCGACAACGTAGGCATTGGTGAAATCGCGCGACATGCCGTCGGCGGCGGTACACTTGGCGGTCACAAGCTGCCCGCTGGCGCGGACGAGCCCGGCTGCCACGGGCACTGTGCCACCCGTCGTCAGGTAGCAGGTGTAGCGGTGTATCTCGGTCACGTCCTCGGGCGTGAGGAAACGCTGGTCATAGCTGACCCGGCCTTCACGGCGTGCCTTGACGTAGGAAAGCAACTGGTCCTCTTCCGAGGACATCAGGTCACCGCCCAGGCCACGGGTTGACGTGATCATGCCATCGCGCAGGACGATCACCTGGCGGGCCGGGTTGCCGTAGGTCTGGTAGGGACCATTGCGCTGGATGTTCTGCAGAAGAACCTGAACCTTGTCGCGGCTTTCCAGTTCGAACAGGTAGACGGAATCCGTTGTGGCCCCCAGTGCCTTGGCGATCTGCTGCGGTGTCAGCGGCTTGGGCGCTTCCTTCTTTGAAAAGATCGCCTTGGGCAACTGCTTGAGAATAGCTGCCGTGTCCTTGTTCGCGTTGCCGCAGGAAACCAGGGCCAGGGCCGCCGTCAGGGCCAGGCCGATGCGTGTAATGCTGCGCCGGGTCATCGCCAGAACCTTCCCCAAGAATTGACAGCGTCCGGTTTGTGGTAGTCGCGGACCTGTTCGTAGAGACGCCCGTTGACGTTCAGACGCGCGCCGCCGTCCCGCGACAGCGACTGGATCAGGACATCGTTCCGGCGCCGCGACGGTTGGCCGAAGAAGGTGGCCAGCGGCATGGTGAAACGGATGCCCTTGTCGAACGAACCTTCGCCGAAGTCCTCGAAGGAGGCATCGGTAAAGGTGGCATAGGCACCCACGCGCCAGCCATTCGCGAACTCGCGGTCCAGAGCGACCGTCGCGCCATAGTCGCCTGCCAGGTAACGGCCCACGTCAAGCTGTCCGTGGAACCCGTTGCCGAAGGCATAGTAGGCCGAGACATGGCCGTTGACGTTGGGGATCTCGCGCTTGACGCCCGTCACCGGGTCCGTCGTCGTCATGGACTGCAGGCCAAAGAGCTGGTCGAAGTCACGGCGCTGGATGTAGTTCAGCTCTGCCCCCAGTGCGAGACGGCTGTTGACCGGTTTCCACAACAGTTCGGCCGAGGCACCGGCGTACATCTGTTCAAGGTAGCCCAGCGTCACGCGGGAATAGACATTCTTGGCCGGGCGTCCGTAGTGCGCCAGCTGCAGGTACTCGATCGCCGGATCGCCTTCTTCCGAGTAGCGGGCGTGGTCGGTGCGCACGCGCGGCAGGTTCGACTTGTCGAGGCGTTTCACCTTGTCGAGGTTGCCGGTGAGCTTCTTGGTGATCGACCCGCTGGCAATCAGGTTCGGCGTGATTTCGTATTCCGCCGAGGCGCGCAGACCCGCGTCGAAACGCACAGGGTTGTCCGGGTCAAAGACCGAGAGCTGCACGAACGGTGAAATGGCCCAGGTGAATTTCGGGTAGATGCCGTCATCCGGCGGTGGCGCCTTGCCAAAGCCGTCGCCGAAGTTGGTCCGGGCCAGCATCTCGTTGGCGGCATCATGTTCCAGCCGCTCGAGGTCGGACCGGCGGAAGGTGACGGCGGACATCGCCATGCCGTTGACCACGGGCACGATCTCGAACACCTCGACCGAGGCTGGCATGACTCGGGTCATGACCCGGGCCAGTCTGCCAAAGGCCTGTGACGGGGCACCGTATTTGGGATTCACCAGACGAACGGTGACACGGTTGCTTTGCAGGTCGATGCCCTCGACCTCCAACCCTTCCTTGGCGGCGAGGTTCTTGAGCGAAGCCGTGACGGAAGCCGAGCGCTGGGAGTCCAGCGTCCAGCCAAGGTCCGCAGCCGATCCGGGCGCGCGGGGCGCGACCGGAAGGCCCGATGGCTCTGTCCCGCCGGGCACGCCCAGGGTCTTGGGGTTGGTGACAAAGGTGAACTGCGCGCCGATTTCCGTGCCCAGGACGTGGTATAGCGAAAGCTGCCCACCATTCTTGAACCGGTAGTCGACACCGAAGTTCCAGGGGCTGGATTTCTTCGATGTGCCGCGCTGAACCTCGTCGACATAGTCGTCAGAGGAGTATTCCACCTTGAAGGTGTAGCGGTCGTTGGGCGAGTAGGAGACCCCGCCAAAGGCGGCCACGTCGCCACGGAAAAAACGGTCGATTTCGGGCAGGCCACCCTGGTTGGTGATCTTGCCCGGCCGCGTGCCCATGTTGCCAAAGGGCTGGTAGGACCCGTAGCGCCCCCAGCCAAGACCGCCGGTCAGCGTCAAGCCGGGATACACCGTTTTCGACGCGACCAGGTATTCGCCCGAGTAGATGCCCGTCCCGATGAAGTCCTGGATGCCGACGACCACCGAGGGGCGGCGTTCGGTTTCGGTCAGGAGCTGGTAGCGGAGGTCAAAGCTGCGGTCGAAGAGCGTGCCATTATTGGCGGTGAAGTTCTCGATCGCGGAATAGCGGAAGGTGCCGGACAGCCGCGGGAGGATCTGGAAATAGAGCGTGGTCCGCGATGTGCCGCCGAAATGAGCATAGGTCCCGGCAAGGGTCGCGTCTGGCGGCACCTGTGCGGTGGGCATGTCAACCAGGCCGGGAGAGCCGTACAGGTTGAACGGAAGGCTGTTCACACCCTCCTCTGCCCGGACGGCGCCGCCGAGCGCGGACAGAATGGTGCCCGCAAGCGCGACGCGCCGTACGAGGCCCGATTTTCCGTTGTGAAAACCCGGCATGGTCCCCCACCTCGTTGCCAACACTGTTTCCCGACCCTTGCTAATGTGTTCGTCTGGCCCTGTCCATTCGAAGGCGGCGGCCAGGGCCATATTGTGGGAAAATCGGCACGCCCTTGCCGTCTTGTCTACAAGATGTGCGTGCGCTGCGCTTTAACGGTACATTTTGAAACGTTAATCGAGTGGTAAGCCGCCCGCCCCTAAACCTGTACCCAGGTGAGAGAAAGGTGGGAATGATGAGTGGCGACAGCAATGTCGCGCCAGTCATCATCAAACGCAAAAAGGTGATTGCGGGCGAAGGGCATCATGGCGGTGCCTGGAAGGTGGCCTATGCCGACTTCGTGACCGCGATGATGGCCTTTTTCATGTTGATGTGGCTGTTGAACGCGACAACGGAAAAACAACGCAAGGGGATCGCGGACTATTTCAGTCCGACGATCGCGGTGGCCCGGGTTTCGGGTGGCGGCAGCGGCGCATTGGGCGGAGAGTCCGTCTTTGCGGAAAACACGCTGCCTAGGGTCGGAACCGGGGCCACGAGCCTGCGACCGCAAGCCGAGAGCAGCCGTGACCCGGGTCTGGACAGCAAGGTGTCCGAAGGACCGGAAACCGCCGAATTCAAGAAGGTCGAAGAGCTGTTGATGGGCCGCGGCGGCGAAAGCATGGTTGCCGACGAGCTGCTGGAACACATCGTCACCGAGGTGACGGACGAAGGCCTGGTGATCGAGTTCTTCGAGACCGCGCAGGCCCGGCTTTTCGATGACGAGGCGCGGCCGACGCAGCTTCTGAAGGATCTGGCGTTGGTCCTGGCCCGGGCATCCGATGTCGTGTCCAACCCGGTTGCGATCGAGACGCATACGACCAGCTACCCGGTTGTCCTGGCCGAGAACCCGGCCTGGCAGATATCGCGCGACCGGGCAGAGGTCTTTCGCGAACTGGTCATAGCCCGTGGGCTGGAGGAAGCGCGGGTGCAGCGCCTGACGGCCTATGCGGACCGGGAACCCAGCACCTCCAACCTGCTGGACCCGCGCAACAGCCGGATCGAGGTTGTCTTTCTGCGCAGGAACTGACTCAGTTTTCGTGGGATTTTACCTGTTAGGCCCGCGTTAAACCCACGCCTTTATCTGTTGTCGTGAATTCGGAGCGACGGCAGAAAGGCTAGTCCATGACAATCTCCTCTTCCCTCAATGCAGGTGTTGCGGGTCTCGCGGCCAATGCGACGCGGCTGGGAACCATTTCCGACAACATCGCGAACTCCGCGACCAAGGGGTACAAACGGGTCGAGACGGATTTCTCCTCGATGGTGATCGCGTCGAACGGGTCCGGCTATACCGCCGGCGGCGTGCGCACCACCACCACGCGGATCATCGACCAGAGCGGCGCGTTGGTGGGCACCAGCAACGCAACCGATATCGCCGTGCGCGGCAACGGGTTCATCCCCGTCGCCGAGGCGACGGAATTCGCGGCAACCGGCGATCCGCAGATGTTCCTGACCACCACGGGGTCCTTCCGGGTCGACGCGGATGGCTACCTGCGGACCGAATCCGGCCTGCTGCTGATGGGCTGGCCGGCCAATTCCGATGGGTCGTTGGCCTCCTACGCACGCGACACGGCGGAAAGCCTGGAACCCGTGCGGATCAACCGCAACCAGGTCACCTCGGAACCCACGACGGCCATCACGCTCGGCGCGAACCTCGCGGCATCGGCGACCGATTTCGATGCCACTGGCGCACCCGAAGTCCTGCCGATCGAATACATTGACAACCTGGGCCGGTCCGAAACCCTGACGGTGACATTCACGCCGACGATCCCTGCCACGGGTTCGTCGAACGAATGGACGATGACCATCGTCGATTCTGCCACCTCTGCAGGCGGCAACCCGGTTGGCGAATATACCGTGACCTTCAACACCGGCGCGGCAGACGGCGGCACGCTGTCCACGGTGACAACCACGACGGGCGGCACCTACAATGCCACCGATGGCACGATCATCGTCACCACCAATGGTGGCCCGGTCGAAATCACCATCGGCGCGCCCGGCACCAGCGGCGGGCTGACCCAGGTCGGCGACAGTTTCAAGGCGCTCAACATCTCCAAGGACGGGTCCGCCGCCGGGTCCATGACCACGGTCGAGATCGACGAGAACGGTTTTGTCCACGCGCTGTTCGATACCGGCGCCTCGCGCGTGATCTACCAGGTGCCCCTGGTCGACGTGCCGAACCCCAACGGGCTGATCTCGATGGACAAGCAGATCTACATGCCCTCGCCGGAAAGCGGCAGTTTCTTCCTCTGGGATGCAGGAGACGGGCCGGTCGGTGACGTCGTGCCCTTCGCGCGTGAGGAAAGCTCGACCGACGTGGCCAACGAACTGACGGCGATGATCCAGACCCAGCGGGCCTATTCGTCGAACGCCAAGGTCATCCAGACCGTCGACGAGATGCTGCAGGAAACCACCAACATCAAGCGCTGACGGTTCATCCGTCAGCTTTTCAGGGGGTCGCTAGATGTCTCTTTCCGGTGCGCTGTACAATGCCTTCAGCGGGCTCAAGGCCAATTCCCGGGCCGCGGGCCTGGTGTCGACGAATATCTCAAACGCCACCACCGAGGGGTACGGCCGGCGGACACTGGGCCTTGCACCCGGTGCCGTCGGCACCACCGGCGGCGTACGTATCACCGGAACGGTGCGTCATTCCGATCCGGTCCTGACCGGGGACCGGATGATGTCGGACGCAACCCTCGCCCATGCGACGGCCGGGTTCGAATTCGCCAGCCGGATCGAGGACCTGGTGGGCGATTCCGGCACGCCGGGGTCGCTGACCGACCGCGTGAACGCCTTCGAGAACGCGTTGCTGACAGCCTCGTCCAACCCGGCCTCGACACAACGGCTGGAACTGGTGGCAAACACGGCGGATTCGCTGGCGCGGGCGCTGAACGGCCTCAGCGATGAGGTCCAGTCCGCCCGGCAGACAGCCGATAACCGGATCGCGGCACAGGTCGAAACCCTGAATTCCGCCCTCTCGCGGCTGGATTCCCTGAACGACAACATTGTTCGGGCCGGCTCGACCGGGACCGACCCGACGAGTTTCTATGACGAACGGCAAAGGGTGCTCGACAGCATCGCCGAAATCGTGCCCTTGCGGGTGGTTGAAAGGGAAGAAGGTGACATCGCGGTCTTTACCCGGGGTGGCGCCGTCCTGCTGGATGGGCGCCCGTTCGAGGTGGGGTTCGAACCGAACCATGCCATCGGACCGGGCATGACCTTCGCCAACGGCGACCTGTCGGGCCTGACGCTGAACGGCGTTCCCGTCGATACCCAGGGCATGAGCATGTTCGCCGGTGGCAGCCTTGCCGCCCAGTTCGAGATCCGCGACGTGGACGCGGTCGAACGCCAAGCGCAACTGGACGGGATCGCCCGCGACCTGATCGAACGGCTTGGTCCCGGCGGGCCGGACACGACGCTGGCGGCGACCGATCCGGGACTGTTCACCGATGGTGGCAGTGCCTTCGTGGCCGCGGATGAAACCGGTATTGCCGGCCGGATCGAGATCAACGCCCTCGTCGCACCCGACAGCGGTGGGGCATGGCGCCTGCGGGACGGGCTTGGCGCAGCCACGCAGGGCGACGTGGGCGATGCCCGCCTGCTGCAGGGGATTTCGGAGGCTCTGAGCGCCTCGACTGTCCCGGCCTCCGGCGGTCTGACTGCCATCGCGCGCAGCTTTGCGAACCACATATCGGAATTTGCCTCCTCCGCGGTGGGAGAGCGGGTGCGGGCGGAAAACGCCCAGACATTCGTGTCGATCCAGAACACAGCCCTGTCCGAGATGGAACTGTCCAAGGGTGTGGACACGGACCAGGAACTGCAGCGGTTGATGCAGATCGAACAACACTACTCCGCCAACGCCAAGGTCATGTCGACGGTCGACAGCCTGCTTGAGCGGTTGATGTCCATTTAAGGAGGGCCCGTGATGGAAGTTATCGGGGATATGGCACGCGCGCTGGTGCTGCGTACCAACCAGGTACGGCTGCGCCAGGAAATGGACCAGCTGGCGGTCGAGGTCGCCACCGGGTTCGTCAAGGACGCGGGACAGCATCTGCACGGCGACCTGACCGGCCTGCAATCCATCGACCGGTCACTGGCGCGGTTGGACACATACAGGGTCAATACGACAGAGGCGACCTTTCTGTCCGGAACGATGCAAACGGCCCTGGACGAGATTCAGGATCGCAGCGAGACCCTGTCGCAATCGCTGATCGCCGCCGAGCTGACGCCGAACTCGGCCCTGTTGAACACGATGTCGGACGATGCGGAAAACGCATTGGGACAGGTTCTGAACGGGTTGAACCGCTCGGTTGCCGGGCGGTTCCTGTTTTCCGGAACGGCGACCGACCGCGAGGCGGTGCAAGGCGTCGATGACGTGCTGAACGCTGCGCGCATGGCGCTTTCAGGTCAGACCGACATGGCCGGGATCGAGGCGGCGCTGGACAGTTTCTTTGGCGCCGGCGGCACCTATGAAACCACGGTCTACCAGGGGTCGAACACCGGACTCGCCCCGCTGAAGCTGAGCGAGACGGAAAGTGCGAACCTCGATATCCGGGCCACCGATCCCGTGTTCCGCGAAGTCCTGAAACCGATGATCATGGCGGCCTTGGCCACCGATGACACGCTGGGCCTGTCCCAGGACGTGCAGATCGAAATGCTGACAACCGCCGGACAGGACCTGCTGGCCGCGCAACAGGACGTGGTCGAACTGCGTGCCGGGCTCGGCGCGCTCGAGGCGCGCGTCGAAGAGACCACGGCGCGCAACTCGGCAGAGCATACGGCCACCAATATCGCGCGCCTCGATCTGGTCGGGACTGACCAGTACTACACCGCGTCGCGCTACGAGAACATTCGGACCCAACTTGAAAGCCTTTACACGATCACCGCGCGGTCACAGCGACTGTCGCTTGCGGAGTTCCTCTGATGTTGACACGTTTCTTCACCGCCTTTGTCATAGTGGTTTCACTTGCCCTTCCGGCGGCCTCCCAATCGGTCCGGATAAAGGACCTGGTCGAGGTCGACGGCGTGCGTTCGAACGATCTGGTCGGGTATGGCTTGGTCGTGGGTCTGAACGGCACGGGCGACGGGCTGCGCAACTCGCCCTTTACCGAAGAGATCATGTCCAACATCCTGGAACGGCTGGGCGTGAACGTGACCGGCGAGCAGTTCCGTCCGCGCAACGTTGCGGCGGTTCTGGTGACGGGCAAGCTGCCGCCTTTCGCGCGGATCGGCAGCCAGATCGACATCACGGTTTCCGCGATTGGCGATGCCAAAAGCCTGTTGGGCGGGACGCTGATCATGACCCCGCTGAACGCGGCGGACGGTCAGATCTATGCCGTGGCCCAGGGCACGATCATCGCCGGCGGTGTCGAGGCCGAGGGCGAGGCGGCCCGCGTTGTGCAGGGCGTGCCGACGGCTGGTGTCATTCCCTCCGGCGCGCGTGTCGAGCGCGAAGTGCCCTTTGATTTCACGCAATTGTCGACACTTCGCCTTGCCCTGCGCGAGCCGGATTTCACCACCGCCGCGCGGATTGAGGACGTGATCAACCGGGCCGTCGGTCGCCGGGCGGCCACCATGCTGGACGCCGGGACGGTCCAGGTCGACCTGCAGCGCAGTGGCGCCCGGTCCCCGGCGCGGGCCGTTGTCGCCATCGAGAACCTCGCGGTCGAGCCACAGCGTCGTGCGCGTGTCGTTGTCGATCAACGCTCGGGCACCATCGTGATGGGTGCGGATGTGCGGATTTCCCGAGTGGCGGTGTCCCAGGGCAACCTGACCCTCCGGATCGAGGAAGCGCCGCTTGCGATCCAGCCCAATCCCTTCAGCGACGGTGACACCGTCGTGGTGCCGCGCACCGGCGCCCTGATCGAGGAAGACCCGGGCATCGGCCTCGCCGAAGTGCCGACCGGGACCAACCTGTCCGAGGTCATCGCCGGCCTCAACGCCTTGGGTGTCAGCCCGCGGGACATGATCGACATCCTGAAAAGCATCAAGGCCGCCGGTGCCTTGCATGCGGATTTCGTGGTGATGTGAAGGGCCGCTGAGGCTTTCTTAACGGCTGGCTGTCAGGTTGGCGGCGGCACAGGAGCGGGAGAGCGCAGATGCTCGGAATCATTGGTATCGTTGTGATCTTTGCGATGGTCTTCGGCGGCTATCTCGCGGCTGGCGGCAAGCTGGCGATCATCCTCAAGGCGCTGCCGTTCGAATTCATGATGATCGGAGGCGCGGCAACCGGTGCCTTCCTGATCAGCAATGACGGGGCGACAGTCAAGCACACGATCAAGGATGTCGCCAAGGTCTTCAAGGGTGCCAAGTGGAAGCCCGACGACTACCGCGATCTTCTGTGCCTGCTGTTCGAGCTGATCCGGCTTGCGCGGCAGAACCCGGTTGCCATCGAGGAACACGTGGAATCGCCCTCGGAGTCGAATATCTTTGCCAAGTATCCCAAGATCCTGGCCGACAGTCACGCGATCGAACTGATCTGCGACACGATGCGGTCGGTCTCGATGAACTACGACGATCCCCACCAGGTCGAAGAGGTGCTGGACAAGCGTCTGGACGCGATGCAGCACCACGCCCTGATGCCCAGCCACGCCCTGCAGAGCATGGCTGACGCGCTGCCTGCGCTGGGCATCGTCGCCGCGGTTCTGGGGGTGATCAAGACGATGGCCTCGATCGATCAGCCGCCCGAAGTGCTGGGCAAGCTCATTGGCGGCGCCCTGGTCGGCACCTTCCTGGGCGTGTTCCTGGCCTATGGCCTGGTCGGTCCGTTCGCGGCCAAGGTCAAGACCGTTGCCGAAGAGGACCTGCATTTCTATCACCTGATCCGCGAAGTGCTGGTCGCGAACCTGCATAACCACGCAACCAACATCTGCATCGAGGTCGGACGCCAGAACACGCCGGATCACTACCGGCCCAGCTTCGAGGATCTCGAGGATGCGCTGAAATCCGTCAAACAGGAGGCGGCATGATCCGTATCGCGCTACTGATCCTTCTTTCGGTTTGGCCCCTGCTTCTGTCAGCACAGACCGTGACAGTGCGCAGCGGCGAACACGGAGAATTCACACGGTTGGTGCTGACGGTGCCTGAAGGCACGACATGGGCGCTGTCCCCGGATGCAGAACGCAACCAACTGGGGCTGGAAATCGAAGGTGGACCCTATGAATTCGACACTTCGTCGGTCTTTGACCGGATCGGGACCGGTCGTATCCGTGACCTCGTTGTGGCAGAGGGGGGGC
Source organism: Mameliella sp. LZ-28 (assembly GCF_012274245.1). NCBI lineage: Bacteria > Pseudomonadati > Pseudomonadota > Alphaproteobacteria > Rhodobacterales > Roseobacteraceae > Antarctobacter > Mameliella sp. LZ-28. The sequence continues at coordinate 131,051 of NZ_JAANYX010000038.1, read as the reverse complement.
GACGGCTGGACATTGCGCTTGCCTGTCAGTGCGCGGCCGAGGCCTTTGTGCTGCGGAATACCATGTTGGTCGTCGATATCTCCGCTTCCGAGGTGCCGCTTGCACAGGCGGTCCGAACTGGGCCGAAACCTGCGGAGCCTCGGGGCGTTGGACCGTCGCCGGTCGTGCTGGATCTTTCCCGCGTCCGCGTTGCCGATGTTCCCCGGATCGGTCCGGAGCCGGTGCACGACCCTGGTCTTCCCTACCTTGCCCAGCGCCTCGACGTGGACCCAACAACTGCCGGACTTGATCATGCAGCGCGCGATCCATCAGTTGCGCGTGACTTGGGCAACCAGATCGCGGCTGATCTGGCGATTGCGGCCACCCAGGGTCTGCTGGACCCGGCGCTGACACCATCCCCGGCGCCTGCTCCGACACCTGCCGAACCGGCGCCCAAGTCCCCCAGCCTATCGCCCGAGATTGATCCCGACCAACCAGCGCGCCGGTTGGCTGCCGGCATGTCGGGACTGGATCACATGGACCTTCAGAATGGCCGTATCTCCATCGGTGGCGACACCTGTGTGGCGGCCGGCAGCCTTGCCATCGCGGCCTGGGGAAAGCCCGGTGACGATCCCAACCACGCACTGGCCAAACGCCGCAGCGCAGTCTTCGGCGAGTTTGACCGCATCGGGGAAGAGGCCCTGGTGAGCTATGCCAAGGCATTGATCTACTACGGGTTCGGCGCCGAGGCGCGCAGCGTCCTGTCGCTGCAGCCAGAGGTGGACGCGCCTGTCGTGATGGCTCTGTCCCATCTTGTGGATGGCGACGGAGATCCCCTGTCACTTTTCTCCCAGCAGGCGCACTGCGAGGGACCAGCAGCGCTCTGGTCCGTTCTCGCGCTTGCTCCGCCAAGTGGTTCTCCCCAAATCGCGGATTCGGCGATTCTCCGCAGCTTCGAGGCATTGCCGAAACACCTCAGGACCCACCTGGGACCGATCCTCGTCGAACATCTTGCCACCGCGGGTTATCCCGATACCGCACGCGATGTCCTGCGTCGGATGCAACGCATGGAGGGACATGAGACGGACAGCATCGCGCTGGGCAAGGCGCAGCTTGCGCTGCGCGATGGCGATCCTGCGGAAGCGGGCAAAAGGTTGCAGGATCTTTCCATTGCCGGCGGACCGGAGGCTGCAAAGGCCGTGGCCGCGGCGATTGACCTTGCGGAGGCAACGGATGCTCCGGTTCCGACACGGATCGTCGAACTTTCGGATGCTTTCGCCACCGAACTGCGAAACAGTGAGGATGGGCCGAAACTCTGGCAGGCCCATGTGCGTTCGCTACTGATCAACGGGCATTTCGATACCGCGTTCGATGAATTGGACTCGCCGCACGGCATGCCAGAAGAGATTGCCGATACGATGCGGCAGACGGCGATGCGGTTCCTTGTCGACAAGGGTGAGGATGTCACCTTCCTGAAATTCGCGACGCGTGCACTCGCCGACGGGGATGACCCCGGGCAGGACGCCCTGGGGATTGCGATTGCCGAGAGATTTCTCGACCTGGGTCTGGCCGAGTCTGCCCTGCAGCAACTCGATAGCCTGTCAGAGCCGACAAGCGCACCGGAGGCGCGAATCGCCCGAGCCCGTGCCCTATTGGCGCTGGGCCGGCCCGAGGAGGCCGAAATCATCCTGATCGGCCAGCGCGGCGACGAGGTGGGGCGCTTGCGGGCCGAGGCACGCAGCCAGATGGGGGACCATGTCTTTGCAAAATCCATCTTCTCGGATGCGGGCAGGACCAGCGAGGCGGTGACCTCGGCCTGGCTCTCCGGCGATTGGCAGGACGTCGCCGAAAGCGACACCGTTCTGGCACCGGCAGCCGATCTGATGCAGCAGGAGCCACCGGTCTTCGATCCGGCCCAGGTCAGTCTTGCCGGTGTCGATGCTGTCTTTGATGCCAGTACCCGTTCGCGTGAGACCCTGCGCGCCCTTCTCGATGCAACCGCCGTCCCGTCCAACCCGTAAAATTCGTTACGGTTTCTAAATTCTTCTGCCTTAGCCAGTTAGCAGGGCAGACGGATTGGAGAGGCCGGAAGATGGCGCGTTCTTGGAAGCTGGCAGAATACCGAACCGACACGGACGTTGAACGCGGCACCGGCGCAAGGCCGGTGCCTTGCGTTTGTGCCTCGTCGCAACAGGGGGGTCATTGATCATGTCGCTCTCGACCCTGTTCAAACCGACGATCCTCATGGCCGTGGCGCTCATGGCGGTGATCGTCATGATGATCCTGCCGATGCCATCCTGGGTTCTGGACGTGGGCCTGGCGGCCTCGTTCGGGCTGGCGATCCTGATCTTCACGGTCACGCTCTTCATCGAGCGGCCGCTGGATTTCTCCGCCTTTCCAACGATCCTGCTGACCTCGCTGATGCTGCGGCTCTCTCTCAACGTCAGCTCGACCAAGCTGATCATCGGCCAGGGGCATACCGGAACCAACGCGGCGGGTGAGGTGATCGAGGGATTCGCCAACTTCGTCATGGGTGGCAGTGTCTTCCTGGGCCTTGTCGTCTTCGGCGTTCTGATGATCGTCAATTTCGCGGTCATCACCAAGGGGTCGGCCCGGATGGCCGAAGTGTCCGCCCGGTTTGCACTGGACGGCATGCCGGGCAAGCAGCTTGCCATCGACGCTGACATGTCCGCAGGTGCGATCGACCATGCCGAGGCCAAGCGCCGCCGCGAAGTCGAACAGCAGGAAACCACCTTTTTCGGGTCGCTCGACGGTGCGTCGAAATTCGTCAAGGGCGACGCGGTGGCGGGTTTGCTGATTACGCTCCTGAATCTCGTGATGGGGATCATCATGGGCGTCGTCGTGCATGACATGCAGTTGGCCAACGCGCTGGAGACTTATGCCATCCTGACAGTTGGCGACGGTCTGGTGTCGCAGATCCCGGCGGTCATCATCTCGATTGCCGCAGGCCTGCTGCTTGCCCGTGGCGGTGCGACTGGCGCGACCGACGTGGCGCTGGCGGCCCAGCTGGGGCGCCATCCGTCCGCCCTTTTGGCGGTTGCGGTGCTCATGGTCCTGTTCGCGCTGGTGCCCGGCCTGCCGTTCGTTCCCTTCATACTCGGCGCGGCTGTTCTCGGGGCGACGGCATGGTGGCTGGCCAAACGCCCGTCAGAACCGGAAAAAACGGATGACGAGGATGAGGAAGACAGGGCCATGCCGGTTCAGCACATGGGAGATGTCCTCGACCTCGACGACATCCATGTCGAATTTGCACCGGACCTGGTCAACATGGTGCTGGACCCAGGAACCGGCCTGGACGTCCGCATTGCCAACATGCGCCGGCACATCGCCGCGCATTTCGGGCTGATCCTGCCCGAGATCCGGCTGACCGATGCGGCGTCCCTGCCAACCGGAACCTATGTCGTCCGCATCCACGGGGTGGAGATGACGCGCGGCGAACTAAACCCGGATTTCGTGCTGGCCCTTGTGCCCGAGAACAACGGCGCGCTGCCAAACGGCAAGGATGTGACCGAACCGGTCTACGGGGCGCCGGCGCGCTGGATTCGTCCCGAGGATCAGGACAAAGCGGCCATCACCGGGGCCACGATTGTCGCCCCGACGGAAGTGCTGGCAACACATCTGCTGGAGGTCATCAGGCGCAACTTCGGACGGCTGCTGACGCTCAAGGCCCTGCGTCGCCTGCTGGACGAGATGGTATCGCTCAGCAATCAGAGCCGGGCAGAAGCGAACAAGAAATTGCTGGACGAGCTCATCCCCGACAAGGTGCAGATCGACACGCTGTTGCAGGTGTTGCGGCTTTTGCTGGATGAACAGGTGTCGATCCGCAACCTGCCGCTGATCCTGGAAACCATCGCCGAGATGCGCGGCCAGCAGACCCAGCCCGAGGTGGTCTGCGAACACGTGCGCCAGCGGCTGGGGTTCCAGCTGGTGGCCGGGATGCGGCGCGACGACGGCACCATCCCGCTGGTGCAACTGGCACCCGAATGGGAAGAGACGTTCATTTCTTACCAGGTGGAAAACAGCCAGGGCGCGCTGGATGTTGCCCTGCCGCCGGAAAAGTTCGAGGCGCTGACCAGCGGCCTGGCCGACACCATCGGCGAGGCCGGGCAGCGTGGGGTGTCGCCCGCGGTCGTGACTTCGGCCCGCCGTCGCCGCTTCTTGCGCACGGTCATGGTGGCCAAAGGGTTGAGCAATCCGGTCATGTCCTACGAGGAAATCGGGCTGGAGGCGCGCCCGGCGCTGGTTGGCGTGGTGGCCGCATGATCGCGGTTCAGCCCCTGCTGGATCTCCTGGGTGGCACGCTCTGGACTGCGCTCGTGGTTTTCCTGCGGGTCGGCGCGGCCCTGGCGGCCCTTCCCGGACTGGGTGAACAGGTGATTTCTGTCCGGGTCCGGCTGATCCTGGCGCTGATGCTGACGGCCGTCGTCGTGCCTGCCGTGGGCCCCGGGCTGGATCTGCCGCCCCCAGGGCTGGGCAGTTTCCTGCGTGCCCTGGCCACAGAAACCCTGTCGGGTCTGTTTCTGGGCATCATGCTGCGCCTGTTCATCCTTGCGATCCAGACTGCCGGGGCCATCGCCGCGCAATCGACGTCACTGTCGCAACTCATGGGGCAGTCCGGCCTCGATCCGCTTCCGGCGATAGGTCATATCCTGACCACCGCAGCCCTGGCGCTGATGATGGCGACCGGGTTTCACGTCAAGGCCGCCGCTTTCCTGGTGCTGTCCTACGACCTATTGCCGGTGATGCAGTTTCCCAACCCGGCCGATGTCGCCGAGGCCGGCCGCCACCGCGTCGGGCAGAGCTTCGCGCTGGCCTTCAGCCTGGCGGCGCCCTTTGTCCTGATGTCGGTGATCTACAACCTGACGCTGGGCGTCATCAACAAGGCCATGCCACAGCTCATGGTGGCGTTTGTCGGCGCCCCGGTCATCACATTTGGCGCCATCGCCTTGCTGCTGGTTTCGGCGCCACTGCTGCTTTCGGTCTGGTTGCAGGCCTTCGAGGCCTTCCTGGCCGCACCTTTCCGGTAGGCGCGCGATGGCAGAGCAGGACGAATCCTCTGAAAAGAGCCACGAACCATCCCAGCGCAAGCTCGACGAGGCGCGCAAGAAAGGTGAAATCGCCCGCGCCCCGGACCTGCTCACCGCGATGGCCTACCTGGGGATGCTGGTCTGCATGACCGCGGCGGGTGGGTACAGCCTAGCCAGTTTCGCCGAGGCGCTCCTGCCGCTCATCGAACAGCCCGACCGCCTTGAATCCCTGTTCTTCCGCGATGGTGCACCGTCGATCGCCGGCTCCCTGATCTCGGAGAGCCTTGGCCCGGCGTTGCCCTTTCTCTTTGCGCCGGGGGTGTTGGTCTTGCTGGCACTCTTTGCCACGCGGGGCATCGTCTTTACCGGCTCGAAACTGGCCCCCAAGATCTCTCGCATCAATCCGATCGAGAATGCCAAGAACAAGTTCGGGCGCCGGGGGCTGTTCGAGTTCTTCAAGAGTTTCGTCAAGTTGAGCGTCTATTCCGTCCTGCTTGCGGTCTTTCTTGGCGGACAGCTGGACCTGATCGTCGGCACGGCGATGGCCACCCCCGGTGAGGCGGTACTGCGCATGACCGACCTGATGAAGCATTTTCTGCTGATTGTCGTGCTGATCGCCGCCGTGATCGGCGGGATCGACCTGTTCTGGCAGCGCGCAGAGCACATCCGCAAGAACCGCATGACCCAGAAAGAGCTTCGCGATGAGATGAAGGAATCCGAGGGTGATCCGCATCTCAAGCAACACCGCCGGATGCGGGCGCAGGAAATGGCGCTGAGCCAGATGATGGGCGATGTGCCGACGGCGGATGTGGTGATCGTCAACCCGACCCATTATGCCGTCGCCCTCAGCTGGAGCCGTCTGCCCGGCTCTGCCCCGGTCTGCGTTGCCAAGGGCACCGACGAAGTGGCGGCGCGCATTCGCGAAACCGCGCAAGAGGCGGGTGTCCCGATCCATTCGGATCCGCCCACCGCCCGCGCGCTATTTGCCACGACCAAGATCGGCGAGGAAATCGCGCCGGATCACTATCGCCCTGTCGCTGCGGCCATTCGATTTGCGGACAGCATGCGGCGCAAAGCAAAGGAGAAAGGCTGGTGACCAGCAAATTCGACGACCTGATCGCTGCAACGGATCTCTTGCTGGAACGCGAGCTAGAGGCGCATCGTCGGAACATTTCCGAAAGCGCCCGGGTTGCTGGGGAACTGGCCCAGATCGACGCCATGCGCCGTGCCGCCCAGACCGACCAGGGGGCCGTGGGCGCGCGCCAGTTGCTGGGGGCGGATACGCTCTGGCAGGGGTGGCTGGTGGGCAAGCGGGCCGAGGCCCTGCGCCAGAGCGCGATTGCCCGCGCCCGCGAGGGCGAGAGCCTTGCCCGCGCGCGCACGGCCTTTTCCCGTGCGCAGGCGGCAGAGGCGCTTGCCCGCGACGAAAAGGAAGCCCGAAAAAGACGCAGGCTCAAGGCCGAGGCCGAGGCTATCGACGCCCTGGGTGTGCTGCGCGAGGCAAAGGCGCGCGGTCTGGACTGACCGGAGGCACGACAAGACCCGCCCGGTTCCGGGCGGGTCTTCGACGAGCAGGGTAACTGTGCCTGGTGTCAGGCGGCGTCCTGGCGGGCGATCTCGGTGATCAGCACGTCTTTTACGTCGGTCCCCAGCACCGAACGCGCCGCGTCCAGAAGGGCGGACCGGAGGATATCCATGCGCTCCCCGGCGGTGAAGGCACCCTCGAACCCGCCGATATTGGCATGGTCGAACATCACTTGCAGAAAGACGTCGCGCAGCTTGGGTTCCCTTTCGTAGACCGCCTGCGATCCGCCGCTCGAGACCTCGATGCTCAACGAGGCGACGACCAGCGCCTCGACGCGCTCGGTGCTCATGATCGGGATGACGAACTGGTTGTTCATCTTGACGTATTCGTTGCCGCTACCGCTGTGGCCATCGTCCTTGTGACCGTCCGCCGCCGGGGGCTCTGCATGGTCCTTGTCGGCATGTTCGTCGTCATGGGCATCCGCGGCGACGTGTTTGGGATCCTCGTCCGAGGGCGCAAGGACCAGCCCGGCGCCCACGCCGGCGCCGGTTCCCACCAGCGCCAGGATCAGGGGAAAGAGTTTCTTGAGCATGAACCGGCCTCAGAAGGGTAGGATCGCATCCAGCACCTGCTGGCCGATCCTGGGTTGTTGCACGTCTGTGATCTGACCACGCCCACCATAGGAAATCCGGGCCGAGGCGATCTTGTCATAGGTGATTTCATTCTGGCGCGAGATGTCCTCGGGGCGGACGTAGCCCGTCACCAGCAGCTCGCGCAGTTCGAAATTCACCCGCACCTCCTGGCTGCCTTCGATGGCCAGCACGCCGTTCGGCAGGACGTCGATCACGGTGGCGGCTACGCGCAGGGTCAGGCTCTCGCTGCGGCGCACCGATCCATCGCCGCTGGCATCGCTGGAGGACTTGATCGACACCGCGTCGTCCAGGCTGGCCCCGTCGGTGATGCCCTGGTTGATCCGTTGCGGCACCCCGAAGAGATGCGGAATGCCAAGGCTTTCCGAGCCCGAGCGCGACCGCGAGGTCTTGTTCTTAATCTCTGCCTTTTCGTCGATCTCGATCACCACGGTCATGATATCGCCGCGTTTCATCGCGCGCCGGTCGCCCAGCAAAGAGGTCTGACCCCCGCTCCACAGAGAGGCACGGTCGGCGCCAAGGCGGGGCGCGCCGTCCTGCGGCAGGCCGGAGGCAATCATTGCCACCCGTTCCGGGCTGCTCTTGTCCGGGGTGAAATCGGGGGTCTTGCCGATGTGGTTCACCCGCGCGCAGGCGCCAAGGGTCAGGGCCAGCCCGATCAGGCCGATGTATCGCAGCATGTCTGTCCTCATTTGTTCACCAGGATGGAACCATCGGGCGCGATGGTGCCGAAAAGCGTGGTGCGGGAATCCACGTTCATCACGCGAATCCGCTCGCCTGACGCGCCGCGGCCGAGAGCGCGGCCCTCGGCCCTGATCCGCAACCCGCCCTGGGCATAGACCAGTTCAACCGCCTGGTTGCGGTCGACAAGGGCCGGCTGTCCGACCGCGCCGCGCATGACGGCGCGACCGGGATAGATGGCGGTCCGGGCCTCTTGCCCGACAACCGCGTCGAGCGTCGCATAGGCGCCCTGGACCTCTGCCGGGTCCAGCCGCACCGCGTCGGCGGTTATGATCTGTTGCGGGCGGATCGTCTGGGTGGCGACCACCGTGTCTGCGGCCGCCGCTCCGGGTAGAAGCGCAAGGAGGACCAGCCAGCGCATCAGCGCACCTGCGCCGTGGCGCCCATCATCTGGTCGGCGGCCGAGATCACCTTGGAGTTGAGCTCGTAGCCGCGCTGGGCCTCGATCAGGTCGGTAATCTCCTTCACGGCATCGACGGAACTGTCCTCAAGGTATCCTTGCCTCACCGTACCAAGGCCGTCCTGGCCCGGCGTCGACTGGATCGCGGGTCCCGAGGCCTCTGTCTCGACAAAGAGGTTCGAACCGATCGCCTCCAGTCCCTTGGGGTTGGAAAAGCCGGCCATCGTGAACTGGCCCAGCAACTGGCCCTCGGGCTGGTCGGGGAAATAGGCATAGACCTCGCCGTCGGCGTTGATCGAGATACTGCGTGCATCCGACGGGATCACGATCTCGGGCGAGACGGGATAGCCTTCGGAGGTGACGATCAATCCCTCGCCGCTGCGTTTCAGTCCGCCGTCCCGGGTATAGCCCAGCTGGCCGGAGGGCAGGACCACCTCGAGGTAGCCGTTCCCCTCGATGGCCAGGTCAAGATCGCCACCGGTGGCCGACAGCGCCCCCTGTTGAAGCTGCATCGAGACGGCGGCGGGCCGGACGCCAAGGCCCAGCTGGATGCCGGTGGGCAGCACGGTGCCGTCCGAGGCACTGACAGATCCCGCGCGGGCAAGCTGTTGATAGTGCAGGTCCGCGAACTCGGCCCGGCGGGCGTTGTAGCCCGTGGTGCTCATGTTCGAGAGGTTGTTCGAGATGACCTCGACCCGCATCTGCTGGGCGGTCATGCCTGTGGCGGCGATCTTGAGGGCGCGCATGTGACGGCTCCTATTTGATGACGTTTTTCAGGACGCTGCGGATGCGCTCATCTTCGCGTTCCATAAAGCTCTGGCCCAGTTCGTAGGCGCGCTGCACCTCGACCATGCGGGCCACCTGCAGGATCGGATCCACGTTCGATGCCTCGACGAATCCCTGCATGACGCGGGGCGCCTCGACCGGTTCGAAACCGTCATCGCTGCGGAACATCTGCCCGCCCTCGCGGATCATCGACTTGGGGTCCAACGGTTGCACGACACCGACCTGCCCGATCGGGCGGCCTTCGGTGCTGATTGTCCCGTCACGGGCAATAGACAGGTCGATGGCCTGCGGTGGAACAAAGATCGGCGCCCCGCCCGCGTCGAGCACGGGATAGCCATCCGGCGTTACCAGCGTACCTTCGGCGCTGGGCGAAAAGGCCCCGGCACGCGTCAGCCGGGGACCATCGGGCGAGTCCACCAGGAAGAACCCGTCCCCCTCGATGGCCATGTCGTACATGCCGCCGGTCTGTTCCAGCGTGCCCTGTTTGAGTGACGTAGTGCCGATCCGGCCGGCGCCCATCGCGACGGCTTCCATGCCGTCGCCTTCGGCCACGTATTCGGAAAAGATCACGCCTTCCTGCCGGTATCCGGTGGTGTTGGCGTTGGCGATATTGTTGGCGATGACCTGCATTTCGCGCATCAGGCTTGTCTGGCGCGACAGGGCGGCGTAGCCGGCGGTTTCCATGTCAGCCTCCGGTGATGAGGGGAATGATCTGCCCCTGGAAGAATTCCACGAGCGTTCGGGTCATGAAGCTCATCGACATCCAGAAGACGGCGACGATGGCCAGGAGTTTCGGCACGAAGGTCAGCGTCATTTCCTGAATCGAGGTGAGCGCCTGGAAGAGGCCCACGCCGACCCCGGCAACCAGGGCCGCCGTCAGGATCGGGACCGCGGTGATCGTGGCGATCCACAGGCCCATGCGCAGGGTGTCGAAGAAGATGACCTCTGTCAGCATGGCGTCAGACCGGCATCCGCAGGATTTCCTGGTAGGCCTCGACCACCTTGTTGCGCACCGCGACGACGGTTTCGACCGCCAGTTCCGACTGGGCCAGCGCCTCGACCAGGGCATGCGGGTCCGCATCGCTGGTCATCGCGGCCTTGGCGGTATCCTCGGCGGCCTTGAGCTGTTGGGTGAATTCCTCCGTGACCCGGGCGAACTCCTTTTCCACGGGCGCTTGCGCGGTCTCCGGTTCGGGTTGCATGGCGGGACGGGAGGCCGCGTATTTCTGTGCGGCATAAAGCGAACGGACGTCCATTCTGGATTCCTTTCAGGTTTTAATTCAGGGGATTAGCGACGCAGAAGATCCATCAGGCTAGTCGACATCTGGCGCGTCTGGTCGAACATCTTGAGGTTGGCTTCGTAAGAGCGCTGCGCCTCACGCGCGTCGGCGATCTCGATGATCAGGTCGACGTTGGAGCCGAGGTAGTTGCCCGTCGCATCGGCCAGCGGGTGCGAGGGATCGTGGATCACCTCCAGTTCACTGCGGTCCAGCCGCACATCGCCGGGTTTGACGCCGGTGACATCTGAACGGGTCGGCTCCATCTCGAATGACACGGTCTTGCGCCGGTATCCGGGCGTGTCGACGTTGGCAATGTTCTCGGACAGGATCCGCAGGCGTGCGGCCTGGGCCTGAAGGCCGGTGGTGGTGACCTTCAGGGCGTTTGAAAAATCGCTCATCTCTCTCTCCGGTTATCCGCGGCCCAGGCTGGCGCGGAGGATGCTGAGGTTGCTGCGGTAGATGGCCAGGGCGCGGTCGTGCTGCCGTTTCGCGCCGGCGGCGTTCACCATTTCCTCTTCCAGGGAAACGGAGTTGCCGTTCGGATCCAGCATGTCGCGCCGTTCGCGAATATCGACATCGCGGCCGTTGCTGCCGTTGAGGTGCTTTTCCCGCGTGGCGCGCTGGCCCATCATCGAGTCACGCAGGGTGTCCTGGAACTCGGGCAGCGCGCGGGCCCGGTAACCGGGTGTATCCGCATTCGCGATATTCTGGGCACTGTAGGCCTGTTGCGTGCCGGCGTGACGCGCCATTGCCATTGCCGTTCTGAAGACGTCCAAATTCTGGAACATCGGGGCTTCTCCCTCGATTGCTTCAATCAAGGCTTAACGCTGATTCCTTTAGATATGGTTTGCGAGGAATGAACGGAGCGTACGATGGACGAAGACATCAGCGGCCTCAGGGCCAGGATCGCGCAGATGCAGCCGGTGCGCGCGGTCGGCCGTGTGCAATCGGTGGATGGTACGATCATCTGGGTGCGCGGCCTGGCCGAGGATGCCTGTATCGGCGACCGGCTGCGGCTGATGCACCCCGGGAACGTGCTGGGCGGAGAGGTCCTGCGCATTCGCGATGATCTCGTGGCGATGTTGCCGGACGAGGCGGCCGAGGGCGTGTCGCGCGGCGACCGGGTTGCCGTACTTGGTCCGCCGACACTCGCGCCCTGCGATAGCTGGATCGGCCGGGTGATCGACGCCTATGGCCGCCCGCTTGATGGTGCGCCGATAGGTCCGGGGGCCCAGCGTCGCCCATTTCGCGCCAGCCCACCACCGGCGGCGGCGCGGCGGCGCCTGGGTGAGAGGTTGCGGACCGGCCTGTCCGTTTTCGATACCCTTCTGCCCATCGTGACCGGCCAGCGCGTTGGTCTCTTCGCCGGCTCCGGGGTGGGCAAATCCAGTCTGCTGGCGCAGCTGGCACAGGGGATGGAGGCGGATGTCGTCGTTCTAGCCCTTGTCGGTGAACGCGGGCGCGAGGTCCTGGATTTCGTGACCTCCGTACTGGGGCCGGAGGGCATGGCGCGCAGCGTCGTGGTTGCCGCGACCTCCGATCGTTCGCCGCTGGAGCGGCGGCGCTGTCCTCTGGCGGCCATGACCATCGCCGAGCATTTTCGCGACCAGGGCAAACACGTGCTCTACCTTGCCGATTCGATCACACGTTTTGCAGAGGCGCACCGCGAAGTGGCGATTGCCTCTGGCGAGCTTCCGGCCCTGCGCGGGCATCCGCCCTCGGTGGCCCATCAGATCATGCGCCTGGCGGAACGGGCCGGGCCCGGGTTGCAGGGCACGGGCGACATCACGGCGGTGTTCAGCGTCCTCGTGGCGGGGTCGGACATGGATGAACCGGTGGCGGATATCCTGCGCGGGGTGCTGGATGGACACGTTGTCCTGGACCGGCAAATCGCCGAACGGGGCCGCTTTCCGGCGATCGATCTTTTGCGGTCCGTTTCGCGCAGCCTGCCCGAGGCGGCAAACGACCATGAAAACGCACTTATCCAAAGAGTTCGGGGCCTGTTGGGCGCCTACGCGAAATCAGAAACGATGGTGCGGGCAGGTTTGTACCGGGAAGGTGAGGATCCGCTGCTGGACCAGGCGATGAAGGTCTGGGCGGACCTGGACGGTTTCCTGGCCGAGAAATCGCCGGACGGGCCGGAAGGTGCGTTTCAAAAATTGGAACTGATTCTGCGTCGCGCTCAGGCTGGCGTACCGCAGGGTCGCCCGGCGCCGGGGCGTGGCGGACAGATGCCCATGGCGCGCAAGATGTGAGACATTGGCGCGGCGTTCATGGCCGCGCTTTTCAACCGAAGAGGGATTGGCGCGGAATGGACGAAAGCAACGTCAGTGCAATCTGGTTCGATCCGGCATTTGCTGTCTGGTTTATCTGGTTCTGCAGCAGGTAGGTGTTGATGACCCGGTTCATGATGTCCGGTTCAGCCAGTTCCGAGAAGGATTTGACGCCATAACGGCTGCTGACCTTGTCCTTCAGCACCTCGACCTGCTTGTCGACGTCGATCTGGCTGAAACCCGAGGGCAGGCCCAGCGCCGCCTGGAAGACGTTGCGTAGCGAAGTTGTTCCAAGGACCGAGAACCACTTGGTGTTGTCCGAGGATTCGCGCCCTGCCAATTCAGGGATGGCACGTTCGAAATTCAGCGCTGTGCGCAGGCTTTCATCCACGTCGCCAACCGCGACTTCGAATTCGTGGAGATAAAAGTCGGACACGATTTCATCCGCGAACCCATCTCTTTGGGTTGCGGAGACCGGGTCACGGTCAAATTCAAAGGCTTTGGCCAGTTCGACATAGCGGCTGTCGCCCAGGACATTGGCCAGGTCACGCGCATCGTCGGCGCCCTGTTCCAGCACCCTTTGCATCAGCTTTGGGCTGCCGGCCTTTTCGCCGAGATCGAAAGCGACCAGGGCATAGGTAAACAGGCGCGGGTTCTTGATCATCCCCTCAGCCGAGGTGACAGCGCCGATGTTGTCGCGAAAGAACTGGGTTTCGGTTTCGATGTTCAGAAGGACCTGCTGCCGCACCGATTCGCCGTAGGGCGTGTCCGTGTCGCCGGTTTCGGCCAACCCGGCCTCCATGTTGGCCAGCACGGTTTCGCGGTAGCGATCCGCGATCGGGTCGGCAAAACCCGGTTCCCGGGTCTTGGGTTCGAGAACCTTTTCGAAGCTGAACGCATTGGCCAGGGCGACGAAACGACCATCCGACAGGCGGTTGGCGAGAGCATCGTCATTCTCCGTTCCCTCTTCCAGAACCTTCTGGATCAGGAACTTGCTGTCGATCTTGTCTTCAAGTCCGAAGGCCGACAGAGCGACGCGCATAATCCGGCGATCGGATACAAATTCCTCCGCGCTCGTAATTTCGCCGATACGGGACGCGAAATACTCGGCATCGCGTGCAAGCGTCGGCGACTTGTCGAAATTCGCACGTTGAGTCTCTTGCGTGGCCTTCAGGAACTGCCAGGCGGTAAGACCGGAGCCGACGACAATGGGTTGAAAGCTCATTGGGACCTCGTGGCCAGCAACCTGTCCTCGCGTGGGATCAATGCTCGAAGCGCCTTGAGGCACTGGTAGAACTGTTCACCCAACAGTGCCTCGGTCGCTTGGCCCAGCAGGCGGCGGCTATCCGGATCGGTGAGGATCTGGCTCAGCTCCTCGATCCGCGGAAGGAGTTTCAGACGCGCCTCCTCGGCGTCGGCATCCCCGGTCAGGATCAACTGTGCATGGTAGCAAAGCCTGCGAACGGGCGTCTTCGCCTCTTCTGGATGGATCGCGTCGCGCAGGCGAAGTACATTGGCGTTCGGTGTCACGATTGACAGGCGGCTGCGGCGATCACCGTTCTCGATGACGGCGCCATTGATCAGCACGCGCTCTCGCGGGCCGAGTTTGAGGACAAGTCCACTCATTTCCGTGTGCTCCTGCCGCTCAATCCTTTGAGGATCGCGGCGTTGATTTCCAGAAGCGGTCTGACGCGCGCTTTCTTCGTCAGCACCTGTGAGGTGTGCTGTTGCACGAACTCCGCCAGATAGAAGATCCGCGCCCGCAGCTCGGCCGGCAGGCCATTGTCGCTGTCGGCGACATCGACGGCCAGGGCGGTCCAAAGACGTTGGTTGTCGGAAAGTGCCTCGACCAACCGTGGATAGGCACGCGGACCAGCTTCGGCGGCGGCCTTGATGCGATGCGTGACCTTTGCGATCAGCTCGTATTCGGTGCCGCGGGGGGTCTGGGTCGAGCGGGCGTTTTGGGCATAGGCCCGTTGCGCGAGAGAATGGGCGTTCACTTCAGAACCTTCTGGTTATGAGGATCAAGGGGGATGACCCGAAGGGCCGGTTGCCCGGCCCCCCGGAGTGTCTTGGGTTAGCGGAACAACGACAGCAGCGACTGCGGCGCCTGGTTGGCGATCGACAGTGCCTGGACACCCAGCTGCTGCTGGACCTGGAGCGCTTGCAGGCGGGCCGAGGTCTCTTCCATATCCGCATCGACCAGCGTGCCGATGCCGGACTTCAGGGCGTCGGTCAGGCTGCTGACGAAATTCGCCTGGGTTTCGATGCGGCCCTGGGCCGAACCAAAGGCCGAGGCCGAGTCGATTGCGGTCTGGATCAGGCCCTCGATCGATTCCAGTGCGGCGTCCGCGCCGGCCTGGGTGGTCACGTCGATGTCCGACAGGTTCTCGAGGCGGCCACCAATGGTGGAATCCCCGACATCGTAGCTGCGAACCTGGACCGAGAAGTTGTCGCCGGTGTTGTTAGCACCGGTAAAGTCGATCTGGTTCGCGTTGGTGCCGTTGACTGCCGCACCGATGCCAAGGCCGTCGGTGATGTCCGAGTTGTCTGCCACGTATTTGTTGAACGCGTCGGCAAGACCGGCGGCCACATCGGCCTGTGTGTCACCGTCGCGGGCAACGTAAGTGATTTCCTGTGCGCCGGCCGTGGCGGTGGTGTTGAAGGTTGCCAGACCTGCCGCACCCGCTGTGATCTCGATCGAGAAGCCGGTGCCGGCGGCCACGGTCGCAGTGCCCGCACCCGCGGCCTGACCGACGACAGCGGCGGTGGTCGGCTGTGTCGCGTTGCCGGTCAGGGCAACGGCAGCGGTGTTGGCTGCGCCCGACAATTCGTCCGAGGCCGCGGCGGTGGCGGATGCCGATGCCACGTCGATCGACGAGACCGATGTGCCGAGGTCCTGCTTGGCCACCGTGATGTCCGATGCGGTCACACCGGTGCCGGAACGGTCCAGCGAAGCCAGCACGTTGATGCTGCCCGAACCGGCCGCAGTATCGGTATTCGACAGCAGGTTCAGACCGTTGAACTGCGCGGCACCGACGACGGCACTGATCTGGTTGCGCAGCGCATCGATGTCCGTCTGGATCTTGCCGCGGTCGACGTTCTCTTCCTGGGCGGCAACGATCTTGCCTTTGATCTCGGTCAGCAGCTCGGTCGTGGTTTCCGCGGCCTGGCGGGCCACGGCGACGGTGGACTGGCCGAGGTTGAGGCTGTCGGAGATGCCCTTGAAGCCCTTGACGTCCGCTTCCATCACCTTGGAGATGGCCCAGACTGCGGAGTTGTCCTTGGCGTTGGCAACGCTCTTGCCGGTGGAGATCTGCGACTGCGTGTCCGCCATGCTGGAGTTGATGGACTTGAGGGTCTGCAGCGCGACCATCGCGCCATTGTTCGTCAGGATGCTAGACATAGGTTGTCCTTGCTTTCAAAAGGCGCTTTTGCGCCGGTTTGCATTTGCCGCGAACGGCATCTCTGACGCCTTCTGACGTATGCAGTCCGACCCCTTTGTCGGCCTGCGCCACCCGTCTTGGTGCGCGGCCAACTTGGCCTTTCGAGTCCTAACGTTGCCCTAATCCCTCCACTGCCGTTTCGGCGGATTTGTCACAAATACTCAGGCACGTCTTTCCAGGCGTTTCGAGGCCGGTGCATCAATGGTCTGGCGACGCCCCTTGGCATCATAAGTATCGGTCGCCTTGCGCACGCGGTTGAGATCGCCAATTCGCGCGGCAACATTGCGCAGCCCGGCCAGGGCCTGGTCGAACAGTTCCTGATTGCGGCGCAGCCCGTCCTTGATGGGCGCGACCTCCTCGGCCCGTAGCGGCGCATTCTCCAGGTCTTCGGCAAGGCCCTGTTTTTCAGCCATTAGCTCGGCCAGGCGATCGAAATCACCTTCAAGCAAGGCCTTCCGCTCGGCCTCGAGCAGGGATTTCAGGCGGTTCGTCAGCGTCTGGTCAGTCATCGATTCTCTCCTTCAGGGCATGGAACAGCGATTCGGCCAGTCCGATTCCGCCGCCTTCGGTCATTTGCCGGGCCTGTTCCAGGCGCATGAAAGAGGCGAACTGGTTTTCACCTGCGCCCCCGCCGAACGCCTCCGGCGCCTCGCCCAGTTTTGCGGATTTCAGCATTTCGGCCAGGAAGTTCACCTCCAGTTCTTTGGCGGCTTCGCGCAGGGCGCGGTCCTGCGGTGTTGCAGTGGTTGCGGCTGTTATGGGAATTTCCATCTGGTTTGTCTCCAATTCGACTCGCTCTTCGTGATTTGGCCAGATCGCGGTAAAGAAGTGGTAAGGAGCTTCGCCCTAGTGTGCCCCCGTGGAAGAATTCCCGGAGCACTCATGCTGAGCCAATTGACTAGCCTGCTGGGCATTGCCCCGACGAAATCCGTTCCGGAGGCCCGCAAGGATGCGCGGCCCGACGCCGATTTCGCCAGCATTTTCGCCGAGTCAGAGGATGACACGCAGAGCTACCAGCCAGATCCTGGGTCTCTCCCGGATGCGGACGAGGTTGCTCCTGCAGATCTCTTGAACGATCCGGATGCAATTGCTGCGCCAATCGGTGATCCGGACGAAGGAACGGATTTGGTCGATGACCTCGATCTTTTGCACGGCGGTTCGGACGAACCGAGGGAGATCGCTCCTGCGGAGCGACGGTTTGACCCGGATCCGGGAGAAAAGCCGGATGAGGTGACTGATCCCAAGGGAGCCGCCTTCGCCGATCATCAATCGACCGAACCCTCGAAACAATGGGATGGTTGGCTGCAACGCCTAGAGGACTCGCGACCGAAACACGACCATCCCGACGGCCAGCCCATGGTCGACCGCGAAGCCGATCAGGCGACTGGCCCCGGGTCCCTTGCGCCAAGGGACTGGCGCAAGACCGATAGCTGGATCAACGGGATTGGCACGAAGAACCATCCTTCTGCGGCTGAGGCTACGTTTGCAGAGAACACGTCTTCCGTCGCTGTTCCAATGCGTGGCCTGCTTGGCGCTGAGGCGCAACCTGTCGAGCGGTCTGAGGTCTTTCAAGTCATTGATACAGAGATAAAAACTGCCGATCCTGGGGGGCGGGATCACCGCGCAAGTCATTCGGTCACACCAGTCATTCCGCATGGTGAAACGCACGCCGGCGCCGTTGACCGACTGCGTACCAACCCCGGATCACCCGCCCCCCTGACCAGCGGCACCCCGGCGAAACCTTTAGAAGGAACTGATCCGGGCTTGCCGGACATACCGGTTTTTCGTTTCGGCCTGTCGCAGCCGGCCCAAGAGCACACCTGGCCCCGACCGACCGAGCTGCCGGTATCCCGTCTGAAACAGGTGGTGATGCCCGCCGGACAAGGTCTGCCGACGGGGCCGGCTTCATTGGGCTCGCCTGCATTGGCTCCCAAGAACGCAGTAGCCGAAGCGGTTCAGCCACGGGACAAGCCAGTTTCTCCTATGCGGAGTGAACTGGCCCAAGGCTCTGCGTCTGACCAGATTCATCGGATCGACACTGAACTGCGCGCGCCAGCAGGCGTGCAAGTGACATCCGGCATGAACAGGCGTGATCCGCGTGATGCGTTGCATCGATTCACTGACGATCTCGCGTTGGCGGCGAAACCCGGCACAGAGTCCCCTGCCAAACTGGGACTAGTCGATCAGACAGGAAATTCGCAGGGGATCGAAGAAAAGCAGGTGCCGCTGGCGACGCTGAAAGGTCGTCTTGGCAGCCTTGATTTGAACCCCGACGTGTTCCGCACGAGCGTCAAGCCAACAGGGGTTTCTGCCGCTGCGCAAGGCGGGCCCGTTCCGGCTGGCGTGCGGGGTTTCGAACCGGCGATCGGGCCTGCACAACAAGTCCTTGATGGCGAATTACCTCCCATGCCGCGAAGGACGGAGTCAGACCCATCGGCGCGTGTCGAGCTTGGCGCCACGGCCAGGGTAATGGCACGGCCCGGCATCGGGGCAGAGCCCGTCGTACAACCCTTGGAGGCAGAACGCGCCGAAAGTTTGAAACATAGTCTTCGACGTGGCGATCCGAATCCGGCGCCGCGTCTCGACGGCGTCATCGTCGACAACACGACTGTGGCGCCTAGCAGAGGGTCTTCAGGATGGGCAGATGTCGCACCGGTTGCATCCGGTGGCGCGACTCCGGCCCTGGCGGGCCTCCCGGTGCCGGGCACGGCGGCGCGCGTGACGTCTCCGTTCATCGATGATCTCGCCGAAGATCTCTTGCGCTTCGACAGCCAGCCCGCGGGCGCGGCACCCGGGGGCCAGTCTGCACCGGTCCAGGCGGCAACGATGCCGCAGGTCATGCACAGAACGGATACTGCGTCGATTCTTCGGCAGGTGTCGGATGGCATGGCACGCCTGGGTGAGGGCTCGGTAGAGATCCGGCTTTCACCCGAGGAACTTGGACAGGTGCGCATGCAGATGGTGCCGTCCGACAATGGCATGACGGTGCATATCACCGCCGACCGCCCCGAAACGCTTGATCTCATGCGGCGTCATATCGACCAGCTTGCGCGCGACTTGGCCGATGCCGGGTACGAAAGTGCCTCGTTCAGTTTTGGCGAAGGTGGAGAGGATGGTGAAGAGCCAACCGCGCACAATGATCACGCCGAAACGATGCCGCGGGACGACACGGCGGCCAATGCGCCACCCAGAACCGAGCCTGCTTCGGACGGACTTGACCTCAGATTCTAGGACAGACCATGACAGAAATCACATCGCCACCGCCGCTCTACAGCAGCGCCCCGTCGTCCTCTGCCAAGGGGATGGATGACAAGGGCGTCCTCAGCTCGGACTTTGACACCTTTCTCAAGATGCTGACCGTCCAGGTCCAGAACCAGGACCCTCTGAACCCCGTGGACTCGACGGATTATGCGACTCAGCTTGCGACGTTTTCCTCGGTAGAACAACAGGTTCTCACAAATGACCTGTTGCGGGAGGTCAGCGCCTCGCTGACCGGGAATGCCCTGCAAGAACTCAGCGGCTGGATCGGGATGGAGGCACTGGTCCGAGCGCCAGTCCTGTTTACCGGAACACCGATCGCGGTCCGACCCGAGTTCGCGGAGGACGCGGATGCGGCGACGCTGGTGGTCAGGGATGGAAATGGCGATGCGATCCAGAGGTTCGACCTCGACCTGTCGCAGGACGAGGTCTACTGGACCGGGACCGACGACACCGGCGCGGCCCTGCCGGCGGGCATCTACAAGTTCGAGGTGGAAAGCTACAAGGACGAGGCCAAGCTCGATACCATCGTGGCCCAGGCCTACAGCCGGGTGGCTGAGGTGAGGCAGGATGGTGAAACGCTTGTTCTTCGCATGGCGGATGGTACGGAACTTGACCCCGGGCAGATCGACGGATTGCGCGCGCCGATGAATTGACCGACGCCCTCATGGCGTCGGTTCAGCGCCGCATGGAAGACTGCTGCACTGCGACGGGCCAAGACCGTTCTCGGCCGTCTGCATGTGAATTGGGCGGTCTTTACGGCAACATCTGGCGAATCATCGCCGATCCGGGAAGTCGCCGACTATGCTGACTGTACGACAAAACCAACCACCTGAAAAAAATCAGAAAATTGTGGCGTTGATGGAAAGATGAGGTTAAGCTCAAACCAGTCGCAACGAGGCCGCTTCAGGCTGTTGTTGCTGATTTGACGCGCATTTACGCAAGTGCAGCAATGATTTCAGGTTCGTCGGTTATTTGTCATTTGAACGCGAAACGGTTTGTGTGTACGTTCACTCGTGTCGGGCGCGACGCGTCCAAGCCTGTACAGATTTGGAGAGAAACATGAAAAAGCTTTCGATCATTGCTGCCTCTGCAGCGATCGCAGCTGCAGCAGCCGCCCCGGTGGCCGCTCAGGAAAACACCCAAGACCCGTTCGTTTCCTCGGCTGGCGACGATGTTATGCCGCTCGTCGTGATCGGCGGCATTGCAGCTATCATCGCCATTGCTTCGGCTTCGGGCACCGACTGATTTCGTCGGACAGAGTTTCATGGAAAACGGCGGCCTTTGGGCCGCCGTTTTTCTTTTCCGGGTCTTTCTGGTCGATGCAGCGTCGGTCCACGCCCAACCGGTAGCCAAAGTCAGCCGAGCAACGTCCAGCTCAGAACCGCTGCAGCGCCGATCAGGACGCCGATCCCGGTCCAGCCAAAGCGTGAGGGCCAGGGATTTCGCGCCGGGGTGGCTTCGGGCTGTGATTGCCGGATAAGGGCGGCCTCTACCAGTGTAGGCAACCTTGGGCCGAAGCGGGCCATGACCAAGGCAGTTTTCCACAGATCCTTGGCCGCGGCCCGCGGGCCGATCGACTTCTTGATGTAGGCCTCGACAACCGGCTGCGCGACCTTCCAGATGTTCATGCGCGGGTCGAGCGAGCGCGCCACACCCTCGACCACCACCATCGTCCGCTGCAGGAGGATCAACTCGGTTCGGGTTTCCATTCCGAACCGCTCTGTCACCTCAAACAGGTAGGCCAGCAGCTTGCCCATCGAGATGCGCGTCGCGTCCATCCCGAAGATCGGCTCTCCGACCGCGCGCAGGGCGCGGGCGAATTCATCCACGTCGCGATCCGCGGGGACATAGCCGGCCTCGAAATGGACCTCGGCAACGCGCAGGTAATCGCGCTGGATAAAGCCGAAGAGGATCTCGGCGTAAACCCGGCGTGTATATTCATCGATATGCCCCATGATGCCGAAGTCATAGGCAATGATGTCCCCGTTCGCCGCGACCTTGAGATTCCCCTGGTGCATGTCGGCGTGAAAGAACCCGTCGCGCAAGGCGTGGTTCAGGAACAGCTGCAACACTCGTTCCGACAGGTTCACCCTGTTGTGTCCGGCGGCGTCCAGCGCGTCGTTGTCGCCCAGTGCCACGCCCTCGACCCAGCCCATCGTCATCACACGGCGTCCGGACCAGGCCCATTTGACCTCGGGCAGGGCAAAGCCCTCGTCATCCTTTGTATTGGCTTCGAACTCGCTGGCCGCCGCGGATTCCAGGCGCAGGTCCAGCTCGCCCATGACCACGCCCTCGAAATGGGCGATCACGTCCGTCGGCCGCAGGCGCCGCGAGGCGGGCGAGAGCAACTCGATCATGTTGGCGGCAAAGTAGAAGGCGTCGATGTCCTTGCGAAAGGCGCGTTCGATCCCCGGCCGCAGCACCTTGACGGCCACGGTTTCGCCAGTGTCCGCCAGTGTTGCCTTGTGCACCTGCGCGATCGAGGCCGCGGCGACGGGTTCGCTGAAGGCAGAGAAAATTTCGTCGACCGGCAGACCCAGCTCTGCTTCGACCTGCGCCTTGGCGGCCTCGACGGGGAAGGGGGGCAGCTTGTCCTGAAGGACGCGCAGCTCTTGTGCCATCTCGTCGCCGACCACGTCGGGCCGGGTCGACAGGATCTGGCCGAACTTGATGTAGGCGGGGCCCAGCGCGGTCAGTGCGCGGACCACCGGGGGCATCGCCGGATCGCCCTCGTCGCCCAGCCAGCGGAAAGGCCGGCCAAGAACGCGGGCGGCCACGCGCAGCGGCGCGGGGGCCTCCAGCGCGTCAAGAACGGCCCGCATCGCGCCGGTGCGTTCCAGGGTGGCGCCGGTGCGGATCAGGCGCCAGATGTTGTGGGGGCCGCGCACCTCAGATTTTCCAGCCGGAGTGCAGACAGGCGACACCCATCGTCAGGTTGCGGTACTTGGCATTCTCGAATCCCGCAGCCTTGACCATGTCGAGAAAGGTATCCTGGTCGGGAAAGCGGCGGATCGATTCCACCAGGTACTGATAGCTGTCGCGATCCTGCGCGATCACCTGCCCTAGGCGCGGGATGATGTTGAACGAGTACAGGTCATAGGCCCATTGCATCAGGTCGTTGGGAATCTGGGAAAACTCAAGCACCATCAGCCGTCCGCCGGGCTTCAGCACGCGGAAAGCCTCGTTCAGGGCCTCTTGCGGGCGGGTCACGTTCCGGATGCCGAAAGAGATCGTGTAGACGTCGAATGTGTTGTCGGAAAAGGGCAGGGCCATCGCGTCGCCCACCACCCAGTCGAGCGAATCGACCATCGCCTCGGCCTCGGCCCGCTTGCGGCCCTCGACCAGCATGGGTTCGGTCAGATCCAGCACCGTGGCATGTCCGCTGCCGGCGCGTTTCAGGAACCGAAAGGAGATGTCCCCGGTCCCGCCGGCCACGTCCAGCAGACGTTGGCCCGGACGCGGGGCCAGCCAATCCATCATCGCATCTTTCCAGATCCGGTGGATGCCAAAGGACATGGCGTCGTTCATCACGTCATACTTGGAGGCAACAGAGCTGAAGACCCCCTGGACCCGTCCGGCCTTCTCGCTTTCGGGCACCTCGGCATATCCGAAATGCGTCGTTTTTCCGGTCTCTTCGCTCATGGCCCTTGCCGTCCTCGATTGCATTGCTTTCTTATAGGGCGCCGCCGGGGCGATACAACGCGAAGGACCATACCCGATGCCCGAATTGCCCGAAGTCGAGACAGTCCGTCGCGGGCTGGCCCCGGTCATGGAGGGGCAGGTGATCGCACAGGCTCGCGTCAACCGCCCCGATCTGCGCTGGCCCTTCCCCGAGAACATGGCGGACCGGCTGACCGGCACCCGGGTCGAACGCTTGCGACGCCGGTCAAAATACATCCTGGCGGACTTGTCGAGCGGTGAGACGTTGCTGATTCACCTGGGCATGTCGGGGCGGATGCTGGTTTCGGGCGATCCGCTGGGCACATTCGTGCATGACCACCCGGCGCCCGAGAAACACGATCACGTCGTGTTGGACATGGGACAGGGTGCGCGTGTCACCTTCAACGATCCACGCCGCTTCGGGGCGATGGACCTGATGGACACCGCAGAGGCAGAGCGGCACCCGTTGCTGGTCAGCCTCGGCCCCGAACCGCTGGGCAACGGGTTCAGCGAATCCTACCTGTCGGGGATGCTGAAGGGGCGCAGGACGCCGATCAAATCGGCCCTGCTCGATCAGAAAATCATCGCCGGACTGGGCAACATATATGTTTGCGAGGCTCTATACCGGGCCCGCATCCACCCGGCACGCAAGGTCAACCGGATCTCCAAAGCGCGGCTAGGAGCGCTGGTTCCGATCATCCGCGAGGTGCTGCAGGATGCCATTGCCGCAGGTGGGTCGTCCCTGCGGGATTTTCGCCAAGCCGATGGAGAACTTGGATATTTCCAGCACAGTTTCGATGTCTACGGGCGTGAGGGTGCGCCCTGCCGCAGCGAGGGCTGCGCCGATACGGTGCGCCGGATCGTGCAGTCGGGGCGGTCGTCCTTCTATTGTGCAAGCTGTCAAAGATAACTTGAACCATGTGAATGAAATGCTAAGGCTTGGCCCTTGACGGAACCGGACGGAGCCCAAACACATGGCCTATGAGACGATCATCGTCGAAATAGAAGACCACGTCGCCACCATCAAACTGAACCGCCCCGATGCCATGAATGCGCTCAACTCTCACCTGCTGGGAGAGTTGTCCGAGGCGCTGGCCGAGGCGGACAAGAACGACAAGGTGCGCTGCATCATCATCACCGGCTCGGCCAAGGCCTTTGCCGCCGGTGCCGACATCAAGGAGATGTCGGAGAAAAGCTACGTCGAGATGTTCCTGTCGGACTTCTTCGGCCGCGAGGGCAACGCCATCACCTCGACCCGCAAGCCGATCATCGCGGCCGTCGCGGGCTATGCCCTGGGCGGTGGCTGCGAGCTGGCCATGATGTGTGATTTCATCATCGCCGCCGACAATGCCAAGTTCGGCCAGCCCGAAATCAACCTGGGCGTCATGCCCGGCCTGGGCGGTACCCAGCGCCTGACGCGCTTTATCGGTAAGTCCAAGGCGATGGACATGAACCTGACCGGGCGCTTCATGGATGCCGATGAGGCAGAGCGCGCCGGGCTGGTCAGCCGGGTTGTCCCCGCCAAGCAGCTGATGGAAGAGACTCGCAGCGCGGCCGAGAAAATCGCCGAAAAGTCGATGATCTCTGCCATCGCCTGCAAGGAATCGGTGAATCGGGCTTACGAGACGACACTCTCCGAAGGCCTGCTCTTCGAACGTCGCCTCTTTCACGCGCTGTTCGCGACTGACGACCAGTCCGAGGGCATGGCCGCCTTCGCTGAAAAGCGTACCGCGCAGTTCCGCGACCGCTGAGTCGCGCGCTGCCCGATTCCCCCGGGAAACGGGCAGCCGGGAAGAAAGACCTTGCCCGATGATGGGCGCTCTTGTATAGGCGCCCGTCATACATGCGCGTGATGCCCGCTTGGCAAGAATCGGTTCGGCACGGGATGCCGTTCGTCGGCGTTGCGCAATTCTTGAACACATCATCGTCGGCAGACGACAACAGCAGGATCGATCACATGGCAAACACGCCCCAGGCCAAGAAACGCGCCCGTCAGAACGAAAAACGCTTCGCCGTGAACAAGGCGCGTCGCTCGCGCATCCGCACCTATTTGCGCAAGGTCGAAGAGGCCATCGCATCGGGTGATCGCGACGCCGCAACCGCCGCCCTGAAAGCCGCCCAGCCCGAGCTGATGCGCGGTGTGACCAAGGGTGTTTTCCACAAGAACACTGCCTCGCGGAAGATTTCGCGCCTCGCATCGCGGGTCAAGGCACTGGGCTGAGCCCAATCACCATCTGGTATGCCAATGAAAGGACGCCACTATATGTGGCGTCCTTTTTGCGTCTATAACCATTTGATCACACACGGGATTCTTTTCGGCGAAAGACCGAGTCAAGCTGTAGTTTCGGTTGCCGGTTCTTCACGAAGATTGCTAATTTCAGCAGGCGAGCACGACTCGCAGGGGGGACAAGGCTGCCGGTTGCACTGCGCCGATTGGGGTGTGTGCAAACCTGTTTGTCAGGGCGTTGGGTCGCTTCTGTCAAACGATCGGGGAAAATCCCCGGCCGTGTCCAAGGAATAGACATTGCGGGTCGCTGCACAGCGCGCCGAACGGGACTGCCGGGGCGTTTTTGCGACCGAAACCAGGGGTCACTCCCTCACCTTTGCGTCTGCGCAAGGGACGGTTTCGCTGTTCCTCCTGCAAGCAAGCCCGCCGCCGACAGGCGTTCGGTGTGGGGATCGAGGAACGAGGACAAAACGGCAGATGACCGAAGAGCAATGGGGGGTCTTGCAGGACCAGATCTGCAAGGCTATCGGGCAAAACAATCATAAGACATGGATCGTACCGCTGCGTTTCGCGGGTTCGACCCCCGAAGGAACGGTGACGCTGCAGGCGCCCACCAATTTCTTCAGCACCTATGTCACGCAGAATTACGGCGACCAGCTGTTGGAGCACATCATGTCGGTGTCGCCCCGCGTGCGTCGTCTGGACATCAAGGTGGCCTCGGCGATGACCGAGACCGAGACGCGTGCCGTTGCGCAACAGGCGCCCGCCAATGCCGAGCCGGCTGCCGCGCCTCAGCCCGCGGCCCGTGGGCATCTGCCCGGCGCGCCTCTGGATGCGCGTTTCACCTTTGACACCTTTGTTGTCGGCAAGCCGAACGAGCTGGCCCATGCCGCGGCCAAGCGCGTGTCCGAAGGCGGCCCGGTCACCTTCAACCCGCTGTTCCTTTATGGTGGTGTCGGCCTTGGTAAGACTCACCTCATGCACGCGATTGCGCATGAGCTAACCCAGCGCAATCCGCACCTGGCCGTTCTATATCTTTCGGCGGAACAGTTCATGTACCGCTTCGTGCAGGCCCTGCGCGAACGCAAGATGATGGACTTCAAGGAGATGTTCCGCTCCGTCGACGTGCTGATGGTCGATGACGTTCAGTTCATCGCCGGCAAGGATTCGACCCAGGAAGAGTTCTTTCACACCTTCAATGCGCTGGTCGACCAGAACAAGCAGATCATCATCTCGGCCGACCGTGCCCCGGATGAGATCAAGGACCTGGAAAACCGCATTCGCTCGCGCCTGCAGTCCGGCCTTGTCGTGGATCTGCATCCGACGGACTACGAACTGCGCCTTGGTATCCTGCAAAGCAAGGTCGAAGGTTATCGCGCCATGCACCCGGACCTGGTGATCGACGATGGCGTTCTCGAATTCCTCGCCCACCGGATCAGCACCAACGTCCGCGTGCTCGAAGGTGCCCTGACCCGCCTGTTTGCCTTTGCCAGCCTTGTCGGCAAGCCGATCAACATGGACCTTGTGCAGGACAGCCTGGCTGATGTGCTGCGCGCCTCCGAACGCAAGATTTCGATCGACGAGATCCAGCGCAAGGTGGCCGAGCATTACAACATTCGCCTCAGCGACATGATCGGCCCCAAACGGGTGCGCAACTTTGCCCGTCCGCGGCAGGTGGCCATGTATCTCTGCAAGCAGCTGACCTCGCGGTCGCTGCCGGAAATCGGCCGCCGGTTCGGTGGGCGCGACCACACCACGGTGATGCATGGCGTCAAGCGGATCGAAGAGCTGCGCCTGCAGGATGGACAGATCGACGAGGACGTCGAGATGCTGCGCCGGGCGCTCGAAGCCTGACAGGCTGTGGAAAAAATGCGGCGCGCCGGAACTGGTGCGCCGCAACGCCTTGACGCCTAGGCAAAAGCGCAAGACAAATCGTGAAAACCGACTTGGAGTGCGGGCCGGCGCAGGCTAGGCTGCGCCCCCGGGCGTTGCGGAGAGGGTAGGGCGATGAAATTCAGCATGGAACGGGCGGCGCTCTTGCGCGCGGTCGCGCAAGCGCAATCGGTCGTGGAGCGGCGCAACACGATCCCGATCCTGGCCAACGTCCTGATCGAGGCCGAGGGCGAAAACGTCACCTTCCGCGCCACCGATCTGGACATCGAAGTGCTGGACCGTGCCGTGGCGCAGGTCGAAAAGGCCGGGGGCACCACGGTTTCCGCCGTGACGCTGCACGAAATCGTCCGCAAACTGCCCGATGGGGCGCTTGTGACACTAGCTGCCGACCCGGGTTCGGGCCGCCTGTCGGTCTCTGCGGGACGGTCGCATTTCTCGCTGGCAACCCTGCCCAAGGAAGATTTCCCGGTCATGGCGACCTCGGAATACGACTGCAATTTTTCGGCCAAGGCCGAGGTGCTGCGTCGTCTCTTCGACAAGTCGAAATTTGCCATTTCGACCGAAGAAACCCGCTATTATCTGAACGGTGTCTACATGCATGTCGCGGACACGGCGGACGGCAAATCGCTGCGCTGTGTCGCGACCGATGGCCACCGCCTGGCCCGGATCGACGCGCCCCTGCCCTCCGGTGCCGAAGAGATGCCGGGCGTCATCGTCCCGCGCAAGACCGTGGGCGAGCTGCGCAAGCTGCTGGACCAGGACGACATGGACATCGCCGTGTCGGTTTCGGAAACCAAGGTCCGGTTCGCCACGCCCGACATCACCCTGACGTCCAAGGTGATCGACGGCACCTTCCCGGATTACACCCGCGTGATTCCCAGCGGCAACACCCGCCAGCTGGAGGTGGATGCGACCGAGTTCGCCAAGGCCGTGGATCGCGTGGCCACCGTGTCCTCGGAACGCTCGCGCGCGGTCAAGATGCAGCTGGACGAGGATCGGCTGATCCTTTCCGTGAATGCGCCCGACAGCGGTGCTGCCGAGGAAGAACTGGCCGTGTCCTATGGTGATGAGCGGTTGGAAATCGGGTTCAACGCCAAGTACCTGCTGGAAATCGCCAGCCAGGTGGACCGCGAGAATGCCGTGTTCCTGTTCAACTCCTCCGGCGACCCGACCCTGATGCGCGAAGGCGGCGACGAAAGCGCGGTTTACGTCGTCATGCCGATGCGGGTCTGACGAGAGACGATTTTTCGCCGAAAAATCGTCTCGTCTCATGCCGCTCGCCCTGACCCAGCTGACCCTGTCGCATTTCCGCTCGCACCGCATGGCGCGGGTGGCGGTGGATCCGCGTCCGGTGGCGATCTTTGGCCCGAACGGCGCGGGAAAGACCAACCTGATCGAGGCGGTTTCGCTGTTCTCTCCGGGGCGCGGGATGCGCCGGGCCTCGGCCGCGGAAATGGCGCGGCGGCCCGAAAGCCTGGGATGGAAGATCTCCGGGCAGTTGACCGGCCCCGAAGGCCAGCACGAGATTGCCTTTACCTCGGAAAACGGCGGTGCGCGGCAGGTCACGATCAACGACAAGTCCGCCAGCCAGATCGCGCTGGGCCGGATCGCCCGCACCGTCTGGCTGATTCCGGCGATGGACCGGCTGTGGATCGAGGGGGCCGAGGGGCGGCGGCGGTTTCTCGACCGGCTTACGCTGTCTTTCTATCCCGATCATGCGCAGGCGTCTCTGGACTATGAAAAGGCCATGCGCGAACGCAACCGTCTGCTCAAGGAAGAGGTGCGCGATCCGCACTGGTACATCGCGCTCGAATCCCAGATGGCCCGCGCAGGGGCTTTGCTGACGTCCAACCGGCAAGAGGCCCTGGCCCGGTTGCAGGCGGCCCAGGCCGAGGCAGAGACCGCCTTTCCCGCCGCCGACCTGGAGTTGGTGCAATCCGAGGGCAGCCTGCCGCAGACAGAGGCCGACTTGCGCGATGCCCTGGCCGAAAGCCGGTTCCGCGACATGTCTGCGGGGCGCGCTCTGGTCGGCCCTCATCGCAGTGACCTTTACGGTGTGTTTGCGGCCAAGGGCGTGCCCGCGTCGGAATGTTCCACGGGTGAGCAAAAGGCCCTGTTGATCTCGCTGATCCTGTCCAATGCACGGGCTCTGGCGCAGGATTTCGGAGCCGCGCCGATCCTTTTGCTGGACGAGGTCGCGGCGCACCTGGACGCGACCCGTCGCGCCGCGCTTTACGACGAGATCTGCGGGCTGGGCGCACAGGCCTGGATGACCGGCACCGGGCCGGAACTCTTTGCCGAGCTGGGCGACCGCGCGCAGCATTTCGAGGTCACGGAAGAGGGGGGCGAAAGCCTGGTGCGGCGCCATGATTGAGGTTGTCGCGGAACATGCGTTGACCGGAGAGGACGAGGCGCAGATCGCCGCGTTGCTCCGCGCCTCTTTCCCGACGGATTTTGGCGGACGCAGCTTTTATCAGCAGCGGCCACACCTGAGGGTTGTCTGGCGCGATGGCATGATCCTGGGCCATGTCGCGCTGTTCTACCGTGCCATACGTGTCGACGGGCAGCTGATCGACGTCATCGGGCTGGGGGATGTCGCAACGGCCCCGCAGGCGCGCGGACGGGGCATTGCTACGGCCCTGTTGGACCGCGCCCTGGCCATCGGCAAGGGCAGCAACGCCCAATTCGCGCTGCTCTTCGGGGAACGCAGGCTTTATGACCGGGCCGGGTTCCGTCTTGCCGCGAACACGTACATCCGCATCGACATGACCGGCGCCCGGACCGGCGATGTCGCCCGAGTCCAAAGCCGATTTCTGCGCGTTCTTCCGCTGACCGGTGCCGCCTGGTCCGATCGCGCAGAGCTTGACCTGCTGGGACCGCTGTTCTGACGGTCGAAATCCTGTAGAAGTTGCGGGATACCCCTGTCGGAGACCCCCATGATCGACCCGGTCGATGCCAAGATGAAGGCCCTGATCCGGGCCAAGCTGGACGAGATCGCCCGCGAAGAGGCGGTGCACATCCTGCTTGCGGTGGAAAGCGGGTCGCGCGCCTGGGGCTTTCATTCGCCCGACAGCGATTACGACGTACGGTTCATCTATGCGCGCCCGATCGACTGGCACCTGAAACTGGGCAAGAAACGCGACGTGATCGAAAGGCCCATCGACGATGAGCTGGACATCTCGGGTTGGGAGCTGTCCAAGGCACTGACGCTGGCGCTGGGGTCCAACGCGGTCATTGCCGAATGGCTGCAATCCCCGGTGGTCTACGGGGCGGATGATGAGGCCGTGCAGCGCCTGTCGGATTTCGCGGCCCAGGTACTGGACCGGAAATCGGTCAGTTGGCACTATCTGTCGCTCTTGCGGCGGCAGGAGGCGCGCTTGATCGGCCCGGACGGACGGCCGCGGCTCAAGCGATTCTTCTACATCCTGCGCCCGGCCCTGGCCCTGCGCTGGATGCGGCTGACCGGGAAACCCATGCCGCCGATGGACATGGCGCGCCTCCGTGCGGGCTGTGATCTGGACCGCGAGGCCGAGGCCGCAATAGATGATCTGATCGTCGAGAAGATGGCCGCGCCCGAAAGCGCCACCTCCCACGATCCGGACCCGCACCTGACCGATCTGATCGCCGCGGAAACCGGCATGGCTGAGCAATGGCTGGCCTCTGCGAGTAGCGCGGAAAAACGCCCGCTGCGCTCGACGGCGGACGCGCTGCACCGGGATCTGACGCTGTCACGATTCCCCCTTTAGGGGATTACCAAATATTGTGTCCGTCGCGTGACAATCCCCCGCTAAACCTCTATAACTTGGGCCAAAATAACAAAGGATCAGGCGATGTCCGACCAGCCCGCGGCGCCGAGTGAGTACGGCGCCGATTCCATTAAGGTTCTCAAAGGCTTGGAGGCGGTGCGCAAACGCCCGGGCATGTATATCGGTGACACCGATGACGGCTCGGGCCTGCACCACATGGTCTACGAGGTGGTGGACAACGGCATCGACGAGGCGCTGGCCAAACATGCCGACTATGTCCATGTGAAAATCCATGCCGACAGCAGCGTGTCGGTGCGGGACAACGGGCGCGGGATTCCCGTCGACATCCACTCGGAAGAGGGGGTTTCGGCGGCCGAGGTCATCATGACCCAGCTGCACGCCGGCGGGAAGTTCGACCAGAACTCCTACAAGGTGTCGGGCGGTCTGCACGGCGTCGGCGTTTCGGTCGTCAACGCGTTGTCCGTCTGGCTGGAGCTGCGCATCTGGCGCAACGGCAAGGAGCACTTTGCCAAGTTCGAGCACGGCGAGACCACCGAGCACCTGCGCGTTGTCGGCGATGCCGAGGGCGAGACCGGGACAGAGGTCCGCTTCCTGGCCTCTACCGACACGTTTTCCAACCTCGATTACAGTTTCGAGACCCTGGAAAAGCGCCTGCGCGAACTGGCTTTCCTGAACTCCGGCGTGCGTATCATCCTGGAAGATGAGCGCCCCGCCGAACCGATCAAGACCGAGCTGCACTACGAGGGTGGCGTGCGCGAGTTCGTCAAGTATCTCGACCGGTCCAAGCAGGCCGTGATGACAGAGCCGGTCTACATGGAAGGTGAAAAGGACGGCATCGGGGTCGAGGTCGCTATGTGGTGGAACGACAGCTACCACGAGACGGTGCTGCCCTTCACCAACAACATCCCGCAACGGGACGGCGGCACGCACCTGGCCGGGTTCCGTGGCGCGCTGACCCGCACAATCCAGAAATACGCCCAGGAGTCGGGCATCGCGAAGCGCGAGAAGGTGAATTTCACCGGCGACGACGCCCGCGAAGGGCTGACCGCGGTGCTGTCGGTCAAGGTGCCGGATCCCAAGTTCAGCTCGCAAACCAAGGACAAGCTGGTCAGCTCCGAAGTGCGCCCGGCGGTCGAGGGGCTGATGAACGAGAAACTGGCCGAATGGTTCGAAGAGAACCCGCAGCAGGCCAAGCAGATCGTCGGCAAGATCATCGAGGCCGCGCTGGCCCGAGAGGCGGCGCGCAAGGCCCGAGAGTTGACCCGGCGCAAGACCGCGATGGACGTCAGCTTCAACGCGGCCAAGCTGAAGGACTGTTCCGAAAAGGATGCCTCCAAGACCGAACTGTTCCTGGTCGAGGGGGATTCAGCCGGTGGATCGGCACAGACCGGGCGCGACCGGCGCAACCAGGCCATCCTGCCCCTGCGCGGCAAGATCCTGAACGTGGAACGCGCGCGCTTCGACCGGATGCTGGGCAGCCAGGAGATCGGCAACCTCGTGATGGCCTTGGGCACCGGGATCGGGCGGGATGAGTTCGACGTCTCGAAGCTGCGCTACCACAAGATCATCATCATGACCGACGCCGACGTCGATGGCGCGCATATCCGGACGCTGTTGCTGACCTTCTTCTATCGGCAGATGCCGGAGCTGATCGAGGGCGGATACCTCTACATCGCGCAGCCGCCTCTGTATAAGGTCGCGCGCGGCAAGTCCGAGGTCTATCTCAAGGACCAGACCGCGCTGGACGACTACCTGATCCAGCAGGGGATCGAGAATGCCCAGCTGAACCTCAGTTCGGGCGAGGTGATCGTGGGCCAGGACCTTGTCCGCGTGGTCGAGGAAGCACGCCAGCTGAAGCGCGTTCTGGATGCCTTTCCCACCCATTACCCGCGCCATATCCTGGAACAGGCCGCCATCGCAGGCGCCTTTGTCCCGGGCGCCGTGGATGCCGACCTGCAAGGCGTGGCCGACAAGGTCGCTGCCCGGCTGGACCTGATCGCGCTGGAATACGAACGTGGCTGGAACGGTCGGATTACCCAGGACAAGGGCATTCGCCTGGCGCGTATCCTGCGCGGTGTCGAGGAGGTTCGCACGCTGGACGGCCCGATGCTGCGCTCGGGCGAGGCGCGCAAGACCGGCAGCTTTACCGAGAGCCTGCAGCACATCTATGGCACACCGTCCACGCTGGAACGCAAGGATCGCCGCCAGTTGATCCACGGACCGCTCGACCTGCTCAAGGCCATCCTTGACGAGGGCGAAAAGGGCCTGACCCTGCAGCGTTACAAGGGTCTGGGGGAAATGAACCCTGATCAGTTGTGGGAAACCACGCTGGATCCGGATGCACGGACGCTGTTGCAGGTCACGATCGACGACATGGCCGAAGCGGATGACCTGTTCACCAAGCTGATGGGTGATGTCGTGGAGCCGCGCCGAGAGTTCATTCAGCAAAATGCTCTGACGGTCGAGAACCTCGATTTCTGAGGTTTCCTTGCCTCCGGACCGGGGAATCACCCTGGTCCGGAGCGATGCTCAAACCCATAAACGACCAAAAATGAACATTTTGTTCAAACTGGACCACCCACGAGACGGCGAACCCTATGATTATTGGCTTTGTAAAGCCTTGTAGCAACCGGTTTTGCCTATAAAACAGCTAATTGTGGGGCAACCGTGCATCTTTAACGTGGCCGGGATCACAACACCGATCCGCACAGGAGAGCCACGAAATGACCCGTTCACAGTTCAACCGCCGCACATTCCTGGGGGCATCCGCAGCCGGCATGGCCTATCTGTCGGCCGGAGGACCGGCGGCGGCTCAGGACCGGACGTTCCGGTTTATCACGCCCTTCAGCTTTTCCCTGTCCTTTGCCTCGGTCCTCTACGGTGACGCGGCCGGGTATTATGCCGACGAAGGACTGGACATGCAGATCCAGGCGGGCAAAGGCGCGGCCATGGCCGCCCAGATGGTGCTGGCGGACCAGATGGATTCCGGCCGGACCGGCGGCACCAACTACATCCTGTCGCGGGTCAACAACGGCGCGCCTCTGATCTCGATCGCGACCATCGCCCAGCTTTCGCCCTTCTTCCTGATCTCGTCGTCGGAAAACCCCGTCAATGCCGTGACCGATCTTCCGGGCCGTACGGTGGGTATGGCCTCGCTGGGCGGTTCGATGGAAGGCACGCTGGATCTGCTCATGCTCAGCGGCGGCGCCTCGCCGGATACCGTCGAAAAGGTGAAGGTTGCGGACACCGCGGCATCTTTCGCTCTGATCGAGGCGGGCCGTGCCGGTGCCTTCATCGGCAACACTTCGTCGATGATCAAGGCCAAGGCGGCGCGCGACAACGTCGTGGCAATCCCGATGGATGACGGTATGCCCGGGCAGGTCTACGTCGGCCGCCCCGACGACGTCGAGGCGAACGTGGACAAATACGCAGCATTCCTGAAAGGGACCCATCGCGCCGCACTGGAAATCGCGCAGTCCGACGATCTTGAACCGATCCTCAAGGCCATCGGCGACGCGCATAGCGTCCGGGGGCTGGACGATGTCGAGGTCGCCAAGCTCGACCTGGCCACAAACGCCCAGAACTGGGTCGCCAAGGGTGAGGAAAACCTCCTGCGCAACATCCCCGAGGTCTGGGAAAACGCCGTCAACCTTCTCGGCTCTGCCGGAATGATCGAAGGCAACCCCGATCCCAAGTCGCTTTACACGAACGCGGCGCTCGACAAGGCTATCGGGTGATGCCCTTTGACGCGAGACAGGACAGGATGGAAATCAATGTTTCCGGTCTGACCAAGGTGTTCGGTGACGGCCCCAGTGCCGTCACCGCCATCAAGGATGCCGACCTGACTATGGAACGGGGCGAATTCGTCTCGCTCCTCGGGCCGTCCGGTTGCGGCAAGACCACGCTCTTGCGCATCGTCGCGGGACTGGAATCGCCGACCGAAGGTACCGTTGAAATCCGCGGAAACGCGGTCTGGAACGGCACTCGCCGGTCTGCCGCAGCAACGCGGCCCGTGTCGATGATGTTCCAGGAGGCACGGCTGTTCCCCTGGTTCACCGTGGTCGAGAATGTCGCCCTGCCATTGCGGATCGCGGGCGTCGGCCGCAAGGAGCGCCTCGTACGCGCAACCGCGATCTGCGAGACCGTCGGCCTGAAGGAGTTTCTCCATCACCGGCCCAATGCGCTGTCCGGCGGGATGCGTCAGCGGGCCTCTCTGGCGCGTGCGCTGGTGACGGAACCGCAACTCTTGCTGCTGGACGAACCCTTTGGCGCGCTCGATGCCATGACGCGCGACGCGCTCAACATCGAGTTGATGGATGTCTGCGCCCGGGCCAACGTGACGACGATCCTCGTCACGCACTCGATCTCTGAAGCCGCCTTCCTGTCGGATCGCGTGGTTGTCCTGGCGCCGCGTCCGGCACGGATCACGGCGATGATCGAGATGCCGTTCGACCGCCCGCGCGGCTTGGAACTCCAACAGTCGATGGCATTCCAGAACATGGTCGGCGAATTGCGCCAAAAGCTGAGTGAGGGCGAATGATGTCGGAACGCACGCTCAAGATCGCACTGCCCGCGATTTCCGTCTGCCTCTTTCTGGTTGGCTGGTCCTTTTACGTTCGCACAGCGGAAGTGTCTGCTTTCGTTCTGCCACCGCCTGAGGCCATCCTCGTGGCACTGATAGAAATGGTGCAGACGCGCGAACTTTGGGACCATGCGCTTGTGACCGTGACAGAGGCGGTTTCCGGCTTCCTGATCGCCGTGGGCCTTGGCATCAGCCTGGGGTTCATCATGGCGCGGGTTCCTCCGGTGGAATGGGCGGCCAAGCCCTTTATCGTGCTGCTGCAGCTGATCCCCAAGATCGCGCTGGCGCCGCTGTTCATCCTGTGGTTCGGATTTGGGCTGGAATCCAAGATCGTCATCGCGGCGGCCCTGGCCTTTTTCCCGGTCTTTTCCAACGCGCTGCAGGCGTTCAAGTCGGTCGAACCGGGGGACAAGGACGTCTTCACCATCCTGCAGGCAAACCCGGTGCAACGGTTCTACCTGCTCGACGTGCCCTCTGCCCTGCCGGTGATCCTGACCGGGACAGAGGTCGCCGTGGTGCTGGCGATGATTGGCGCCATCGTGGGTGAGTTCATCGGCGGGAACGAAGGCTTGGGCTACCTGGCCGTGGCGCACCTGCAGAACCTCGCGGTCCCCGAGCTTTTTGCCGTCATTGTCATCCTGGCGATGGTCGGCCTGCTGCTCTACACGTTGATCGGCCGTTTGCGGCAGAGCTTTTCGGCCTGGCACGTCTCGTCCGAGACGGCCTGAGCCATATCAGCAGACGGGGCAGCCCATCTTTCGGGTGGGCGCCACCACCTGCGCCTGGCCTTCGCGGGCCAGGCGGATCATCCCCCCGGCCACGTCGATGACCTCTCGGTCGATATGATCGGCCAAGGCCCTTGCGGCGCGGCTGGACCTGTTGCCGGACCGGCAGACGATCAGGATTTCATCCGCCTTTTCCAGATCCTTGCCCAAGGCCGATACGAACTCTTCCGCAGACCGCCAGGAATGCAGGCGTGCGCCCGGCAAAACCCCGGTGTCCTTCCACTCGTCAGGTTCCCGTATATCCACCACGAGCCGCCCGTCGCGTGGGGCAAGATCCGCCACAGGGCGGGCTTCGGACACCGCCTTGCTGTCACCGCTGCTGCGGGCCCAAAGGCCAAAGGCGAGGGAGGAAAACAGGATGGTCAGGCCGGCGATGGTTGTGCGTCGGGACATGTCGATCTCATACATATCTTAATTTATAGATATGATATGGCCCAAATCCGATAAAGTCCAAGCCTGTTGGACCAATCACGCTGACCCAAGGTCTGACACATGGCCGCAGGCAGGGCCTTTCCCGGCAATGCGGCACTGTATACGGCTGCATACTGTAGACGCGCCCCTCTGCTTCGCCTATGGAGGGGCCAACCGTCACCTCTGCTGAGAAAGGCCGGACACATGTCTGATTCCACTCCCGACATCATCTACACCAAGGTCGACGAAGCACCCGAGCTGGCCTCGGCCTCTCTGCTTCCGATCATCCAGAAATTCGCCGCCGCCGCTGGCGTTTCCGTGGGCACCAAGGACATCAGCCTGGCCGGCCGGATCATCGCCACCTTCCCCGAGGTTCTGACAGAAGACCAGCGCCAGTCCGACGACCTGGCCGCATTGGGCGAACTGGTGAAAAAGCCCGAGGCGAACGTCATCAAGCTGCCGAACATCTCGGCCTCGGAACCGCAACTTGTCGCCGCGGTCAAGGAACTGCAGTCGCAGGGTTACGCGCTGCCCGACTACCCCTATTCCCCGTCCACCGACGAGGAAAAGGCCGTTCGCGCAAAGTATGACACCATCAAGGGCTCCGCCGTGAACCCGGTGCTGCGCGAAGGCAACTCGGACCGCCGCGCCGCCGCGGCCGTCAAGAAATTTGCGCAGAACAACCCGCACCGGATGGGGGACTGGACCGCCGACAGCAAGACGCGCGTCGCCTCGATGCCCGGCGATGACTTCTTTGCCAACGAGGTGTCCGCCACGCTGCCCAAGGCCGCGACCGCGAAGATCGTCCTCGAGACCGCCGCAGGTGAGACCGTTCTGAAAGAGGGCGTGTCCTACCCCGAGGGCACCGTCGTCGACGCGACCTTCATGTCGGCCGCCGTACTGGATGATTTCCTGGCGCAGGAGATCGAGAAGGTGAAGGCCGACGGCACGCTGTTTTCGCTGCACATGAAGGCCACGATGATGAAGGTCTCTGACCCGATCATCTTTGGCCACGCGGTCAAGGCATGGTTGGCACCGGTGTTCGAAAAATACGGTGACGAGATGAAGGCGCTGGGCGTGAACCCGAACGCCGGCATGGGCGACCTGCTGAACCGTGTGAAGGACAATGCCGAGATCATGGCGGCCATCGAGGCCGTGCGCGCCGAGCGTCCCCCGATGTACATGGTCGACAGCGACAAGGGCATCACCAACCTGCATGTTCCGTCCGACGTCATCATCGACGCGTCCATGCCCGCGCTGATCCGCGCCGGCGGCAAGGGCTGGGGCCCGGATGGCAAGGAACACGACACCACCTGCGTGATCCCCGACAACTGCTATGCACCGGTCTATGACGAGGCGATCGAGTTCTTCAAAGCCAACGGCAAGCTGAACCCGGCCACCGCCGGCACGGTGCAGAACTTGGGTCTGATGGCGCAGAAGGCCGAAGAATACGGCAGCCACCCGACCACCTTCGAGATTCCGGAAGACGGCACCGTCAAGATGGTCCTCGACGACGGCACCGTGCTGCATTCGCACGCCGTCAAGGCGGGTGACATCTGGCGGTCGGCCTCGGCCCGCAAGGCGCCGATCGAGGACTGGGTGAACCTGGCCATCGAACGGCAGAAGGCGACGGGCTATCGCGCGATCTTCTGGCTGGACGCAACCCGCGCGCATGACGCCGAGCTGATCGCCTACGTCAAGCCGATCCTCGAAGCGAAGGGCGTGGCCGACAAGTTCGAGATCATGGCCCCGCGTGAGGCAACCCGGGCCAGCCTTGAAACCATCACCAAGGGCGAGAACACCATCGCCATCACCGGCAACGTGCTGCGCGACTACCTGACCGACCTCTTCCCGATCCTCGAACTGGCGACCTCGGCCAAGATGCTGTCCATCGTCAAGCTGATGAACGGCGGCGGCCTGTTCGAGACGGGTGCCGGCGGTTCTGCCCCGAAGCACGTCCAGCAGCTGCAGGCGGAAAACCACCTGCGTTGGGACTCGCTGGGCGAGTTCTGCGCGCTGGGTGAAAGCTTCAAGTTCCTGGCCGATGCGCGTGACAATGCCAAGGCGCGCGTGCTGGGCGATGCGGTGGAAACCGCGACGCAGGGGATCCTGGACAACGACCGCAGCCCGTCGCGCAAGGTGGGTGAGCCCGACAACCGCGACAGCCACTACTGGTTCGCGCGCTACTGGGCCGAGGCGCTTGCGGCACAAGATGACGATGCCGAGCTGGCCGCGCATTTCGCACCCATCGCCAAGGCCTTGGCCGATGGCGAAGCAGCGATCACCGGTGAACTGGCGGCGGCGCAGGGCAGCGCGGCGGACCTGGGCGGCTACTACCACGGTGATCCGGCCAAAACCGCATCCGTGATGCGCCCCTCGGCTACGCTGAACGCGATCATCGGCTAAGGCACTGACATGTAAAATGAAAACGCCCGACGGAGCGATCCGGCGGGCGTTTTTCTTTGCGCGATGCGGTCAGGACTGAGGCCGATCCGCGTCCTGTGGATCCTGTTCCGGCGGATCGTCGTAGATCGACCAGTCATGCTCGCCTCCGGTCGGGGGCAGGTCGCTGCGCCGCAGCCCCATCAGGATATGCGTCTGCGCGATGAACAGGGCCGTGACCGGTGCGGTCAGGAACAGGAAAAGGGTGATCAGCAACTCGTGAAAGGACAGGTCGTCCTTGACCAGCAGGAAATACAGCATCGAGGCGATGAGAACGCCCCCCACGCCCAGCGTCGTGGCCTTGGTGGGCGCGTGCAGCCGCTGCATCGTGTCGTTCAGTTTCAACAGGCCCAGCGACCCGACAAGGCCAAAGATCCCCGCGATAATGAGGAAGGCCGAAACAAGGACTTCTGCAAACATGGGCTTCCTCCCTACTCGATGATGTCGCCGCGCAAGAGAAAGCGGCAATAGGCGACGGTGGACACGAAACCGACCATCGCGACCAGCATCGAGGCTTCGAAATAGATGGCTGTGCCCTGCAGGATTCCGTAGAGGACCAGCAGTGCGATGATGTTGATGACCATCGTGTCCAGGGCAAGAACCCGGTCGGCCTGTCCCGGTCCGGTAACGATGCGCCAGAGGTTGAACAAGAGCCCGAGGCCGAAACAGCCGATCGCGAAATACAAAGCGTAGGTGATCATCCGAAAATCTCCTTCAGCCGGGCTTCGTAGCGCGTCTTGATCTCATCCCGGACGCCGTCGGGATCGTCGGTGTGCAGGCAATGCACCAACAGCGACGTCCCGTCCGAGGACAGCAGCGCGGACACGGTGCCGGGGGTCATGGTGATGGTGCCGGCCAGAACGGTGATCGCCTCGGGCGAGGTCAGGTCCAGCGGGACGACGACCCATTGCGAATGGATCTTCGCGCGCGGCTTGAACAGGATGATCAGGGCCACCTGGATATTGGCGACGATGATGTCCCAGATCACCAGCAGGACATAGGGCACCGTCATGACGGGCCGTTTCAGCCGCGGCCGACCGGGCCAGTAGGGCGAGGTCAGGATCGGGACCACGATCCCCAGGAAACCGCCCAGCAGGATATTGCCCGTGGTGACCTTGTTGACCAGCATCAACCAGACCAGCAACAGGGTCAGGCTCAGCAGAGGGTGCGGAAAGATGCGTTTCAGCATGGCTTAATGCTCCTCTTCCGCAAGGGGGTCGGCGGCGTCGTGCTGCGGATCGGCCTCGGGTTTCTCGGGCTTTTCCACCGGCGCCAGAACGGCGTCGATATAGCCCGAAGGTTCGAACAGCTGGTTTGCGGCGGCGCGCATGTAGCCCGTGGCTGGACCAGCCAGGACGGCCAGCCCCACCAGCAGCGCCAGCAGCATCATGACCGGTGCCAGTTCGGTCCCCCGTGCGGGGGCAGGCGGCGGGTCGGACTGGATCGCCTCTGTGCCCTCGGGCACTTTCAGCGCGGTCGACTTCCAGAAGATCATGCTGCCCGCGCGGGCAAAGCCGACGATAGTCACAAGCGAGCCGACAAGAATACCGGTCCAGGCCCAGGGCATCAGGTCCGGTTCACGCAGCGCGTCGAGGATCAACAGCTTGCCCAGGAAGCCCGACAGCGGCGGCATCCCGGCCATCGCGATTGCACAGGCAAAGAAGAGCCCGGCAAACAGCCCGTTCTGCAGAACCGGCGGGCGCGCATCCAGCACGTCCGAGCCGCGACGGCTGACCACCAGGTCCGCCAGCAGGAACAGGGCGGCCGCCGAGAAGGTGGAATGTACGAGGTAGTAAAGCGCGGTTTCGGTCGCATAGGCATCGACCGGTGCCACCGCCAGCATCATCGTCCCCATCGACCCGATCACCGAGAAGGAGAGCAGGGGCATCAGCCGCCGCGCGGCCAGCACCCCCAGCGCGCCCAGCGTCAGGGTGACCATCGCAGCAGGGAACAGCCAGGTCGTCACCACGTCCTTGGTCGGCTCCGCCCCGGGATGGAATGCCAGCGTGTGCAGGCGGATGATCGCGTAGGCGCCGACCTTGGTCATGATCGCGAACAGCGCCGCGACCGGGGCAGGGGCGTTGGAATAGGTGCCCGGCAGCCAGAACTGCACCGGGAACAACGCCGCCTTGATCATGAAGACGATCAGCAACAGCACCGCCGCAACGCGCACCATGCCCGAATCCTCTGCCGCGATCTGCGGCACCTTCACGGCAAGATCGGCCATGTTCAGCGTGCCGGTCGTGGCGTACATCGTGCCCAGCGCGAACAGGAACAGCGTCGATCCGGCGAGGTTCATGACAACGTATTGCAGACCCGCCTGCATCCGCACCTTGCCGCCCGAATGCACCATCAGGCCATAAGAGGCGATCAGCAGAACCTCGAAGAAGACGAACAGGTTGAAGGCGTCGCCGGTCAGGAAGGCGCCGCAGATGCCCATTAGCTGGAACTGGTAGAGCGCGTGGAAATGGCGCCCCTTCGCGTCCCACCCCGTCGCGATGCTGTGCCAGAGCACGATCAGCGCCAGCGAGGCGGTCAGCAGCACCATCATGGCCGACAGCCGGTCCAGCACCAGCACGATGCCAAAGGGCGCGGGCCAGTCGCCAAGGCGATAGACATGGGTGCCGCCATCGGCGGCCCAGAACGCCAACCCCAGGGCAATGACGAAGAGGGCCACGGTAGAGGCCGCCGAGGCGACCCGGGCCAGCACGATGTCGTGCCGCATCACGTAGCCGATGAGCGGCGCCATCATGGCAGGCAGAACGACGGGGGCGATGATCCAGTGACTCATGCCGCGTCGTCCTTCTCTTCGGCGTCTTTCATGTCGATGCTGTCATCCCCGGCCTCCAGGTAGGCGCCGAGGGCGAACATCACCAGCACCGCCGTCATCCCGAACGAGATCACGATCGCCGTCAGAACCAGCGCCTGGGGCAGCGGATCGGTATAGGGGACATCGGCGTATTTGTTCAGGATCGGCGGCGCGTTGATGGCCAGCCGCCCGGTCGAGACCAGGAAGATGTTGACCGCGTAGCTGAGCAGGGACAGCCCGAGGATCACCGGGAAGGCGCGCAGCCGCAGGATCAGGTAGACCCCGCCCGCCGTCAGCACGCCGATGGCGCTTGCGACAAGCAATTCCATGTCACGCCTTTCCTTTCTCGACCATCTTGCGCGGGCGAGATGGGTCATAGTCCATTGGTTCGGGATTGACGGTTTCGCCCGCGTGGCGCGCCATCCGGCTGAGGCTGTAGAGCATCAGCATCACGGCCCCCAACACGCAGAGGAACACGCCAAGGTCAAAGAGCGCGGCGGTGGCCAGCTCGAACTCCTCGATCGGGGGCAGGTGGACATAGCCGAAGGCCGAGGTCAGGAAGGGTGTCCCCGAGAGCCAGGCGCCCATGCCGGTCAGCCCGGCGATCACGACGCCCCAGCCGATCATCGCGTGATATTCGAACTGTTGCCGTCGCGAGGTCCATCCGAAACCGGACGCCATGTACTGCATCAACAGCGCGATAGAGAACACCAGCCCGGCGACAAAGCCACCGCCCGGCTGGTTGTGACCACGCAGGAAGATGTAGACGCCGACCATCAGCGCGATGGGCATCATCACGCGGGTTGCGATCACCATCATCAGCGGATGGCGGTCATGCGACCGGTCGAAGTTGTAGCCGGAGTTGCGCAGTCTTGCGCCCGCCGGGCCACTCAACAGTGCCTCCATCAGGGCAAAGATCACCAGGCCCGCGATGCCCAGGACGATAATCTCGCCGTAGGTGTCGTAGCCCCGGAAATCCACCAGGATCACGTTGACGACGTTGGTGCCGCCACCGCCCTTGTAGGAGTTGGCCAAGTGGAAGTCCGAGATCGAGCTGAAGTCCCGTGTCATGAAGGCAAAGGACAGCGCGGCGACGCCGACACCGGCGGCCACGGCGATCACCCCGTCCAGCGCACGGCGTCCGGCGGTGTTTTCCTGCGGCGTGGTCTTGGGCAGGAAGTGCAGCGCCAGGAGCAGCAGCATGATCGTCACCGTCTCGACCGAGATCTGCGTCAGCGCAAGGTCGGGGGCCGAGATGTAGATGAACCCGGCCGAGATCATCAGCCCGATGACCCCCAGCACCACCAGCGCGCGGTAGCGCATGTGGTGCTGCATGACGATGACCGCCGTGGCGCAGACCAAAAGGACCCAGCCCACCGCGACAACCGGCGGGATCGGCAGCAGGTCGCGCGTGGCGGGGGCAATCTCGCCTCGCAGGAAGGCGGCGTAACCGACCGCCACCGTGGCGGCAGTGAAGATCGCCAGGTACCGGCTGATCGATCCGTCGTGCAACGTGTCCGAAATGGCGCGGGACAGGCGCACGCAGCCCGCGATCACCGCGTCGAAGACAGCCTTGGCGTAGAAGGGCCCGGCCTTGATCCAGGCGGCATCCAGCGGGCGGTGCAGCAGCAGCAGAACGGCGCCCCCG
Organism: Mameliella sp. LZ-28; assembly: GCF_012274245.1. Classification (NCBI taxonomy): domain Bacteria; kingdom Pseudomonadati; phylum Pseudomonadota; class Alphaproteobacteria; order Rhodobacterales; family Roseobacteraceae; genus Antarctobacter; species Mameliella sp. LZ-28. The sequence continues at coordinate 87,438 of NZ_JAANYX010000038.1, read as the reverse complement.
GCAACGGCGGCAATCGACATGTAAAGCGCCGGTGTCATGCCGTGCCAGATCTTGAGATGGGCATGGGTTTCATGCCCCGTGACAGCGGTCGCGGCCATGTTCACCACGTCCTCGGCCAGGAAGGGCGCGATACCGATCAGCACCACAAAGATGCACAGAAAGGCCGGCGAGAGCCACATGCCGGCGGGCGGATCATGCGGCTTGTGGGGATAGTCGTCGCGCACCGGGCCGCCAAAGACGTGAAAGATGAACCGAAGCGAATAGGCGACAGAGAAAAGCGCCCCAAAGGTGGCCAGCGCGGGCACGATCCAGGGGTTTTCCCACCAGTAGGTGTGGCTTGCTTCCTCCAGCATCATTTCCTTGGACAGGAAGCCGTTGAACAGCGGGATACCGGCCATCGACAGGGCGGCAACCGTTCCGATGACGGCGGTGATCGGCATCAGTTTTGCAAGGCCCCCCAACCGCTTGATGTCGCGGGTGTGCGCCTCGTGGTCGATGATGCCGGCGGTCATGAAGAGCGCCGCCTTGAAGGTCAGGTGATTGAGGATGTGGAACACTGCCGCAATCGCCGCGGCCTCTGTGCCAAAGCCCAGCAGCATGGTCAGCAGGCCCAGGTGCGACACGGTCGAGAAGGCCAGCAGACCCTTGAGGTCGTCCTTGAACAGCGCGATCACCGCTGCGATGACCATCGTGACCAGCCCCGTGGTCGCCACGGCGTAGAACCACAGTTCCGTGCCCGACAGCGCGGGCCACATGCGGGCCATCAGGAAAACCCCGGCCTTCACCATCGTGGCCGAGTGCAGGTAGGCCGAGACCGGTGTCGGCGCGGCCATCGCGTGCGGCAACCAGAAGTGGAAGGGGAACTGCGCCGACTTGGTGAAGGCCCCCAGCAGGATCAGGATCACGGCGGGCGTGTACCAGTCCGACGCCTTGATCGCGTCCCCGGCGGCCAGGATGTCGGTCAGGTTGTAGCTGCCCGCGATATTGCCCAGGATCAGCATCCCGCCGATCATCGCCAGACCCCCGGCGCCGGTCACCGTCAGTGCCATCCGGGCGCCCTGGCGGCCTTCGGGCAGGTGTTTCCAGTAACCGATCAACAGGAAGGAGGACAGCGAGGTCAGCTCCCAGAAGATAAGCAAAAGCAGGATATTGTCCGAAATCACGATGCCCAGCATCGCGCCCTGGAACAGCAGCAAATAGGTATAGAACTGCCCCACCGGATCCTCTCCGGACAGGTAGTAGCGCGCGTATAGCGTGATCAGCAGGCCGACGCCCAGGATCATGCAGGCGAACATCAGACCCAGACCGTCGAGGAAAAAGGCAACCTCGAGCCCCATTTGAGGCAGCCAGGGGATCGACATGGTGTAGACCGTGCCCTCCATCACGCCGGGGGCCAGCGTGCCCAGCATGACCAGCGCAAGCACGGTCGGCACGGCGGTGAAGGTGGCGGTGGCGGTTCGGCCGGCCCGGATCATGATGCCGGGCACAAGAGCGCCCAGGAAGGGCAGCAGCGCGATGATGGGCAGAAGACTGCTCTGGGTGGTCATTCGCGTCTCCGCAGGGTCAGGAAATTGACGTTTTTTCCGAAAAGACCGCGAAGATTGCAATGATTATTCCAGAAAAAGGAACCATTGCCGCGGATACAGAACGGGGTCGGCGCGGCCTCAGAGGCCGGAGGCAGGGCACCACGGATCACGCAGGCCACACGGACAGAAGCGGAACAACCTCGACACCCCCCAAGAGAGGCCGTTGTTCGATCTGATCCCCTGTTGCGGCACTCTGCGGCCCGTCCCCCCGTGTCTTCCGCCCCTGGCGGTTCCCGACCCTTATTGTGGGCCAAGAGCGCCCCGGTGCAAGGTCAAAGATGACGATTTCCATCATGTTTCCGGCTTTTGACCGGGATACGCGCCGCCCTTTGGTGTTCCGTGTCAGGCGGACTCGGTGCTGTTGCGCAGGTAGTAGTCGCGATACCAGGCGACGAACTTCGCCACGCCCTCGCGCACCGAGGTGCGGGGGCTGTAGCCGGTCAGGGTCTGTAACAACGTGGCATCCGCCCAGGTCGCGGGCACGTCGCCGGGTTGCATCGGCATCAGGTTGCGGGTCGCGTTCAGGCCCGTGGCCTCTTCGATGGCCTCGATGAACTCGGTCAGCTGCACGGGTTCGGAATTGCCGATGTTCACGACACGAAAGGGGGCCACCGGCGACAGGCTGTCGCCCTCGGGCACGTTCCCGTCGGCAGGCCGCTCCGGCGCCGCGTCTATCAGCAGGCGGATGCCGTCTACGAGGTCGTCGACGTAGGTAAAGTCGCGCTGCATGTCACCGAAGTTGTAGACGTCGATGGGCTGGCCCTGAAGGATGGCCCTGGTGAACTTGAACAGCGCCATGTCCGGCCGGCCCCAGGGCCCGTAGACGGTGAAAAAGCGAAACATCGTCGTCGGCACATCAAAGAGATGCGCATAGCTGTGCGCCATCGATTCGGTGCTTTTCTTCGTCGCCGCGTAAAAGGACATCTGGTAATCGGCGCGGTCGGTTTCCCGGTAGGGCATTTCGGTATTCGCGCCATAGGCCGAAGAGGTCGAGGCCAGGAGCAGGTGGCGCGGCGGATGCGCGCGGGCCGCTTCGAGGATCTCGAATGTGCCGATGATGTTCGATTCAAGGTAGGACCGGGGGTTCTCGATCGAGTAGCGCACGCCCGCCTGCGCGGCGAGATGGATCACCACCTCGGGCTTTTCCCGGGCAAAGAGGTCCGCCATGCGCCCCGGATCCTCGACCCGGCCAATCTCGGGCACGAAGTCGCCCAGAGGGGCCAGGCGCGCGTGCCGGTTCTGTTTCAGCGACACCTCGTAATAGTCGGTCAGCGCGTCCAGCCCGATCACGCGCCAGCCTTCACTCAAAAGCCGCGCGCAGCAATGATAACCGATGAAGCCGGCGGAACCGGTGACAAGAGCGGTGGGCATGACGCAGAGTCCTGAGAATTCGTGCCTGTTACGGGGAGTCGTTTGCCTGATCCCCGGCGATGCGTCTAGTGTTTGCGCGAACGGATAGAGGGACGACGATGGAACTGAAGAAAAACGCCTTCAAGGCAGGCTTGCAGGAGGGCCGCCTGCAGCGCGGCATCTGGTGTTGCATGACCGATCCGCTGGCCGCCGAGATGATGGCGACCTGCGGATACGACTGGATGCTCTTCGACTGCGAGCATTCGCCGATGGACCCGATCCGCGTGCTGCCGATGCTGCAGGCGGTGGCGCCCTATCCGGTGTCGGCCCTGGCACGGCCTGCCTCGTTGAATGCGCCCGAGATGAAACGGCTGTTGGACATCGGGGCGCAGACTTTGGTCGTGCCCTATGTACAGAACGCCGAAGAGGCCGCCGAAGCTGCGGCTGCAGTCGCCTATCCGCCCGCGGGTATCCGGGGCGTCGCGGGGATGACGCGGGCCAGCAGCTTTGGCCGGATCGCGGACTACCACGCCACTGCGCGCGACGAGTTGTGCCTGATCGTCCAGGTCGAAACGGTCGAGGCGATGGCCCAGATCGAGGCAATCGCCGCAGTGCCCGGCATCGACGGCATCTTTATCGGCCCGGCGGATCTTGCGGCCTCGATGGGGTATCCGGGCAAACCGACGCACCCCGAGGTCCAGGCGGCGGTTGTCGACGGGATCAAGCGGATCACGGCGGCGGGCAAGCCGGCGGGCACGCTGACCACCGACCCAGAGTTCGGCCAGAAGGCGATCGACGCCGGTGTGGGTTTCATCGCACAGGATCTTGACCTGGTGGCCCTGCGCAAGGGGCTGAGCCGCAGCTAGGCCGTGACGCCTGTCAGGACGCCCTGCCTGCGAGCAGGGCGCCTTTTGCCCCATCCGTAGGGAGATTGTGTGGTGACAGTCGTCGCGGCGCGTGCCAGAACCTGCCCTGACATGAGAAAATTCTTTACATACCTGTGCTTCGCCCTCGCTCTGGCCCGGCCCGTGTCCGGGGAAGAGCAAGTGACCGTCTTCGCTGCCGCCAGCCTCAAGACCGCGTTGGACGAGATCGCCAAGGTCTATGACGGTGACCTTGTCCTGTCCTATGCCGGGTCCTCGGCGCTGGCGCGCCAGGTCCAGCAGGGGGCACCTGCGGATGTGGTCTTTCTGGCCAATACCGACTGGATGGATGTGCTGGACCGCGATGGGCTGATTGCCCGGGAAACACGCACCGAACTGCTGGGCAACCGGCTGGTGCTGGCCGGACCGGCGGGTGCGGACCCGGTCGAGATCGGGCCGGACCTGGACCTGCCCGCGATGCTGGGTGAAGGCCGCTTGGCGATGGCCCTGGTCGAGGCGGTTCCGGCGGGCATCTACGGCAAGGCGGCGCTGGAAACGCTGGGCCTGTGGGAGGGTGTGGCACCCCGCGTAGCCCAGGCCGACAACGTGCGTGCCGCGCTGGCGCTGGTTTCTTTGGGACAGGCGCCGCTGGGCGTGGTCTACGCCACCGACGCGGCCGCCGATCCGGCCGTCGATGCCCTTGGCCTCTTCCCCGAGGACAGCCACCCGCCGATCCGCTACCCGGTTGCCGCCGTCGAAGGCCGCGCCGACGTCGCGGCTCCTTTCCTGGCCTTCCTGCAAACGCCAGAGGCGGCGGCACTTTTTGTCGCGCAGGGATTCGCCGTCCTGGGCGACTGACGCGATGGATTGGCTCAGCCCGGCAGAGTGGGAGGCGGTCAGACTGTCCCTCCGCGTGTCGTTCTGGGCCACCGTTGCGGCGCTGCCTTTCGGGTTGTTCATTGCCTACGCGCTGGCCCGTTGGCGGTTTCCGGGCAAGCAGATCCTCAACGGGCTGGTCCACCTGCCCCTGATCCTGCCGCCTGTCGTGACCGGCTACTTGCTGTTGATCACCTTCAGCCCGCGCGCGCCGGTGGGTGGCTTCCTGAAATCCATCGGGATCAGCTTTGCCTTCAACTGGACGGGCGCGGCGCTGGCCGCCGGGATCATGGGCTTTCCGCTGATGGTGCGCGCCATGCGCCTGTCGATCGAGGCGGTTGACCCGAAACTGGAACAGGCCGCCGCCACGCTGGGCGCCTCGCGTCCCTGGGTCTTTGCCACCGTGACCTTGCCGATGGTGCTGCCGGGTGTTCTGGCGGGGGCTATCCTGGGCTTTGCCAAGGCAATGGGAGAGTTCGGCGCCACGATCACCTTCGTCTCGAATATCCCGGGCCAGACACAGACGCTGCCCTCGGCGATCTACGCCTTCCTTCAGGTGCCGGGCGGAGAGGCCTCTGCCCTGCGGCTGGTCGCGGTGGCGGTCGCCGTGGCGATGCTGGCGCTGCTTTTGTCGGAATGGATCTCGCGCCGGGTGGCGGCACGGGTGGGGGGCGCGTGATGCTGGAGGTCGCGGTGCATCACCGGCTGGGCGCCTTCACGCTGGACGCGGCGTTCGAGGCACCGCCGGGTCTTTGCGTGCTCTTTGGCCGCTCGGGCTCCGGGAAAACCAGCGTTATCAACGCGGTGGCCGGGTTGATGCGGCCCGATGAGGGGCGTGTGCGGGTCGGCAAAAGGATTCTGGGCGACACCGCGCAGGGGATCTGGCTGCCACCGCACAAGCGCCGCCTGGGTTATATCTTTCAGGAAGGCCGCCTGTTCCCGCATCTCTCGGTCCGGCAAAACCTGCTGTACGGGCGCTGGTTCGCCGGATCTCTCTTGCCGCTGGACCCGGTGGTCGAGATGCTGGGCCTTGGACCTCTGCTGACCCGCCGCCCCGGTGCCCTGTCGGGGGGGGAGAAACAGCGCGTGGCGATCGGGCGCGCGCTTTTGGCCGATCCGGGGCTGATCCTGGCCGATGAACCCCTGGCGGCCCTGGACGAGGCCCGCAAGCGCGAGATCCTGCCCTATTTCGAACGGCTCAGGGACGAGGCGCGCTGCCCGATCCTTTATGTCAGCCATTCCGCCGCCGAGGTCGCGCGGCTGGCGACGACCGTCGTTGTGCTGCAGGATGGCCGTGTCGTGCGGCAAGGCAGCGCCGCAGAGGTGCTGAGCGACCCGGCGGTGACGCCCGCGGGCATTCGGGCCGTCGGAGCCGTGCTGGAGGTGCGGGTCGCCGCCCACCATGACGACGGTCTGACGGAACTGGATGCCGGGGGGTTGCCGCTCTATCTGCCGCGTGTTCCGCAGGCCGTGGGCGCGCCCTTGCGGATCCGGATCGCGGCGCAGGAGGTCATCCTGGCGCGGCAAAGGCCCGAGGGGCTGTCCGCGCTCAACATCCTGCCGGGCAAGGTGGATTCCATCCGCGAGGGCGAGGGGCCGGGGGCGCTTGTCTCGCTGGACACGGCGGCCGGCCGGGTGCTGGCGCGGGTCACGCGGCGGTCGGCGGAGGGGCTGGGCCTGGCGCCCGGCGTGGATTGTTTCGCCGTGGTCAAGACGGTGGCCATCGCGCGTGAGGATGTCGGCACCGCTTGAAGCCATGCCCGCCGCCGCTAATTGGCGCTGCATGAAAAACGCATTGATCATCGGGGACAGCGGCGGCATCGGCGGGGCGGTGGCGGCGCATCTGCGCGAACTGGGCATGGCCGTCACCGGCCTGTCGCGGTCGCGCGACGGGCTGGACGTGACGGACGAAGCCAGCCTGAGCGCCACCCTTGGCGCGCTGGAGGGTCCTTACGATCTTGTCTTCGTGGCCACCGGCGCGCTGGAGATCGAAGGGGCGGAGCCGGAGAAGACCTTGAAATCATTGGATGCCAAGGCGTTGGCGGACCAGTACTTGCTGAATGCCATCGGTCCGGCGATGGTCCTGAAACACGCGCTGCCGCTGTTGCCGCGACGGGACCGGGCGGTCTTTGCCGTTCTGTCCGCGCGGGTGGGTTCGATCGGGGACAACGGTTTGGGCGGTTGGTACAGCTATCGCGCTGCCAAGGCGGGGGTGAACCAGTTGATCCACACGGCGGCGGTGGAACTGGCGCGCTCGCACCGGCAACTGGCCTGTGTCTGCCTGCATCCCGGGACGGTCGAAACTGCCTTCATCGCGAAATACGCCAGCCGCTATCCCACCGTGACGCCCGCCTATGCGGCCGAACGTCTGGTCAAGGTCGTTCAGGGGCTAAACCCCGAGGATACAGGGAAATTTCTGGACTACGCAGGCCGGGAGATCCCCTGGTGAGCCGGCTGATCCTGGTGCTGGGCGACCAGTTGAGCGAGGGGCTCGCGGCGCTCAAGGCAGCGGACAAGGCGCGTGACGTGGTGGTCATGGCCGAGGTCGCGGATGAAACCGCCTATGTGCCGCATCACCCCAAGAAGATCGCGTTGATCCTTGCGGGAATGCGCAAGTTCGCCGCGCGCCTGCGCGAGGACGGCTGGGAGGTGCGCTACACCGAGCTGGACGACACGCAGAACGCCGGGTCGATCTGTGGGGAACTGCTGCGCCGGGCCGAAGAGACGGGGGCCACCGAGGTGATCGCCACCGAACCCGGGGAATGGCGCCTTATCAATGCCTTGCGGCACTGCCCGCTCAAGGTACATCTGCTGGAAGATGACCGTTTCATCGCCTCGCACGCGATGTTCGACAACTGGGCCAAGGGCCGCAAGGCGCTGCGGATGGAGTATTTTTATCGCGAGATGCGGCGCAAGACGGGTCTCTTGATGGAAGGCGACGACCCGGCCGGGGGGCAGTGGAACTTTGACCACGACAACCGCAAACCGGCGCCTGATGCGGTCACGCACAGGCCGATCTGGTTCGAGCCGGACACGGTGACGGAGGACGTCCTGGACCTGGTAGAGGCAAAGTTTTCCAATAATTTCGGCAGGTTGCGCCCTTTCGGCTTTGCCACCGACAGGGCGCAGGCACAGCAGGCGCTGGCGCATTTCATCGACCATGCGCTGCCCCGGTTCGGGGACTACCAGGACGCGATGCTGGACGAGAACCGCTTTCTCTATCACTCGCTTCTGTCGGGCTACATGAACATCGGGCTACTGGACCCGCTGGAGGTCTGTCAGGCCGTTGAAAAGGCGTATGAAAACGGGGATGTTCCGATCAATGCCGCCGAAGGCTTCATTCGCCAGATCATCGGCTGGCGGGAATACGTCCGGGGGATCTATTTCCGCGAGGGGCCAGAGTATCCTGGGCGCAACGTATTGAAACACAAAAGGAAACTGCCCTGGTTCTATTGGAGCGCCGAGACCGACATGCGCTGTATCGCCAAGGCGGTGGAGCAGACGCGGGACGAAGCCTATGCCCATCACATCCAACGGCTGATGGTGACGGGGAATTTCGGGCTGCTGGCGGGGGTCGACCCGCAGGCGCTGCACGAGTGGTATCTGAGTGTCTATATCGATGCCTTTGAATGGGTCGAGGCGCCCAACACCGTGGGGATGAGCCAGTTTGCAGATGGCGGGATCATCGCCTCAAAGCCTTATGTTTCCTCGGGAAATTACATCAACAAGATGTCGGACCACTGTAAGCCCTGCGCCTATTCGGTGACGGTCAAGACCGGGGAAAACGCCTGCCCCTTCAACCTGCTCTACTGGCATTTCATGGACAGGCACCGGGACTGGTTCGAGGGCAATCCGCGCATGGCACAGATGTACCGGACCTTTGACCGGATGGACCCGGACAAGCGCGAAACCATACTGCGCGAGGCGCAGGACTTTCTTGACCGGATGGAGGCGGGTGAGCGGGTCTGACCCTTGTACAAAACGTACGTTTTGTACGTCGAAATCCGCATTTTGTACAAAGCGGTCACACCGCGTTAACGAATGGATGTGCCGCCGCCCGTGACGGGCGGCAGCGGGCCCGGTCAATCAGGGCTTGATATAGGTGAACCCCTGCTGCTGCAGTTTCGACAGTTCCGCCACGCCCGAGGGCACGATGTCATCCTCCCAGACATCGTAGAGGTCGTTCGAATAGTCGATGTTGCGGCCCTTCAGGGTGTTGTTGCAGACATGAAAGGCCACGTTCTGACCCTTGAGACTGGCGACGGTGGTTTTCATCGTGTCGTCGCCGTTGGCGGCTGCCAGCAGGCCCAGGCCGTTGCCGTGCATGACGACCTTGATTTCCATGTTCTCGGCGCCGACCGCATTGATGTGGTTCTGGATGTTGCGCATGGCGCCCTTGTAGGCCTTGTTGCCCTCACCCCCATCGTAGTTGATGTGATAGACGACCTTCTGCTTGCCATAGCCTTCGGCCTGCGCGGCGCCGGTCATGGCGAAGGCGGTCAGGGCCAGGCCCAGGATCGCGATCAGGCGGATGAAATGGGTCATTGTCTTTGTCTCCTCCCTTGGGGGCGGTCTGGTGCGCCCCGGTCTGGTCAGAGTGACGCAGGGCGACCGCATCCTGACACCCGGCGGATTCCCGTGTTTCCTGCGGGTTTCGACCCCGGGAAAACCCTAGGTTTCGGTTTCAGGGGGTGAAATATGCCGTCCGGCGCGGGCAATCAGCTGGGCCGAGCTGCGGACCTCGAACTTGCGCAGCAGGTTGGCGCGGTGGAACTCGACGGTCTTGGGGCTGATGCCCAGCGCGGCGGCGATCTCCTTGGTGGACTGGCCCTGCCCGATCTGGGTCAGGACCTGCTGTTCGCGCCGGGTCAGGGGCACGTCCCCTGTCGGCACGGGTGCGGCCGCGGGGGCGGGGCGCAGGAGGCGCAGGGCGATGATGGCCAGCGCCCCGGCCAGGGTCAGCGCGGCGAGGGCAAGCGCGACGGTGCCCAGAGGACTGCGGGCGGGTGGCTCTGCCCCGGGTGCGCGGGCGGCAAAGGCGGCCACCAATGCGCGGGCCTCGCCATAGCTGACCGGCGCACCCCACTGATCGGCAAGGTCGCTGTCGCCGGTCCGCAAGAGCGCCAGCGCCACCGCGTCGCGCAGGTCCGGATCGGTGCCGGAGAGGGCGAGGAAGGGCCATTCCGGATAAAGCCGGGTGCTGATCGCCTCGGGGTGGGTATAGGTGACATTGGCATTGAGCGCGCGCAGCACCCCGTCGGGCACGCGGCCTTCGTCGATCAGATGTTCCAGCAAGCCGCTGCGGACGACGCCCGCGTCCAGCCGACCGTCGAGGACGGCCGTGGCGATGTCGTCCTGCGGAAATCCCAGGAAGACCAGTTCTGCGGGGTCCTCGAACAGGTCGACGCCTTGCGCGCGGGCCTCGAACCAGGCGATCTGGAAACCGCCGAAGGCCTGCTGGGCCACGGCGCCCAGCCGGGTGCCGCGCAGGTCGCCAAGGGTGGCCAGCCCGCTGTCGGCCCGGACCAGCACCGTCGAGCCGAACTGGCGGATATGGCTGCCATCGGGCAAGGCCCGTTTGCGCGTGGCCAGCACGCTCATCGGGTAGAGATCGGCAAGCTGGATATAGTGGCCGGGGTTGGTCACCAGGAAGTCGAGCCCACCGGCGTTGATCAGGGGCCCGGCCGAGGTCAGCGTGACAGGCACAAAGCGCACGACATGGCCGGGAAGCTGCCCGGCGAGATAGCGTTCCAGCGTGGTCCACTGGGTTTCGCCCGCGTCCCAGCCGCGATGGGCCAGGATGCCGATGCGCAGGATGGGCGTGTCAGGCCCGTCCTGTGCCTGGCCAGAGGTGGCGACCCCGCAGACCAGCCAGAACGCAATGAGAAGCTGACGAAGCGACCCAGCCCAACCGCCAAGAGAGGCCGGCCGCCGGATGCGGGTCAGGACGGGAAAGCGGCGCGGGCGCCGGGCGATCAATTGTCCGCCGGCTGCTCCGCCGGGTCAGGTGCGGGCGCGGGTGTGGATTTCAGCGCGCCGCCAATCCATTCGCCACTGGCCTCTTCGCCGCTGGCGTATTTCATCGTGCCCTGGCCCTGGCGCTTGCCGTCCTTGAACTGGCCTTCGTAGATGTCGCCATTGGCATAGACCGCCACGCCTTTGCCGTTGATCTCTCCGCGGACCCAGTCACCCTCGTAGCGAAAGCCCGAGGCCATGACGATGGTGCCCTTGCCGTGGCGCTGGCCCTCGCGGAACTGGCCTTCGTAGACGGTGCCGTCGGGATAGGTGGCCTTGCCCTCTCCGTGGCGCTGACCGTCCTTCCAGTTGCCCTCGTAGCGGTAGCCGTCGGGGTAGGTCATCACGCCGAAGCCGTCGTTGCGGGCGTTGTCAAAGCTGCCCTCGTAGACGAGGCCGTTGGGATAGACCGCGCGGCCCTTGCCCTGGATCACGCCATCGACCCAGTCGCCCTCGTAGGTGGCGCCGTCGGGATAGGTGATCTTGCCCTTGCCGTTGGCGAGGTCGCCCTTGAACTGACCTTCGTAGACAGAGCCGTCGGGGTAGGTGACCTTGCCCTTGCCCTCGATCTGGCCGGTGATCCAGTTGCCTTCGTAGCGATAGCCGTCCTTGCCGATGAAGGTGCCGATGCCGTGGCGCTGGTCGTTGTTGAAGGCGCCCTGGTAGATGTCGCCGTTGTCGTAGATGACCTTGCCGTTGCCCTCGCGGCGGCCATCGACAAGCTGGCCCTCGTAGACGTCGCCATTGGGCTGGATCAGCTTGCCTTCGCCGTCGATCTGGCCTTCGCGCCAGGTGCCTTCGTAGATCAGCCCGTCGGGCATGGTCAGCTTGCCGAAGCCGTCGCGTTCGCCATCGGCGACGCGGCCTTCGTAGACCGACTTGTCGGGATAGGTGATCTTGGCGGTGCCTTCCTTGACGCCGTTCACCCACTGGCCGTCATAGATATAGCCGTTGGGCGCGGTCATGACGCCCTTGCCGTGGTGCAGGGCGTTGCGGAAGGACCCCTCGTAGCGGACGCCGTTGGCGTAGATGGCGACGCCGGTGCCGGTGATCTTGCCGTCCAGCCACTGGCCCTCGTAGGTGCCGCCGTCGGCAAAGACGATCTTGCCCTTGCCCTCGGGTTTGCCCTTGGCGAACTGGCCTTCGTAGACCGAGCCGTTGGGGAAGCGGGCCACGCCCTCGCCCTTGATTTCGCCCTGAACCCACTCGCCGGTGTATTCATAGCCGTTGGGCAGGCGGTAGGTGCCGGTACCGTGCTGCAATCCGTCCTGGAAGGTCCCTTCGTAGACGCCGCCGTCGTCGTACTGTTTTGTCACCACCTCTTCGTCCTGGGCCAGCGCCGCGCCGGCCAGGGCAAAGGGGATGACAAGAAGGAAACTGCCTGCGGATTTCATGCGTTTGCCCGTTTTTTGTCCCTGGGTGTCCGTACCCTGCGGAAACTAAAGGAGGCCGGGGCCGGGGGCAATGCATTTTGCCCCGACGGGCGCGGGCCCGCCGGGGGCCGTGGCCGCCGGATCAGGGTGCCTTGCGCGGGTATTGGGTCAGGGCCTGGCGTCCAGCGACAGGCTGCTGCCTTCCTCGGGTGCGATCCGTTTCGTGGGCAGGGCGCCGGCGATGCCGCCCACGGTCACGTTGCGCCCCTCTGGCAGGTCCGGTTCCGGCGGCAGGCCGGCGGCGTTGCCGTCCAGCGTGCCGTTGCGCCAGATCCCTTCGCGCACCGTGCCGTCGGTATAGAGCAGGCGGCCCTGTCCGTGGCGCTTGCCGTTGAGGAACTGGCCGGAATAGGCGTCGCCGCTGGTGTAGGTGGCGATGCCCTGGCCGGTGATCTCTCCGTTTTCCCAGGCGCCCTGGTACTGGAAGCCGTCGGACATGACGATCCGCCCGTGTCCGTGGCGTTTTCCCGAGACATAAGCGCCTTCGTAGATCGTGCCGTCCGGGTAGGTGGCCTTGCCGCGCCCGTGGCGCTGCCCGTCCTTCCACTGGCCCTCGTAGCGATAGCCGTCCAGGTAGGTCATGACCCCGTAGCCGTGGCTGCGCGCATCGGCAAAGCTGCCCTCGTAGATCTGTCCGTCGGCATAGACGGCCTTGCCCTCTCCGTGGATCACCCCGTCGCGCCACTGGCCCTCGTAGGTGGCGCCGTCGGTATAGGTGACCTTGCCGATGCCATTGGCCAGGTCGCCGCGGAACCGGCCCTCGTAGACGGCGCCATCGGGATAGGTGACGCGGCCCTTGCCCTCGATGCTGCCGTCCTTCCACTGACCGTCGTAGCGATAGCCGTCGGTCCCCGTGAACGTGCCCTGGCCGTTGCGCTTGTCGTTCTGAAATTCGCCGATGTAGATGTCGCCGTTGGCGTAGTTCACCGTGCCTCGGCCCTGGCGTTTGCCGTCTACCAGCGCGCCGGTGTAGGTGTCGCCGTTCGGCTGCACCAGCTTGCCCTGGCCGTTGATCTGGCCCTTGGCCCAGCCGCCTTCGTAGACCAGCCCGTCGGGCATGGTGATCTTTCCGTAGCCGTCGCGCTCTCCGTTCCTGATCTGGCCTTCGTAGACGGCGGTGTCGGGATAGGTGATCCGCGCCTGGCCGTGCTTGGCGCCGTTTTGCCACTGGCCGTCATAGACATAGCCGTTTTCGCCGCGCATGACGCCGCGCCCGTGGTGCTGGGCGTCGAGGAAGTTGCCCTCGTAGGTGACGCCATTGGCATAGCGTGCCTTGCCCTGGCCGGTGATCTTGCCGTTCAGCCAGGCGCCCTCGTAGTGGCCGCCGTCGGGATAGTCGATGCGGCCGGTGCCGTCCGGGCGGCCGCGCTTGAACTCTCCGACGTAGATCGCGCCGTTGGGAAACCGGGCGCGGCCCTTGCCCTGGATCTCTCCCATGACCCAGTTGCCGCTGTATTCATAACCGCTGGGCATCCGGTAGGTGCCCTGTCCGTGCTGGACCCCGTCCACCAGCTGTCCGCTGTAGGTGCTGCCGTCGCTATAGGTCCGGGTCTGGATGTCCTGCGCCGCCGTGAGCTGGGGGAGGGACAGTAGCGCAAGCGCGAGGATCGTCGACGGGCGGGGCAGGGTCATGCGGTTTTGGGCCTCTTGGCGATGGTTTTTCGTTCGGAAACCTAGGTCAGCCGGGCGGGCAGGGCAACGGTGGGGACCGGGTGACTTCCCCTCAGGCGTGGGTCTGCTATGTGGGCGGGAGGACTTGGGAAAGGGCGGCGCGATGAGCGATCGGTTTCGCGTGACACTGGCACAACTGAACCCCGTGGTGGGGGATCTGGCGGGCAACGCGGCAAAGGCAAAGGCGGCCTGGGACGAGGGCCGCGCGCAGGGCGCCGACCTGGTGGCCCTGCCAGAAATGTTCATTGCCGGGTACAACGCGCAGGACCTGGTGATGAAAAAGGCCTTTCACATCGCGGCGATGCAGGCGGTCGACAAGCTGGCCGCCGAGTGCGCCGACGGTCCCGCGCTGGCCATCGGTGGCCCCTACGTCGAGGGGACAGAGCTGTTCAACGCCTATTTCATCTGCAACGGCGGCAAGGTCGTCACGCGGGTGCTGAAGCACGAATTGCCCAACGAAAAGGTGTTCGACGAGGTCCGCATCTACGACAGCGGTCCCATTGGCGGGCCTTATGCTGTAGGCAACACGCGCATCGGCTCGCCCATCTGCGAGGATGCCTGGCACCCCGACGTGGCCGAGACGCTGGCCGAAACCGGGGCCGAGTTCCTGCTGGTGCCCAATGGCTCGCCCTACTACCGCAACAAGTACGAGACCCGGCTGAACCACATGGTTGCGCGGGTGGTCGAGACGGGGCTGCCGCTGATCTATCTCAACATGGTGGGCGGGCAGGATGACCAGGTGTTCGACGGCGGGTCCTTCGTGTTGAACCCGCATGGCGGGATCGCGGTGCAACTGCCGGTCTTCGAGGAATGCGTGGTGCCGGTGGACATGGTGCGCGGCCCCGATGGCTGGCATTGCGAGGACGGCCCCTTCGAGGTGCATCCCGACGACTGGGAGCAGGATTACCGCGTCATGGTCGAGGCGGTGCGCGACTACCTGCGCAAGGCCGGGTTCGCCAAGGTGCTGCTGGGCCTGTCTGGGGGCGTGGATTCGGCGCTGGTGGCGGCGATTGCGGTGGATGCGCTGGGCGCGGACAACGTGCGCTGCGTGATGCTGCCGTCGGAATATACCTCGTCGCATTCGCTGGAGGATGCCGAAGCCTGCGCCAAGGCGCTGGGCTGTCGCTATGATTACGTGCCGATCAAGGGACCGCGCGACGCGGTGACAGAGGCGCTGGCGCCGCTTTTTGCGGGGCTGGAACCGGACCTGACAGAGGAAAACATCCAGTCGCGGCTGCGCGGGCTGCTGTTGATGGCCTTGTCGAACAAGTTTGGCGAGATGCTGCTGACCACCGGCAACAAGTCCGAGGTCGCGGTGGGCTATGCCACGATCTACGGCGACATGGCCGGCGGCTATAACCCGATCAAGGATCTCTACAAGACGCGGGTATTCGAGACCTGCCGCTGGCGCAACGCCAACCATCGCCCCTGGATGAAGGGCCCCGAGGGCGAGGTGATCCCCGAGCGGATCATCACCAAGCCGCCGAGTGCCGAGCTGCGCGAGGACCAGAAAGACAGCGACTCGCTGCCCGATTACCCGGTGCTGGACGCGATCCTGCAGATCCTGGTGGATGACGACGGGTCCATCGCCGATTGCGTGGCGGCGGGCTATTCCCGCGAGGACGCCAAGAAGGTGGAGCACCTGCTGTACATCAGCGAGTACAAGCGGTTCCAGTCAGCTCCCGGTGCGCGCCTGACGAAACGGGCGTTCTGGCTGGACCGGCGTTATCCCATCGTCAACCGCTGGCGCGATCCGAACTGAGGGTGCCTATTCCCACCACCGGTCTATAGCGGCGATGTCACCGTCGGACCAGCCGAAGTGATGGGCAAATTCATGCACGGTGACATGGGCGATCAGGTCGTCCAGCTCGACATTGCCACGCGCGCGCCATTCGTCGAGGATCGGTTCCCGGAACAGCCAGACCGTGTCGGGAAAGGGCGCCGGGTCGGCAAAGCTTTTCTCCGTCATGGGGATGCCGTCATAAAGCCCGGTCAGGTCGCGGGGATCGTCAATCTGCATCTCGTCGAGGATGTCCCGGGGCGGCCAGTCGACCACCTGAAGGATCACCGCTCGGGCGCTGCCCAGGAAGGGTTCGGGGAACGTCTCGATGGTGCGTTCGGCCACCGCGTAGAAATGCTGGGTATCGCTCATCGGGGCGGGCTCAGCGGGTAGCGGGCCAGTTCCTCGTGCAGGGCGCCGTCCTGGTGCAGGGTCGAGGCAAAGAGGCTGAAGCTGTTGCAGGCAAAGGGGCCGATGCTGGCGCTGGCCAGCACGGCCAGGAGCGGCGAGGCATCGGCCTGACCCCTGAGCCGGGCCAGCGTGACATGCGGACGGAACCGGCGCCGTTCGGGGGCGACGCCGACGCTGCGCAGCCGGGCCAGCACGCGGTCGCGCAATTCGTTCAGGGGCGCGTTGCCATCGGCCTCGAGCGCGACGGCCTGCCCGTGGCGCCCGCCGAAGATCGACGCCCCGGTGAGGGTCAGGTCCAGCGCGGGCGCCCGCAGGGTCTGCAGCGCGTCATGCACCGCCTCTGTCGTCTCTTCGTCCTGTTCGCCCAGAAAGGCGAGCGTCAGGTGCAGGTTTTCGTAGGGCGTGGGGCGACCGATGGGAAACCGCGATTGCAGGTCGTCCAGCGCGTCGCGGGCCTCTTCGGGCAGCGAAAGGGCGATGAAGAGCCGCATCAGAGCGCGGTCAGGTCTGTGCGGGGCAGGGCGTCGGCGAAATCCCCGGGCAGGCACAGCTGGGTGCCGGGGGATATGACCGCCGCCGCCGCCGCTGCCGCGCCGTGGCGCAGGGCCTCCGGGTGGTCCAGCCCTTCGGCCAGCGCCTTGACGAAACCGCCGACGAAACTGTCGCCGGCGCCGATGGCGCTGACGACGGTTTCGTTCGCGGCCGTGACATGCCAGCGGCCCTTGTCCGTGGCCATGACCGATCCGTCCTTGCCGCGGGCGATGATGACGATTTCGGCGGCGCCGCGGGCCCGCAGGGCCTCGGCAAAGGCGGCGCTGTCGGCGCGGGTTTCCAGCCCGAGGCCCGAGAGGTCGCGCGCCTCGGCGCTGTCCATGCGCAGGACAAAGGGCGCGGGGCCGGGGGCCGTGGCCTGGTGGTGCAGATGCGCGCCCGAGGTGTCGACGACCACGCGGCGCCGGGAGAGGCGGTCACAGGCGCGGGTGATCCAGCCCGGTGCGCAACCCGGCGGCATGCTGCCCGAGAGCACGATATAGTCCCCCTCGCCGGCCTCGGCTGCGAGCCTGTCGAGAACGGCGTCAAGCTGGGTCTCGGTCCATTCCGGGCCGGAGAGGACGAAACGGTACTGGGCCCCGGTCGACTCGTCCGTGACGGAAAAGCTGTGCCGGGTCTGGCCCGGCGCCTCGTGCCGGATCAGGTCCAGCCCACGTTCCTGCAAGAGCCGTTCCAGCGCGTCGCCGTTGGCGCCGCCCAGAGCCACCAGCGCGCGGGCCTGGCCGCCCAGCTGGACCACGGCGCGGGCCACGTTGACCCCGCCGCCGCCCGGTTCCGCCGTTTCCGGACCGCAGCGCAGCTTCGGCCCCGGCGAGACGCTGGGACAGGAGGTAGCGAGGTCGAGCGCCGGGTTCAGCGTGACGGTGAGGATCTCTGTCATGGGCGCGGTTCCTTTGGGGCGATCGGGGCCACGGGCCCCTTGCCTAGCATCGGGGCGGGACGCGGGCCAGCATCACCGCGCGTCGCGCCGTGACATGCGCGGGAACTGGACAAATCCCGCGCCTTGTGAAAACACGCCGCCCTGACAGGAGGCCACGTCATGACCGTCACCCGCTTTGCGCCCTCGCCTACCGGCTATATCCATGTCGGGAACCTGCGCACCGCGCTGTTCAACTACCTGATCGCCCGCAAGAGCGGCGGTGAGTTCGTGCTGCGCATCGACGACACCGACCCGGAGCGGTCGAAAGAGGAATATGTCGACGCCATCAAGCAGGACCTGGAATGGCTGGGCCTGACCTGGGACCGCATCGAACGGCAGTCGCAGCGGCTGGACCGTTACGAGGCCGCGGCGGAGAAGCTGCGCGGCATGGGCCGGTTCTACGAGGCTTTCGAGACACCGACCGAGCTGGACCTCAAGCGCAAGAAACAGCTGAACATGGGCAAACCGCCGGTCTACGACCGTGCGGCGCTGGACCTGTCGGACGCGGACAAGGCCGCACTGCGGGCCGAGCGCGGCGATGGTGTCTGGCGGTTCAAGCTGGATCACGAACGCATCGCTTGGGAAGACGGGATCCTGGGCGAGGTCTCGATCGACGCGGCAAGCGTGTCGGACCCGGTGCTGATCCGTGCCGACGGGCAGTTCCTCTATACGCTGGCTTCGGTCGTCGATGACATGGAAATGGGCATCACCCACGTGGTGCGCGGCAATGACCACGTCACCAATACCGCGACGCAGATCCAGATGATCCGCGCGCTGGGCGGCGAGCCGCCGGCCTTTGCACATCACTCGCTGTTGACCGGGCCGCAGGGGGAATCGCTGTCGAAACGGCTGGGCACGCTGGCCCTGCGCGACCTGCGCGAGAACGGCGTGGAACCCGAGGCGCTGCTGAGCCTGATGGCGCGGCTGGGCTCGTCGCAGCCGGTCGAGCTGCGCCTGTCGCTGAACGAGATCGCCGAGGGGTTCGAGCTGGAGCAGTTCGGTTCGGCCCCCACCAAGTTCGACGTCGAGGACCTGTATCCGCTGACCGCGAAAAAGCTGCACGGGCTGGAGCTGGAGGCTGTGGCCGACGAGGTGCGTGCGCTGGGCGTGCCCGACGACAAGGCCGCGGCTTTCTGGAAGGTGGTGCGCGAGAACATCACCACCCGCAAGGAGATGGCGGGCTGGTGGGCGCTGTTCCGTGACGGGGCAGAGCCGCTGGTGGATGAGGAAGACCAGGACTTTGTGACCGAGGCCTTGTCCATGCTGGGCGAGCCGCCCTATGACGCGGAGACCTGGGGCACCTGGACCACGGCGGTCAAGGAAGCCACGGGGCGCAAGGGCAAGAAGCTGTTCATGCCGCTGCGCAAGGCGGTGACCGGGCTGCAGCGCGGGCCGGAAATGGCCGAGGTGATGCCGCTGATGCAGGTCAAGCCAGGCGGCAAGGCCGGGGCGTAAACCCCGCCTGGGCCTGTTTGCGCGGTCGGAGGGGGCGCTGCCCCCGCGCCTTCGGCGCCCCCCGAGGTATTTTTCAAACCAAAGAAGCCAGGCGGTTTTCGCCTGAGGCTCAGGCGGCGGCGATGATCCGGCTGCCCAGGGCGGCCAGGCCGGCGTCGGTCAGGGTGCGGATCTCGTCCGTCAGGGGCCGGGCGCGGGCATAGCGGGGCGCGGCGCGGTCATCGAGGATCGGCGCCTGCCAGCCCAGGGTGGAGTCGAAGAACTGCGCCGGGCCGCCGGGGCCGTATTCCGCCAGGTAGCCCGCCACCACCACATCGAGATAACTGAGCAGGATCGGGTTGTCCGGACCCGGATCGCTGTGGCGGCCGGGGTCGATCGCATAGACGACGACGGCGCGCGCGTCGCTGTCATGGGTCAGGCTTTGGGTGGCGTCATGGCGGTCATAGGCGCCTTCGCGGCGGTCGAGCTCTGCCCAGCTGTCGCCGGGGACCGGGGCGATCAGCCCGTCGATATGGGCGTCCGGATCGCGGACGGCGGTCAGATAACAGAGCGCCCGTTCGGGCACTGCGCGCCAGGCCCGGCGCCAGCCGTGCAGGCGGGCGCGGTGTGCGGGGGTGTGTTCATGGGTCGTGCGGTTCACCAGCGACCCGTAGCCAAAGAAATATACATGCTCCATGTGCGAAATATTCGCCGGTTTTGACGCATGTCAAACCCCGAAGGCCCGCCGCGTGCGAGATAGGTGTCTGATCAATGTATTTTGGAGATCCGCATGCGGGTAACGAAAAGAACCAATATCGCGATGCGCGTGCTGATGTTTTGCGCCGCGAACCCGGGGCGGCTTGTTACCAAGCACGAGATCGCCCAACGCTGCAATGCCTCGGAAAACCACCTGGCGCAGGTCATCAACCAGCTGGCCCAGATGGGGTTCCTGCACACCCAGCGGGGGCGCAACGGCGGGCTGGAACTGGGCCGGCCGGCCGAGGATATCGTCATCGGCGACATTTTCCGGGCGCTGGAACAGCCGGTGCCGCTGGCCGAATGTTTCGCCGACGTGGACAACACCTGTCCGCTGACCGATGCCTGCCGGCTGCGCAGCGCGCTGACCCGGGCCGCCAATGCCTTTTACGAGACGCTGGACCCGATCACGCTCGATTCGCTGGTCTGTGACAACGCCGCGCTGATGAACATCATCTCTGGCGATGGATGCCGCGCGGGGCGGCTTGTCAACGCCGGGACGATGGACTAGCGTCTGCGCATCTTCGACGGGAGAACCGGGGAGGGCCTTGGCCCGGAGCCGGTGCCGAAGGCGCAACCGCCCCGGAAACGCTCAGGCCGCATGGACCGCGAAGAGGCAAGACTCTGGAGAGAGGCGCCGGATGCGCGTCCGCCGAAGGGATAACGATCTCAGGCCGAAGGACAGAGGGGGCAGTGGGGCTGCGGAATTGGTCCGTGGCGGAACTGCCCGGACGCGCTGTGCGTCATGGGCAAAGGGGAGCGCATGACGGACGAGCCGACCGAGCTGAAGACAACCGTTCTGAACGAGCTGCACCACGCGCGCGGCGCGAAAATGGTGGGATTCGCCGGCTACGAGATGCCGGTACAGTACAAGCTGGGCGTGCTGAAAGAGCACCTGCACACCCGGGGCCGGGCCGGGCTGTTCGACGTCAGCCACATGGGCCAGGTGATCCTGCGCGGGCCGAAGGTGGCAGAGGCGCTGGAACGGCTGGTGCCGGTGGACGTGGCGGGGCTGGCCGAGGGGCGGCAGCGCTATGGTTTCTTTACCAATGACGCGGGCGGGATCGAGGACGACCTGATGATCGCCAACCGGGGCGATCACCTGTTCGTGGTGGTCAACGCGGCCTGCAAGGAGGCCGACGTGGCCCGGATGCGCGCGGCGCTGGAACCCGATGGCATCACCGTGAAACTGCTGGAAAACCGTGCGCTTGTGGCGCTGCAGGGGCCCGAGGCCGAGGATGTTCTGGCCGAGCATTGCCCCGCGGTGCGCGACATGCGTTTCATGGACGTCGAGACGTTGCCCATCGCGGGCGCGGAATGCTGGGTCTCGCGGTCGGGTTATACCGGCGAGGACGGCTTCGAGATCTCGGTGCCCAATGTGGCAGCCGTGGATCTGGTGAAATCGCTGCTGGCGGATGCCCGGGTGGAACCCATCGGGCTGGGCGCGCGGGACAGCCTGCGGCTGGAAGCGGGCCTGTGCCTCTACGGGCAGGACCTGGACCCGGAAACCTCGCCGGTCGAGGCGGGGCTGACCTGGGCGATCCAGAAGGTCCGGCGCGCCGGTGGCGCGCGCGCGGGCGGCTATCCGGGCGCGGAGCGGGTGCAGCGCGAGATGGCCGAAGGCGCGGCGCGCAAGCGCGTGGGCCTGCGCCCCGAGGGCCGGGCGCTGATGCGCGCGGGCGTGGTGCTCTACGATGCCGAGGAGGGCGGGGCCGAGGTCGGCGCCGTGACCTCGGGCGGCTTCGGCCCCTCGGTCGAGGGGCCGGTGGCCATGGGACATGTGTCGGCGGCAAGCGCATCAGAGGGCACACCCCTCTGGGGCGAGCTGCGCGGCAAGCGGGTTCCGGTGCGGGTGGCAGCGCTGCCTTTCGTGCCGGCTGGGTTCAAACGGTGAAACAGGGAGACTTACATGAAATTCACCGAGGAACATGAATGGCTGCTGGTCGAGGGTGACCTGGTCGTTGTGGGCATCACCAATCACGCGGCGGAACAACTGGGCGACATCGTCTTTGTCGAACTGCCCGAGGAAGGCCGCGAGGTCACCAAGGACGAGGAAGTCGTGGTGATCGAATCGGTCAAGGCCGCCTCTGACATCCTGGCGCCGCTGGACGGCGAGATCGTCGAGGTGAACGAGCCCATCGTCGAGGAACCGGGCAAGATCAACGAGGACCCCGAGGGCGAGGCCTGGTTCTTCAAGATGAAGGTCGAGGACCTGTCGGCGTTGGACGACCTGATGGACGAGAAGGCCTACAAGGACTTCATTTCCTGATCGTGGCGGCGGGGTGATGCCCCGCCCTGCGCCCATTCCGGCGGAGCGGTGATCGGCGGCGGAAAGGGGGCTCTGCCCCCGTCTCCCTGCGGTCGACTCCCCCGGGGTATTTGGACCAAGAAGAAGCCCGGGAGCGGTGCCCCGTTGAGAAAGCTTGTAAAGATAACCGGTGAGCGCGGACGATGGACCGCAGAGGTGGAAGGCAAGCGTCTGGCCGTCATTCACAATACCTGGCGTGTTGGCGAGACCGGATACGCGGACCCGATGGAAGGCATCGATCGGAACGGAAAGCGTTTCATGGAATACGCGGAGGCCCTGCGCGACCATGATCTCGTGGTGATGCAGAGGGATGTGGGCGGGGGTGATCTCGCGCGCGACGGTTATATCGGCGTTTTTTCGTTCGACAGTTTGGATTTGACGGAAGGGGCGCCTGTCCGGCTTCGATTGCTGGATCGTGTCGCGGACCCGAAGCGTTGAGAAGGAAGGCACAGGAATGACCTACGAGCCCATCGACTATCTTCCCTATGATTTCGCCAACCGGCGCCACATCGGCCCGTCGCCCGAGGAAATGGCGAGCATGTTCAACGTGCTGGGCGTTTCGGGGCTGGATCAACTGGTGGACGAAACCGTGCCGAAGGCAATCCGGCAGGAAAAGCCGCTGGATTTCGGCAAGCCGCTGTCCGAGCGGGAGCTGATCTACCGGATGCGCGAGGTGGCGTCGAAGAACAAGGTGCTGACCTCGCTCATCGGGCAGGGCTATCACGGCACGGTCACGCCGCCGGCGATCCAGCGCAACATCCTGGAGAACCCGGCCTGGTACACCGCCTACACGCCCTACCAGCCCGAGATCAGCCAGGGCCGCCTGGAGGCGCTGCTGAACTTCCAGACCATGATCTGCGACCTGACCGGGCTGGAGATCGCCAATGCCTCGCTCCTGGACGAGGCGACCGCCTGCGCCGAGGCGATGACGATGGCGCAGCGGGTGGCGAAATCCAAGGCCACCGCATTTTTCGTCGACGAGAACTGTCACCCGCAGAACATCGCGGTGATGAAGACCCGGGCCGAGCCGCTGGGGATCGAGGTGATCGTGGGTGCGCCCGAGACGCTGGAGGCCGACAAAGTCTTCGGCGCCATCTTCCAGTATCCCGGCACCTACGGCCACCTGCGCGATTTCACCGCCGAGATGGAGGCGCTGCACGGTGCCAACGCGGTGGGCATCGTCAGTGCCGATCCGCTGTCGCTGTGTCTGCTGAAGGAGCCGGGCGCGATGGGGGCGGATATCGCCGTGGGCTCGACCCAGCGCTTTGGCGTGCCGGTAGGCTATGGCGGGCCGCACGCGGCCTACATGGCCTGCAAGGACGCGATGAAACGCGCGATGCCCGGGCGGATTGTCGGTGTTTCCATCGACAGCCACGGCAACCGCGCCTACCGGCTGTCGTTGCAGACCCGCGAACAGCATATCCGGCGCGAAAAGGCCACGTCGAACGTCTGTACCGCGCAGGCGCTGCTGGCGGTCATGGCCGGGTTCTACGCGGTGTTCCACGGGCCCAAGGGGCTGCGCGCCATCGCGCAGCGCATCCACCGCAAGACCGTGCGCCTGGCCAAGGGGTTGGAGGCGGCGGGCTTCAAGGTGGAGCCGTCGGAGTTCTTTGACACGATCACCGTGGACGTGGGCCTGTTGCAGCGTGGTGTCCTGCAGGCCGCCGTGCAGCAGGGGCTGAACCTGCGGCGCGTGGGCAAGACCCGCGTCGGTATCACGCTGGACGAACGCACCCGGCCCTCGACCATCGAGGCGGTCTGGCGCGCCTTCGGGCTGGTGAAGAAGGACGATCCGGCGGAGTCCGGTTATCGCCTGCCCGATGGGTTGATCCGGCAGTCCAGCTACCTGGAACATGACGTGTTCCACATGAACCGGGCCGAGACAGAGATGATGCGCTACATGCGCCGCCTCGCCGACCGTGACCTGGCGCTGGACCGGGCGATGATCCCACTGGGGTCCTGCACGATGAAGCTGAACTCGGCGGCGGAAATGATGCCGGTCAGCTGGCGCGAGTTCTCGATGATCCACCCCTATGCGCCCAAGGACCAGGCGCGGGGCTATGCCGAGCTGATCGAGAATCTGAACGCCAAGCTGTGCCAGATCACCGGCTATGACGCGATTTCCATGCAGCCCAATTCTGGCGCGCAGGGGGAATACGCGGGCCTGCTGACAATCCGGCGCTGGCAGATGGACCGGGGCGAGGGGCAGCGCAACGTCTGCCTAATCCCGGTCAACGCGCATGGCACCAACCCGGCTTCGGCGCAGATGGTCGGCTGGAAGGTGGTGGCGGTGAAATGCGACGCGCAGGGGTCCATCGACGTGGCGGATTTCCGCGCCAAGGCCGAGAAGCATTCCGATGCGCTGGCGGCCTGCATGATCACCTATCCGTCCACGCATGGCGTGTTCGAGGAGACGGTGAAGGAGGTCTGCGCGATCACCCACGAACACGGTGGGCAGGTCTATATCGATGGCGCCAACATGAACGCGATGGTGGGGCTGAGCCGTCCCGGTGACCTGGGCGGGGATGTCAGCCACCTGAACCTGCACAAGACATTCTGCATTCCGCACGGCGGCGGTGGCCCCGGCATGGGGCCGATCGGGGTCAAGGAACACCTGGTGCCGCATCTGCCCGGCAATCCGCAGGAGGCAGAGGGCGGCGCGGTCAGCGCGGCGTCGTTCGGCTCTCCCTCGCTGTTGCCGATCAGCTGGGCCTATTGCCTGATGATGGGTGGCGGCGGGCTGACGCAGGCGACGCGGGTGGCGATCCTGAACGCCAACTACATCGCCAAGCGGCTGGAGGGCGCCTATGACGTGCTCTACCGTGGGTCGAACGGCTGGGTGGCGCATGAATGTATCCTGGACACGCGGCCTTTCGAGAAATCGGCGGGTGTGACGGTCGAGGACATCGCCAAGCGGCTGATGGATGCTGGCTTCCACGCGCCCACGATGAGCTGGCCGGTGGCGGGCACGCTGATGGTGGAGCCGACGGAGTCGGAGACCAAGGCCGAGCTGGACCGGTTCTGCGATGCGATGCTGGCGATCCGCGAGGAAATCCGGGCCATCGAGAACGGCGACATGGACCGCGAGCAGAACCCGCTGAAACTGGCACCGCACACGATGGAGGACCTCGTGCGCGACTGGGACCGTCCCTATAGCCGCGAGCAGGGCTGTTTCCCGCCGGGCGCTTTCCGGGTCGACAAGTACTGGCCGCCGGTGAACCGGGTGGACAACGTCTATGGCGACCGGCACCTGATCTGCACCTGCCCGCCGATGAGCGATTACGCCGAAGCGGCGGAATAGGCTGATCGCGCCACTGCACGAGAAAATGCCCTCGCAGGGAGCTGCGAGGGCATTGTCGTTTGTGGAGTCAGGCCTGCACCTCGGCGCTTTCGCGCTCCGCGATGGCCTTCATCGTCGGACGGTCGGCACAGCGGTCGATCCAGGCCTTGACGGCGGGGTTGTCCGGCGCGGCGTCCGGCAGCCATTGGAAGGGGCTCGACAGCAGCAGGTCCACCGCCGAATAGTCGTCCCCCAGCAGGTAGGGCTGGCCGTCGAGTGCCTCGGCCAGGCGGGTCACGACGGTTTTCATGTCGCGAAAGGTCGCCTGCACGATAGGATGGTCGATCTTTGCCCAGTCGAGGACAAGCAGCGGTTCCATCACGCCCTGGTAGAAGAACAGCCAGCTGAGGAAGGCCCCGCGCTGCGGATGGCCGACGGGACGGCCAAAGCCCGACTCGGGGAACCTGTCGGTCAGGTAGGCGATGATGGCGCCGCGTTCGCGCACAGTGTCGGTGCCGTCGGTCAGGTAGGGCACCTTCTTTTCGGGGTGGGGGTTCTTTGCGTCCGGGGCGCCGCTGCCATCGCCACGGGCGACAGTGACCTCGATGACCTCGATCTGGTCGGCAATCCCCATCTCCTCGATCAGCACCATGATGGAGGTCGAGCGTGAGCGCGGGGCGTGGTAAAGCGTGAGCATGGGTCTCTCCTGTTACTCGGGAATGCCTTGCTTTAGCGCCCACCTGCTGACAGATGCTGTCAGCATGGCCCGGACCGATCGCCTCTTTCGCCTCATGGACGCGCTGCGCCGCCTGCCTGCGCCGGTCACGGCCACGCGGCTGGCCGAGGAAACCGGTGTCTCGCGGCGCCAGCTGTACCGCGACATTGCCACGTTGCGCGCGGGGGGCGCCCTGATCGATGGTGAGGCCGGGGTGGGCTATCGGCTGACCGAGGATCCCGCCCTGCCGCCGCAGAGCTTTTCCCGGCTGGAGATCGAGGCGCTGGTGCTTGCGGTCGGAGAGCTGCGCCAGACAGGTGACTCTGCGCTGGAGGCGGCGGGACAATCCGCCCTTGCACGGATCATCGCCACGCTGGCCGACGGGCAATCGCGGCAGGCCATGCACACGGCCCTGCGCAGCTTTCGCGCGCCGCCAAGGCCGGTGGATTTTACCGTGGACATGGCGATGTTGCGGCAAGCCTGCTGGGAGGAACTGGCGCTGGACGTGCGCTATCGCGACCTCAAGGACCAGGTGACCGAGCGCGAGGTCTGGCCGTTGGGGATCAGCTATTCGGATGGCACCCTGATGGTGTTGGTCTGGTGTTGCCTGCGGCAGGACTGGCGCCTGTTCCATGCCTCGGGGATCGAAAGCGCCGCCCTGAACGGGCGCAGCTTTCGCCCCAGGCGCGTGCCCTTGCTGCGCGACTACGCGGCCCGCTGCAAGGGCAGGGCCTAGGGCGTGCCTCAGGCGTCGCTGTCGACGGCCAATTCACCCGGATAAGCGTTTTTCTCGGGCGCCGGGGCAGGGTCGGGCGCTGGGGCGTCCAACAGAAAGGCAAAGGCGTCGCGCACCTTGTCCCAGGTTGCCTTGTCGCTGGCCGCCAGCAGGTAGCCCGAGCTGGTGTCGCCGGCGTATTCCGATCCGTCCAGCATGGCGACATGGCCGCCCGCCTGCCGCGTCACGACGACGCCCGCGGGCTGGTCCCATGCGGTGAGTTTCGCGAACAGCACGAAGTCGACCTCACCCTGTGCCAGCGTGCGGAATTCATGGCACGCACAGCGCAGCGACCAGACCCGCCCGAATTTCGGCAGGGTTGCGGCGGCTTCGGCGCGCTTGTCCTCGGGGATCAGGAACAGCGGCACGAAGCCGTTGAGCTGGTCCAGTGGCTTGTTCTGGTCATGATCCGTGTTGACGAAACGGCTGTCACGGCGCGGTAGCTGCATCTGGGCGGGATGTTCTGTATCGGCCCAGACGATGTCGTTCAGCACCGGATCGTAGAGCAGGCCAAAGACCGGGCGGCCAAAGCGCAGCACAGAGACCATGACCCCGAACAGCGGCAGGCCCTTGGCAAAGTTCCAGGTGCCGTCCACCGGGTCGATGGTAAAGCAGAGTTCCGCCTCGGGGATCTTTTTCACCAGGTCGGGATTGGACGAGGCCGCCTCTTCGCCGACGATCACGGCAGAGGGAAAGAACCGTTGCAGGCCCCGCGTGATCATTGCCTCGGCGCTGGTGTCGGCCTCTGTCACCAGGTCCTGCGGGCCGGTCTTTTCGCCGATCTGATGGGTGCCAAGCTTGCGGAAACGCGGCATGATCTCGGCCTTGGCGGCGCGGCGGACAAGGTTGAAAAGCTGCGTGCGCTGGGCGGAGGTCAGCGGCGCCGTGACCGGCATCGGCAGGGAATCACTCATGGGACAGATCCGGCGATGGTTTCGGTTGCTCCCGGTGGTGCCAGTCCGGGGCACGGGATGCAACGTGACAGCCTGTCCGGATCGTCATTCCCGTGCGCGCAGCACCCCCGCGGGCCGGGCCGCCAGCGGACGCCAGGCAAAGCCCAGGCCGGCCAGCAGCGTCGCCAGCACCCCGCCGGTGACGATCCCGATGGCCGAGGGCCAGATCACGGCGAAATCGGTTTCCATCACGAAGGTCATGACCGCCCAGGCCCCTGCGATGCCCGCGCCCAGCGCCACGGCACCGGCCGCCCCGCCCAGCAGGGCAGACCGCAGGGCAAAGCTTTGCAGAATGCGGGCGCGGGTGGCGCCGAGGGTCTTGAGCACCGCCGCCTCGTAGGTGCGCGCGCCCTGGCCCGCTGCCGCCGCGCCGATCAGCACCAGGAAACCGGTCAGCAGCGTTGCCGCCGCGCCCCAGCGCACCGCCAGGCCGATCCCGTCCAGCAGTTCGCTGACCCGGTCGATGGCGTCGCGGACGCGGATGGCGGTGATGTTGGGGTATTGCCCTGCGAGATCGCGCAGGATCTGCGCCTCTGCCGCTTCCTCGGCGTAGACGGTCGAGATGAAGGTATGCGGCGCGGCGGAGAGCGCGGCGGGGTTCATCGTCATGACAAAGCCGATCCCGGCGGTCGAGAAATCGACCTCTCGGAACGAGGTGATGGTGGCGGTGATGTCGCGGCCCAGGATGTTGACGGTCAGCGTGTCGCCAAGTTTCAGGCCCATTTCCTCGGCCTCTTCGGCGGCAAAGCTGACCTGCGGCGGGCCGCTGTAGCCCTCTGGCCACCATTCTCCGGCGGTGACGGTGGTGCGTGCGCCCGGTGTTTCGGAATAGGTCACGCCCCTGTCGCCGCGCAGGACCCAGTGTCCGCCCACGACCTCTGTCGCCGGCTGGCCGTTGATCCGGGTGATGATGCCGCGCAGCATGGGCGCGCTGTCGATGCGGCTGACCGCGGGATCGTTTTCCAGCCGCTCGAGGTAGCCGGGCATCTGGTCCTTCTGGATGTCGACAAAGAAATACGAGGGCGCGACCTCTGGCAGGTCGCGCTGGATCGCGCTTTGCAGGTTGCCGTCGATCTGCCCGATGGAGGCCAGCACCGTCAGGCCCAGGCCCAGCGACAGCACGACCGACCCGGCGCTTTCGCGTGGTCCGCCGATGGCACCCAGCGCCCAGCGCCATGCAGGTCTGCCGCGCGTCGCCGGCGTGGCGAGGCGCGCCATCCAGCGGATCGCCCAGGCGGCGCCCAGCAACACCAGCAGCGCCCCGGCGATCCCGCCCGCGATCCAGAGCGTCAGCCCGGGCCGCCCGGCAAAGAGCGTCGCGCTGCCGACCAGCAGGGCAACCAGCACCAGCGTTGCCAGCACGTACCGCCAGGCGGGCAGCAGGCGCGCGCTGTCCAGCGCGTCGCGAAAGAGGGTCGCGGCGCGCACCTCCTCGGCCCGTGCCAGCGGCCAGAGCGTGAACAGCAGCGCAGTCAGCACCCCGTAGAGCGCCGCCTCTCCCAGCGCGCCGGGGTAAAGGGTAAAGACGGTTGGGACGGGCAAGGCGCCCGCGATGAGCGGGGCAAAGAGGATCGGCACCAGCGCGCCCAGGACCAGGCCCAGCGCGATGCCGACAAGGCTGAGCATGCCGATCTGGATGAAATAGGTCTGGAAGATGGTGCTGCGGGTGGCCCCCAAAGTGCGCAGCGTGGCGATCACGCTGGTCTTGCGCGCAAGATAGGCGCGCACCGCCGCCGACACACCGATGCCGCCGACGGCAAGACCGGACAGTCCGACGAGGACGAGGAAACTGCCCAGCCTCTCGACGAAACGGGCGATCCCGGGGGCGCCGTTGCGCGCGTCACGCCAGCTGAGGCCCTTGTCCTCGAACCGCTCCAACGCCCCGGCGCGAGCGGTGTCGAGGTCGGTGCCCGGCGGCAGGAGCATCCGGTATTCAGTCTCGAACAGGGACCCTTCGCTAAGCAGGCCGGAGCCTTTCAGGTCGGCGGTTCGGACGATTGTGCGCGGGCCAAGGCCGAACCCGTCCCCGGCGTCGTCCGGTTCGACGGCGATGGTGGCGCGCAGGGTGAACTCTCGTGTGCCCAGCCGGAACGTGTCGCCGGGTTGCAGCGCCAGGCGGTCAGCGAGGATCGGGGCCATGACGGCACCGTGATCCGCCAGCGCCTCGGCCAGCGGCATCGGCGGCTCCAGCACCATCTCGCCCAGCAGGGGATAGGCGGCGTCCACGGATTTCACCTGTGTCAGACCGCGTTCCGTGGTGCCGTCGCGCGTCACCGTGGCCATCGAGCGGAAATCCGTCACCTCCGAAACCGCGGTCGCGGTCTCCTGCATCCAGGTGCGTTCGTCCTCGGTGGCAAAGCGGTAGGTGAACTCGGCCAGGGCATCGCCGCCCAGCAGGACGGCGCCCTGGTCCTCCAGCCCGGTCTGGATCGCCGAGCGCACGGAGCCGACGCCGGCAATGGCGGCCACGCCCAGGGCTAGACAGGCCAGGAAGATGCGGAATCCGCGCAGGCCCCCGCGCAGCTCGCGCCGGGCAAAGCGCGCCGAAGTCGCAAGGCTCATTCCGCGGCCCTCAACTCGGTCGAGGCGACGCGGCCGTCGTCCAGGTGCACCACGCGGTCGCAGCGCGCGGCGAGGTCCGGCGCATGGGTGACCAGCACCAGCGTCGCGCCGTGTTCCCGTGACAGGCCGAAGAGCAGGTCGACGATGGCCGCGCCGTTGGCCCCGTCGAGGTTGCCGGTGGGCTCATCGGCCAGCAGGATGTCCGGTTCCGGTGCCAGCGCGCGGGCCAGCGCGACGCGTTGCTGCTCGCCGCCCGACATCTGGGCAGGGTAATGATCGGCACGCGCGGCCAGCCCGACCTTGTCCAGCATCTCCCGCGCGCGGTCGAACGCCCGCCGGTCGCCTGCCAGCTCCAGCGGCGTGGCGACGTTTTCCAGCGCGGTCATGGTCGGGATCAGGTGGAAGGACTGGAACACCACACCCATGTGGTCGCGGCGAAACCGGGCCAGGGCATCCTCGCTCATCGTGGTCAGGTCGTGGCCCAGCGCGTGCACCTGCCCGGTGCTGGCCCGTTCCAGCCCGCCCATGATCATCAACAACGAGGATTTGCCCGACCCGGACGGCCCGACAAGGCCCAGGGTTTCGCCCCGCGTCACGTCCAGCGAGAGTCCATGCAGGATTTCCACAAGTCCGGCATTGCCCCTGAGGCTGAGGGTGACATCTTGGAGCGAGAGAACGGCATTGGACACGGGGGGCCTCGGAACATGTTGCACTGGGTCAGATATGGGCTGTTGGGCTTGCGCAACAAGGCATTGGCGGTGGTCTTGCTGTTGCTGGCGACCGGCGCGGCGGCGGAGCGTGTGCATATCCTGGCACTGGGCGACAGCCTGACCCAGGGTTACGGGCTGATCGAACAGGAAGGGTTCGTGCCACAGTTGCGGGCCTGGCTGGCCGAACGTGGACATGAGGTGCGGATCGTCAATGCCGGGGTGTCGGGGGATACCACGGCGGGCGGGCTGGCGCGGGTGGAGTGGTCACTCACGCCCGAGATCCAGGCGATGATTGTGGCGCTGGGCGGCAATGACCTGTTGCGTGGCATCGACCCGGCGGCGGCGCGCGCCAATATCGAGGGCATCCTGAAGGTCGCCGAGGCGCGCGGGTTGGAGGTTTTGTTGATCGGGATGTCGGCGCCGGGGAACTACGGTCCCGACTACAAGGCACAGTTCGACGCGATCTATCCCGAGCTGGCCGAGGCCTATGACGCGCTGTACCTGGAGAGTTTCTTTGCAGGTCTGATGCAGGACGGCGAGATGCCGGCTGACCTTGGCCGTTACATGCAGCCCGACGGCATCCATCCCAATGGCGCAGGCGTGGCGCGGATTGTCGAGGCGGTCGGGCCGAAGGTCGAGGCGCTGATTGCACGGGTTGACCGCTGAGCGGTCAGGCGTCGACCTCTGTGCAGTCGTGGTCCAGAGCGTGCAGGGACGTCAGGATCAGGGCCATGCCCACCAGCAGACTGACGCTGAGATAAAGGCCGAAGGCGGCGAGCACCGACATGTCGAACCCGAGCCATCCGACCACCGCGCAGACCAGTCCGATCATGCAACCTATAAGGAAAGAGAAAATAGCCACTACACCCTCCATCTGTTTGGACGGTACGTGGTCAGACCCTAACAAAGCCTTAAGACCCGACTCGTGGCGCGGGGGATATTCGTTAAGATTCTTCATGTGCCGCTGACGGCCCGCCATGCAAAGCCCGGAAGTCTCGCGGCCATTTTCTGCATCAGGGGGCCATAATCCGTCTCTCCGGCCATCATGCGCAGGTATTCGCCGCGCAGGGTGCGAGAGCTGCGGAAACTGCGGATGAAGGCGGGGCGAAGGGTTTCCCGGAACATCAGGTTCCGCAACAGTCGGGCATGGCGCAAGCCGCGATGGATCGGGCGCAAATCGTTTGTATAGGCGGCCAGGGCCTTGTCCGGCGCGGCGTCTTCAAGAGCACGGCAGGCGGCGCGGGCCGCAAGCGCGCCGCTGTCCAGGGCATGGGCAATGCCCTCGCCGGTGATCGGGTCCACAAGGCCCGCCGCATCGCCCGCCAGCAGGATGCGCCCCTTGCCGGGGACGGCCCGGAAATCGCCGAAGGGCAGGAACTGTCCCTTGACCGGCAATGTGTCCGGCAGGCCCAGCTGGTCGAGGTAGCGCGCGAGCCCGGCTTTCATGTTGGCGTTTCGGGACATCACGCCGCCGAGGCCCACGGTGGTGCCCCGCGGTTTCGGGAACTGCCAGCCATAGCCCCAGTCCGCGGCGCCGAAATCGATGCGCAGCGGGCGGTCGGGGTCGGTGCCGGGATGCTCGACCTCCAAGGCAAATCCGATCCGGGCCCGGTCGAAGGCGGCGCCAAAGAGTGTCCGCGCTGTCGGGCTGTTGACACCGTCGGCGGCGATCATCAGCGGTGCCTCGATCCGGCCGCCGGGCAGGTCCAGTGCCGGGCCATCGGGGTCCAACCTGCCGCTCTGCCCTGTGAAATCCACCGCACCTGCCGCAAGTGCCTGTTCGACCAGCGCCGCGTCCAGCTCATAGCGCATACCCAGGTGCAGGGGGGGAGCATCGCGGCTGTCTCCGAGCGGTTGACCGTAGGCATGAAAGGTGAACATGTCGCGCCGTTCCAGCGGAACGGGTGGCAGTGTTCCGCCGAAGGTCTGGCGATAGCGCGAAATGGCGCGGCCGGTCAGGCCACCGCCGCACAGCTTGTTACGGGGAAATCGCGCCTTGTCGACCAACGCAACGCGCAGCCCGGCCTGAATCGCGCTCATCGCGGCGGCGGACCCGGCGGGTCCGGCCCCAAGAACGATCAGATCGAAGCGCCCGGATGCCTGCGCGCGCCCCCCCGTCACAGAACGGTGACTTTGGCGCCGGGCTGTACGCGTTCGTAGAGGTCGATCACGTGGTCATTGATCATCCGGACACAGCCGTTCGACACCGACCGACCGATCGACCGCGGGGCCGTCGTGCCGTGGATCGCGTTGAAGGTATAGCGCCCGTTCCGATACAGGTACAACGCCCGCGCGCCCAGCGGGTTGCCGGGACCACCGGGCTGGACATAGTCGTTGTCGATGAACTTTTCGTAGGCGTTCGGGTTGCGCTTGATCATCGCGTCGGTCGGACGCCAGGTTGGCCACTTCTTCTTGCCGCCGACATCGTAGGTGCCCGAAATCGCCTGCCCGGCGGTGCCAAGCCCGACGCCATAGCGGCGCGCCTGCCCCGGGGCCTCGACCAGGTAGAGGAAATGCGCCTTGGACAGGATGAGGATCTGGCCCGGGCTCAGGTCCGGCTTGATCGAGACGACCTGCGGCTTGAATTTCGTGTCCACCGAATAGGCGAGCGCGGGCATGGGGAATGCCGCGGCGGTGGCCGAGGCGGCAAGGAAGGTACGGCGGTTCAACATGGCAGCCTCTGCGATTTTATCCCGAGTGCGGCAATTTATGTGGCCCAAGACGGTCTGAAAAGCAATCCCGTGACAGCCACACGGGCGTCACGTTGCCGTGCAACTGCGCCCCACGTGGCACACCAAGCGGTGAGAGGGGTCACTCCTTGGGAACATCCGCGTTGCGCCCGGCCAAGATCACGCTGACCAGATAAGCGGATTGCGGGGTCATCCCGGCCATGATCGCGGCGGCGGCATCCGGGCGCATCCGGCCAAGGAAACCAGCGGCAAACTGGGGGTCCATCTCTTCGAACAGGGCGGCGGCCTGCTTGGGTTTCATGTTGGCGTAGACGTCGGTCAGCTTGTCGACATCGTCCGAGGCGGCGGTCCGTGCAAGGGCGAGGGTCTGCTTCAGGCTGGCCTCGGCCTCGGCCAGTGCCTGCATCTTGCGCTCGATTTCCTCTTCGGCGACGGCCAGCGCCTGCATGCGCACGTCGATGGCCGATTCGCGCTTGCGCAGGCGGGCCTCGCGGGCGTCGAGCGCCTCCAGCAGGGGTTTGATGTCGGCCTCTGCCACCACGCGCGGCGCGGGTTGGCCGGCAGCCGGTCGGGCCTTGGCCGCATCCGCCGCGAGGGCCGCCTCGAGCTGGGGTTTCGGGGCGGTGTCGCCTTCGCGGGCAATCGCCTCGCTGGCGCCCACGGCCAGCCGCAACAGGCCGGATGTCACCAGCAGGGCGCAGATCGCCGCGAGGGCGCCGCGCGGCTTGCGCTTGGGCGCCTTGCGCGCGGATTTTGCGGCGCCGGTGCGCGCGGAAACCTTGGCTTTGGCCATGTTCAACCCTCGTGTTGCGTGGCGATGCGGACGCTCAGTTGCGCGAGTGGCGCAGGAAAACCGGATCTTTCGCGTCCTGCTGTGGCGGCGCGCTGTTCTGCGGCAGGTCGTGCATCGAGGCCACCAGCAGTTCCAGCCTGCGGGCCACGTCTTCGGCCCTGTCGGTCAGCTCGCCCAGCGACTTGTTCGATTCGCCTGCGCTTTTCTGGGCGCTGCCCAGGGTCCTGGTCAGGTCGTCGACCTGCGCCGACAGCACCGCGACGGCGCCACCGACACCGTTTTCCAGGTCGGTAAAGCGCGACAGTCGCCGCGCCAGGATAAAACAGTAGAAACCGGCGCCAAGGGCGCCCGCCACCAGCAGGATATCTGCAATCGCTTCCATTCCCATCTCCCTCAATTCAGGACAAATTCAAGCACGAGGAGGTCGCGCACACGGCCTTCGCCGGCCACCAGCTTGATTCGGCGCAGCATCTGGCCACGCAGCCGCACCAGGGCGCCCTGCGCCTCGATGTCCTGCGCTTCGAGCGCGCGCAGGTAACTGTTGAGCACGTCCTGGATGCGCGGCAGGATCTTCTCGACCTCGCTCTTGTATTCCGACGGCACCTCAAGGCTGGCGCGAAAGCGCAGGTGGGTCGCCTGGGCGTTCGGCCCCAGCGAGATCAGCACCGGTGGCACCTCGACGAATGTGACGTCGGGCAGGGCCTTTGTCGCCACATGCGGTTCGCCGTGATCCGCCGGGGCGTGGCTGTCCGCCGCCTTGCCACCACCAAGGCCAAAGAGCCCCGACTGCACCGCGTAGAACCCGCCGCCGCCGCCAACAAGCGCCAGCACCAGGCCAATGATCAGCGGCAGCTTTGACGGCTTCTTGCCGGCAATCTCGTCTTCATCAACGGTGGCGTCAGACATTCTTTACCTCTTCGTCGGCGATGGGCTCGTTGTAACGAAAAGGGGCTAACTGATTGTTAAGGCGAATAGGCGAACCTCGGCACAACCGAACAGAATGTTTGGAGCGGAGGTCGGTCTTGAATCAGGTACTGTCGAGCTGGAATGCCCTTGCCGGGCGTCAACGCATGATCGTCATTGGCGCCACGGTGGTGGTGATGCTGGCGGTTCTCGGTCTGACGCGTCTGGCGTCGGCCCCCAACATGGCACTGCTCTATGCGGGGTTGGAAAACGATGCCGCCGGTGACGTGGTCAAGGCGCTGGAGGCCCGCGGAGTTCAGTATGACGTGCGTGCCGGAGCGATTTTCGTCCCCGAGGCAGAGCGCGACGCGCTGCGGCTCACCCTTGCCAGCGAGGGTCTGCCAGCCAACAGCGGCCAGGGGTACGAACTGCTCGACGGTCTGTCCGGTTTCGGCACCACCAGCCAGATGTTCGACGCCGCCTACTGGCGCGCGAAGGAAGGCGAGCTGGCGCGCACGATCGTCTCAAATCCCCAGATCGCAAGCGCCCGCGTCCATATCGCGAACTCCAGCGCGAACCCCTTTCAGCGCGATGTCACGCCCACGGCCTCGATTTCCGTCACCACCACCGGCGCGGTTCTGAACGCGGCGCAGGCACGGGCGCTGAAATTCCTTGTCGCCTCGGCCGTTCCCGGGCTTATCCCCGAGAATGTCGCCGTGATCGACGGCAAGGGCGGGTTGATCGGGGCCGAGGAAAAGACCGGCGGCGGCGTGACCGCGGATGACCGGGCCGCCCTGCTGCGCGATCGCGTCCAGCGCCTGATGGAGGCCCGGGTCGGGTCCGGCAACGCGGTGGTCGAGGTCAGCGTCGACACGGTGACGGAGCTGGAACTGATCCGTCAGCACAGCTTCGATCCCGACGGGCGCGTCATCGTCTCGACCGACACCGAGGAGCGCACCGACAAGTCGGAAAACCTGGGCGGGGGTGGCGATGTCACCGTGGCGTCGAATCTGCCCGATGGCGGCGCGGGTGGCGGTCCGGACCAGTCCTCTACCGCCAAGTCCGAAACGCGAGAGCGAATCAACTACGAGATTTCCGAGACCACGCGCGAGATCACCCGCCAACCCGGCGCGATCAAGCGGCTGACCGTCGCTGTCCTGGTCAACGGCAGCTTTGAACCGGCCGCCGACGGCTCCCAGACATTTGTTCCCCTGCCTGACACCGAGTTGGAGGCGCTGCGCGACCTCGTGGCTTCGGCCGTGGGTTTCGACGAGACGCGCGGCGACCAGATCACCCTGCGGTCGATGCCGTTCGAACGTCCCGACGGCCTTGGCACCGGCCCGCTGGAACCGGGCCTGTTCTCGGGGTCTCTCGACATGATGCGGCTCATCCAGATGGGGGTTCTTGCCGTGGTGGCGCTGATCCTCGGGCTCTTTGTCCTGCGCCCGATCCTGTCGCGCGGTGGCGAGACGGTCACGGCCAGCGCCGGTGCGCTGCCCGCGCCGGGCCTGCCGGCCGAAGGTGAGGCGCTGGAAGGCGAGATCGAACCCGACGGCGGTTTCGACAACCTGCCCGTACTGGCGGACGGCCCGGATTTCGGTGGCATGGGCATGGTCGATTTCGATGCCCCGGCAGAAGAGGATCCCGTCGAACGCCTGCGCAACCTGATCGAGGCACGCAAGACCGAAACCGTCGAGATCCTGCGCAGCTGGCTTGAGGAAGACAAGGAAGACGCGACATGAGCGCGCTTGCGGAGTTGCTCGAGGACTTTGGCGCCAAGGCAAAGGCGGCGGGTCTCGCCACGCAGCCGGAACCCTCCGAACCGCGGATCACCGAGGCCGAGATCGAGGGGCAGAAACTCGAGGCCTTCGAGAAAGGGTATCGCGCGGGCTGGGACGATGCGGTCAAGGCCCAGTCCGACGACCGCACGCGGATTTCCAGTGCCTTCGGTCAGCATCTCCAGGACCTGAGTTTCACCTATCACGAGGCCTATACCCAGGTGATGAACGCGGTGACGCCGCTGCTGGACGAGATGGTCCGCTCGCTCTTGCCGGAAATGGCCCGGCAAACACTGGGTCATCACATCGTCCAGCAACTCCAGGCCATGAGCCTCGAGATCGGACGGATGGACGTCGTGATCGCGGTACACCCCGATCGGGTCGAGGCGGTCGAGCCGCTGCTCGAACAGGACTTCGGATTTCCCATCCGCCTGACCCCGGACGATTCGCTGGCCGAGGAACAGGCCGACATCCGTTTTGGCGCAACCGAACGCCAGATCGACCTGAGCGACCTTGCCGCTTCGCTGGCCGAGGCCGTCGCGGGTTTTGCACATGACAACCAGAGGAAGATGAAACATGGATAGCGCGCAGACCGCCGCCCGAAGCGATCAGGGCACGCCCTTTACCTCGGTCCCGATCGAGATCACGGTTTCCGTGGGCCGCGCCCGCCCGCTGGTGCGTGAACTG
Source organism: Mameliella sp. LZ-28 (assembly GCF_012274245.1). Lineage (NCBI taxonomy): Bacteria > Pseudomonadati > Pseudomonadota > Alphaproteobacteria > Rhodobacterales > Roseobacteraceae > Antarctobacter > Mameliella sp. LZ-28. The sequence goes on along the minus strand of NZ_JAANYX010000038.1, from coordinate 49,638 downwards.
CTGCAACTGAACGAGGGTTCCGTGCTGACGCTGGACAAGCAGCTCGACGATCCGGTCGAGCTCTATGTCGGGGAAAAGCTGATCGCCATCGGTGTGCTTGAGGTTGTCGATGGCGATGGGTCCGGCCAGTTGGCGGTCCGCATCACCGAGGTGGTCGACCTGCAGTCGCCGGCCTGAGCGATGCGTATCCTTCTGCCGGTGCTGGCGCTTTGCCTGCTGTTGCCGGGCATGGCCGGCGCTCAGTCCATTGCCATCGACATGGGCGATGGCGGGTCGGTCACGGCGACCTCGATCCAGTTGATCGCGCTGATCACCCTGCTGAGCCTGGCGCCGGGCCTTGCCATCATGGTGACCTGCTTTCCCTTCATGGTGACGGTGTTGGCGATCCTGCGCCAGGCCGTGGGCCTGCAACAGTCGCCGCCCAACATGCTGATCGTCAGCCTGGCACTGTTCCTGACCTACTTCGTGATGGAGCCGGTCTTCAACGAGGCCTGGGAAACGGGCGTCCAGCCCTTGCTGGAGGAACAGATCGAGGTTGAGGAAGCCGCGGTTCTGGCAATCGAACCCTTTCGCGATTTCATGGCAGGCCGCGTTGATCCGGACACCTATCGCGCAATGGCCGACCTGCGTCCGGATGCGGTCGAGACCACCCTGTCGCCGCACGCGCCGCTATCGGTGCTGGTGCCCAGTTTCATGCTGTCCGAGGTGGCGCGGGCCTTTCAGGTGGGGTTCCTGATCTTCCTGCCGTTCCTGATCATCGACCTTGTCGTTGCCGCCGTGCTGATGTCGATGGGGATGATGATGGTGCCGCCGGCGATCGTGTCTTTGCCGTTCAAGCTGGCCTTCTTCGTCCTGGCGGACGGTTGGGCGCTGCTCGCCGGGAGCCTCGTGCGTGGATATTTTTAGCCAGCATTAAGGTTAACGCGGTTAAGGTTAATGCGATTTGGGGCAGTGAAACAGTGGCGTGTTCACGGCTGGCGGGACGAGGGCCGGTCGAAGGGAAGGTGCAGGCGTTGGCGGCCGGACTCGGTTGGCCGCAAGCCGAGCCCGGCCGCCATTCCATCCTGTCCAAGCCGCAGGTCTAGTGGACAAAAGGGCGACCGGGGGTTCCGTCGGGCAGTTGATCCTGTGTCCGGGCGTCAGCCTCGGGCGATCTCGATCCGTGTCACTTGTCGATAAGGCTTGTCCGGTGACACCAGGATCGACCCGAATCCCGGCGTGTTGAGCGCATTCGGAAACGCCTGAGCCTCCAGGCAGATGCCGGCGAAATTCCCATGTTCCACCCCCGGCCAGGGCGAGGCATGGGGTTTGAGGAAGCCGCAGGTGTAGACTTGCAGCCCCGGTTGATCCGTCCAGAGCCGCAGGCTCATCCCGTCCGGAGACGTCAGTTCCGCGGCTGGTCCGTCCGTTCCGTCCAGGGCAAAGTTCAGGTCATAGCCCTCGCCGTCCGGATCGGCCTCGTCGATCCGCCTTGACTGTCGGTAGTCAAAACGCGTGCCATCGACGGCCGGTTGCTCTCCGGTGGGGATCAGGTCGGGGCCGGTCGGGGTATAGGCCGAGGCCGCAAGTCGCAGGGCATGGTCGCGCACCGTCCCCGACCCCATCAGGTTGAAATAGAGATGCTGGGCCAGGTTCACCGGGGTCACCCGGTCGGGCTTGGCCGTCATGTCCCAGGTCAGGGCCGCGCCCTCCAGCGACAGGCGGACCTCGAAATCGACGGCCCCGGGATAGCCCTGGTCAAGGTGCGGCGAATGCAGGCTCAGGCGCACCGCGCGCGGTCCTTCCGGCTCCATTTTCCAGTTCCGCTTGCCCAGGCCCATCGGCCCGCCGTGCAGGTGGTGCGGACCGTTGCCCAGGTCCAGCTGCCAGGTTTCGTCGTCGAGGGCAAAGCGGCCCTCTGCCGTGCGGTTCGCGACCCGGCCCACAACCAGCCCCATTGACCCCGGATTTTCGCGGTAAGCCTCGGGATCGTCATAGCCCAGCACGACGCGGCGCCCGGCCACCTGCCAATCCTGCACCGCGCAGCCCAGCGAAAGCACCGTGACCTGCGTGTCGCCATCGCTAAGCACATGGCTGGAAATCGGATCTGTCATCTTTGTCCTCCCCGTCGCGGGGAGGCTATCAGGCGGTCGGGGGAGTTCCCAGCCCGGTCAATCCTCGTCGGTGATGTCCGCGTGCAGGTGCCGTTCACCGCGCGCCGTTGCCAGGGCGATCTGTTTCTGCCGTTCGCGAAAGCGGGCCTTGTCCTCGTCCGAGGTTTCGTCGATGCAGAGGTGGCAGGACACGCCATGTTCGTATTCCGGGCGCGCGCGGTCCGTGGGCAAGATCGGGCGGCGGCAGGCGTGGCACAGGTCATGCGGGCCTTCGCGCAGCCCGTGTTCGACCGAGACCCGACCGTCGAAGACGAAACAGGCGCCTTGCCATGTGCTGTCCTCTTCGGGGATTTCCTCGAGGTATTTCAGGATGCCGCCCTTGAGGTGATAGACGTCCTCGATGCCCTGGCTCAGCAGGTAGTTCGTGGACTTTTCGCAGCGGATGCCGCCGGTACAGAACATGGCGATCCGCTTGTTGTGAAAGCGGTCCTTGTTGGCCTCCCACCAGGCGGGAAAGTCGCGAAAGCTGTCGGTCCGCGGGTCCACGGCGCCCTCGAAGGTGCCGATGGCGACCTCGTAGTCATTGCGCGTGTCGATCACGGCCACATCCGGCGACCGGATCAGTTCGTTCCACTCGGCGGGGTCGATGTAATGGCCGACGCGGGCGCGCGGATCGACGTCGGGCTGGCCCATGGTGACGATCTCTTTCTTCAGCCGCACCTTCATGCGGGCAAAGGGGCGCTCGGTGGCGGTGGAAAGTTTCCACTCCAGGTCGGCGCAGCCGGGCAGGGCGCGGATATGCGTCAGCACCGCCTCGATCCCGGCGGCGGGCCCGGCCACGGTGCCGTTGATTCCCTCGTGGGCCAGCAGCAGCGTGCCGGTGATCTTCTGACTACGGCAGAGGTCCATCAACGGATCGCGCAGCGCGGCAGGATCTTCGAAGCGGGTGAAGTGATAAAGGGCGCAGACGGTGAACATGGGATGTCGATACGCAGGCAGAGAAGGGTCGTCCAGCGGCTATTCTGCCGCAATGGCCAGCCCGTGCACAACAGCGGTAAAGACCTCGCTGTCGACGGGTTTTGCGTTCGGCAGGGCGCGCGACATGGCGTTGCGGACGGCGCCCAGAAGGCTGGAGCCACCGACATAGACCACCTGGTCGACCTTGTCCGGTGCGCAATCCGCCATGCGCAACGTGTCCAGCGCACACATGGCGATCTCATCGCCGTAGCCCGCCAGGGCCGCGGTCAGTGCCTCGGCCTTCAGCGATACGGAAAGCCCGCGTTCGACCACGCCCAATGCGATTTCGCCCGCCTCCGCGCCATTGGCTGCAATCTTTCCCGCCTCGACCGCATAGGCGATGTCATGGCCCAGGTGGGATTCCAGAACATCGGCCAGCCTTTCGAAACAGCGCGGTTCCGGGGCCAGGCGGATCCATTTCTGCACCTCGCGCAAGAGCCCGGCGTCATAGACGAAGGGGATCTTTTCCCAGCTTGCAAGATCATGGAACAGTGCGCGCGGTGCAGTATGCGTCTTGGCGCCCAGCTCGGCACCGATCTGCGCCCCGTAACCCAGAAGGGGCATGACATGGCCAAGGCTCAGCGCCTTGTCGAAATCCGTCCCGCCCAGCCGGATGCCGCCGCTGGCCAGAACACGGGTCTGTCCGTCGTCGCGCTCGCAAAGCGTGAAATCCGATGTCCCGCCACCGATGTCGACGATCAGCATCCGGCCCGCGCCGTCCACCGCCCGTGCGGCGGCCTCGGGCTCGGGCAGGAAATCGACCGAGGTGAACCCGGCCAGGTGATAGGCCTCTGTCAGGTCGGCCAGGGCCTGCGCGTCGCGTTCGGCCGAGGCCGAGTGGAAATGCACCGGGCGCCCGGAGAGGGCCGTGTCGAAGGTCATGCCGGTATGCGCCTCGGCCCGACTACGGATTTCGGACAGGAAGCGGGCGATGACTTCGATCAGGGTCAGGCGTTCGTTCAGCAAGCGGCGCGGTTCCCGCGCCAGCGGCGTGCCCAGGATGCTTTTCAGCGCGCGCATGAACCGGCCCTCTGCCCCGTCCATCATGGCGCGGGCGGCGCGGCTGCCGTAGAGGTATTGGCGCTCGGCGAAATCGACAAAGATCGCCGTAGGCAGCGTCTGTTCGCCCGGTTCCAGCGGGATCGCGTAAGGGCGCCCGCCCGCCATGACGGCGGCGCCCGTGTTGGACGTGCCGAAATCCACGCCAAGCCGTGCCATGTCAGAATCTCCTGTCCGGAAGGGCGCCACGCCTAGCAGTGCCGGCGCGGCATGGCAATTCCCGAACGCGCTGCCTATGCTGCCCCAAGACGCAAACGGGAGATGGCCCATGCACGCCCTGATCGTGATCGACGTTCAGAACGATTTCTGCCCCGGCGGGGCATTGGCGGTAGAGCGCGGGGACGAGATCGTGCAGCCGATCAACGCGCTGATGGCGGAGTTCGACGCCGTGGTGCTGACGCAGGACTGGCACCCGGCGGGGCATTCCTCCTTTGCCTCGACGCATGCGGGAAAGGCGCCCTTCGACATGGTCGAAATGCCCTACGGTCCGCAGGTCCTCTGGCCCGATCACTGCATCCAGGGGTCGCCCGGTGCCAATTTCCACACCGAGCTGGAGGTGGACCGCGCCGAGCTGGTCATCCGCAAGGGCTTTCGCTCGGCGATCGACAGCTACTCGGCCTTTTTCGAGAACGACCACACGACCCCCACGGGGCTGGAAGGGTACCTGCGCACGCGGGGCATCGACAGGCTGACAATGGTCGGTCTGGCGACGGATTTCTGCGTGAACTTCTCGGCCGTGGACGCCGCGAAACTGGGGTTTGCCGTGACCGTGCGGCAGGATCTGTGCCGGGCGATCGACCTTGACGGCTCGCTGCAGGCGGCGCTGGACGGGATGAAAGAGGCGGGTGTCACGCTTGCGTGAGGCCGCCGGTTCCGCTTTACCTGACCGCTGACGCGACGGAGGACGGGCATGGTCGATATTGCTACCCGGGTCTGGAACCACAAGTGGAAGATCGATCCGATCGTCCGCTCCCTGATCGACACGGATTTCTACAAGCTGCTGATGTGCCAGTCGGTGTTCCGCAACAAGCGCGACACCGAAGTGACATTCTCGCTCATCAACCGGTCGACGCATGTGCCGCTGGCCGAACTGATCGACGAAGGCGAGTTGCGTGAACAGCTGGACCATATCCGCTCGCTCAGCCTTACCCGCGGCGAAAGCACCTGGATGCGCGGCAATACCTTCTACGGCAAGCGCCAGATGTTCACGCCAGAATTCATGGACTGGTTCGAGAACCTGCGCCTGCCGCCCTACCACCTGGAACGGGTGGGCGATCAGTACGAGCTGACATTCGAAGGCAAGTGGCCCGAGGTCATGCTGTGGGAAATCCCGGCGCTGGCGGTCCTGATGGAATTGCGCGGGCGCGCGGTGCTGCATGATATGGGGCGGTTCGAATTGCAGGTGCTTTATGCGCGGGCGATGACCAAGCTCTGGCAGAAGGTCGAACACCTGCGGCAGGTGCCGGATCTGCGGATCGCCGATTTCGGCACCCGGCGCCGGCATTCCTTCCTCTGGCAGGACTGGTGCGTGCAGGCCATGCTGGAAGGGCTGGGCCCCAGTTTCGTGGGGACGTCGAACTGCCTGATTGCCAAGAACCGCGACCTCGAGGCCATCGGCACCAATGCGCATGAGCTGCCGATGGTCTATGCCGCCCTGGCCGGGGATGATGCCGAATTGGCGCGGGCGCCCTATGACGTGCTGGCCGACTGGCACGAGGAACACGAGGGCAACCTGCGCATCATCCTGCCCGATACCTACGGCACCGAGGGGTTCCTGAAGCGCGCGCCGGACTGGCTGGCGGGCTGGACGGGCATCCGCATCGACAGCGGTGATCCGGCGGCGGGGGCAGAGGCCGCCATCGACTGGTGGAAAAGCCGGGGCGAGGATCCGCGCAGCAAGCTGATCATCTTCTCGGACGGCCTGGACGAGACCAAGATCCTGGAACTTTTCCAGCAATTTACGGGGCGTGTCCGCGTCTCTTTCGGCTGGGGGACGCTTTTGACAAATGATTTCCGGGGACTTGTCGAGGACGACCGCCTGTCGCCCTTCAGCCTAGTCTGCAAGGCGGTCAGCGCCGAGGGCAAGCCGACGGTGAAACTGTCGGACAACCCCAACAAGGCAATGGGCCCGGCGGATGAAATCGCGCGTTACAAGCGTGTCTTTGGCGTCGGCGAACAGGAGGCGATGGAGGTCGTCGTCTGACATCCGCGGCCATGACGGCCGCGGGAGGGATTGAGAGCAGTTACTTTCTGGCCGGCCAGGGACCGGCCCCGTTCCACAGGGGTTTGCCTCGATGAAATACCGCCCGGAGGTCGACGGCTTGCGCGCCGTCGCCGTGTTGCCGGTGATCCTCTACCACGCCGGGTCCGAGGTCTTTTCGGGGGGCTTCGTCGGCGTCGACGTGTTCTTTGTCATCAGCGGCTATCTCATCACCGGTCTATTGCTGGAGGACATGGACGGGGGACGATTCTCGCTCTGGCGGTTCTACGAACGCCGGGCGCGGCGCATCCTGCCGGCGCTGATCGCGGTGATCCTGCCCTGCCTCGTGCTGGGCTGGTTCGTCATGCTGCCCGACCCCTACGAGAACCTGGGACAAAGCGTTGTCGCGACCCTGGTCTTTGGCAACAACCTGCTGGTCTACCTGACCAGCGGATATTGGGGCCCGGTCGGAGAATTCCGGCCCTTGCTGCACACCTGGAGCCTGGGGGTCGAAGAGCAGTTCTACGTCGTGGCGCCCTTGGCGCTGTTCGCGGTGTGGCGGGTCGCGCGGGGCTATCTGCTGCAGACGGTACTGCTGCTCTGGGGCATCAGCCTTGCCCGCAACCTGTCGCTGACCTGGACGGACTGGGACTATGCGTTCCTGATGATCGACACCCGGGCCTGGCAATTGCTGACCGGCGCGGCGGTGCTGCTGGCAGAGCGGCGCGGCTGGTTGGCTGGCAATGGCTGGCTGGCCTGCGCCGGGTTGATGGCCATCGGCGTTTCGGTTTTCGGGTTCAGCGTCGACGTCCCCTATCCGGGCTATGCCGCGCTGTTGCCGACCCTCGGCGCGGCGGCGGTGATCGGGTTCTCGGGCGCCGGTTCTCCGGTTGGGCGGCTGCTGTCTCTGGCGCCCCTGGTCAGGATCGGCCTCATTTCCTACAGTCTGTACCTCTGGCACCAGCCGGTCTTTGCCTTCACGCGTATCCTCAGCCACACGGAACCGCCGCTGATGCTGCTGGTCGCGCTGCTCGGTCCTGTCTTTGTGCTGGCCTGGCTGTCCTGGCGCTTTGTCGAGACACCGTTCCGCGACCGCTCGCGTGTGCCGGTGCCCATTCTGTGGCGGACGCTTGGCGGTGCATCGGTTCTGCTGTTGGGGGTGGGCTTTGCCACCTACCAGTTCAAGGGCTTTCCCGCCCGCATGGTCGACCTCGCGCGATTTGAACCGGCCGATGTCTACCGGGCCTACAACACGCGCATCTTCGGCTACCGGGCGCATGAGTTCGAAGACAACAACCGCCCCGACGTCCTGGTGATCGGCAACAGCCAGGCGCGGGATTTCATCAATATCTTGATCGAGGGCGGCTATGGCGACAGCGCCGACATCGTCTATCGCGACGACTATTTCCTCTGCGACCCCGACCGGCAGTCCGCCGAAACCGCGGATCTGTTGAGGCGCGCAGACGGAGTGATCTTTGTCACCTACTGGCTGACAGAAGCATGTTGGGACAGGGTCGCGGCGTCCGGCCTTCCAGAGCGGCCCGGCATCCTGTTCGTCGGGCCGAAGGTCTTTGGATACAACCTGAACGTCTTTGGACGTGTCCCGCCACAGGACCGACCGCAAGCGCGGGTCCAGGTCCTGCCCGAAACCGTGGATTGGAACGACTGGCTGCGCACGAAGATCCCCGAACCAATCTACCTGGACATCCTCCGCAGCTTTTCGAAGGACGGAAAGACACTGCCGGTCTTCGACGCGAACGGGACGTTCCTGTCAGGCGACCGCACCCATGTGACCCGCGCGGGCGCGGTTTTCATGGCGGGGCCCTTGCTGGACACGCCGCAATGGCGGCGGTTCCGCGATGCGGTGGGCTGGCTCCCGGACTAGGCGGTGCCCGTCACAACCCCCCGGCCTGCCGCAAGGCGCGCGGCAGGTCGCCCTCGACCCGGAACAAACGCCCCGAGGAGATGTTGGAGAGTTCGGCAAGCTGCCCCGCGTCCGCATCCCCGAAGGCGACAACCTGGATCGGAACATCCTTGGTAAAGGCAGTCTGATCCCGGTAGGCGAGCAACGAAATGCGGCTTTCCGTGTCGGACGGTCCGGCGGCGAGGACCACGATCCTGGGCTGGTAGTCGGTAATCGCACCGTCCACGGCATAGGGGCTGATGGCCTCGAAAGCCTCGTAGACGGCGTAATACATGTCCAGACCACCCGTGGCTTGCAGGTCGCTGAACTGTCGCAGGGCGGACTGGACCGCTGCCGCGTCGTCGCCCTCGATCACCATCGGATCAAGGATGTTGTTGTTGTAGGGAATGACGATGCTCACGTCCTGCGGGCTTGGCTGCAGCAGCCCGGTCATCGCGTCTTTCAGGTCGGTGATGGGTTGTCCGTTCATGGCGCTGGAGACATCCAGCACCCAGACTGTCAGAGAGGGTTTGCGCAACTCCGTGTCATAGAGCGCCAGCGCTTCGGAGATCACGGAGGCCTCAGGCCGGGGCATTGGGACGATGGCACGTGCGGGGTCGATGCCCCAGCCCGGGTTCCAGATGGATGTGTCCAGGTCGTCCGCTGACGCGGTCAGCGGTTCGGCGACCGACCCGGCCCGCCAGCCCAGTCCCGACAGGATGATCCGCGAGTCCTTGGTCCCGAGAAAGGCCTGTAGCTCGAGGAACTTGGCTTCCTTGTCTTCGTCGCCATCGGTCAGCATGCCCAGCGGGGCCTCCAGCACGGGCTGCGCCCCGGGCAGGTAGAGCACTTGCAGCGGCTCGATCCCCTTGGCCGCCAGTTGCCGGTTGGCAGCGATGACCTGCGCCTCGCTTGCAAACAGCGCGTCGAAGGCGTCGTCATTCGCCACAAGCGTCTCTGTCAGCGGGCCCGAACCGCCGGAGGTTCGGCTCATCCGGTCCAGCAGGGCGCGCATCTCGTCGCGCAGGGCCTCGTCTGCCAGGTGCTCTTCCGTCAGCACGTCCCCGGTGCCCGAGAGTGTGTGCCACATGCCCAGGTAGGTCGCGACGCCTGCGCCGGATTGCGTGGCCGAAGGCATGGCAAGGCGGAACTTGCCCTCACCGGCGGCCTCCCCGATCTCCTGCAGGGTCACGTCGGCTCGCCCGGTCCATCCCAGGGTCGTTGCCGTCGAGTTTCGCAGGGCCAGGACGACGGGGGAATGATGGACGGGCGCGGCATAGCGGATGCCACTGCTGTCGCCAAGCGTCAGCCACAGCGAATCCGCAGGCCAGACGGCGTCGTATTCGCCAACCGCCCCTTCGGACAGGTTGCGCGCGATCTCGGCGGAACCGCGATAGGTAAAGCTCAGCTCGGCATTGTTGTCGTCGGCCCAGTCCACCAGGGCGGGCTCAAGGGCGCGGTGCGTCGGATCGGCCAGGACATGCAGCGCGATACGCGGGGCGAAGGCGCCGAAATAGATCAGCAAGAGAACGACCAACAGCGCGTTCAGGGCGAGGAATATGGCAAACAGCGTCCGCATGAATTGGATCCGTGAAAACTTCTGACCGCATCGTATCCTGCGGGGCGTGGAATGGAACCCGTTTGTGCCTTTTCTAAGCAGGGGCACGGCGCTATGCACGGGGGGCTTTTGGAGGTGAGAATGACAGCGATCAAGCCGCAGCCCGGGATCATGGACATCGCGCTTTACGTGGGGGGCAAATCCCACGTCGAGGGTGTGACCAACGTGGTCAAGCTGAGCTCGAACGAGAATCCGTTCGGGCCGAGCCCTGCCGCGCAGGAGGCCGTCAAACGGTCCGTTCACGAGTTGCATCGCTATCCGTCCACCGACCATCGCGGCCTGCGCGAGGCGATCGGAGAGATGCACGGTGTCGACCCGGACCGGGTGATCTGCGGCGTGGGTAGCGACGAGATCATCACCTTTCTCTGCCAGGCCTATTCGGGGCCGGGCACAGAGGTTGTCTATACCGAACACGGCTTTGCCATGTACCGCATCAGCGCGCTGGCCGCCGGGGCGACCCCGGTCGAGGTCAAGGAGCGTGAGCGGGTCACGGATGTGGACGCGATCCTTGCCGGCTGTACCGACAAGACGCGGCTGGTCTTCATCGCCAACCCCAACAACCCGACCGGCACGATGATCGGCCTGGCCGAGATCGAGCGCCTGGCCGAAGGACTGCCCGAGCAATGCCTCCTGGTGCTGGACGGCGCCTACGCGGAATATGTCGAAGGCTATGACGGCGGCGCCAAGCTGGTCGAGCACCGCGACAACGTGGTGATGACCCGGACGTTTTCGAAACTCTACGGGCTGGGCGGGCTGCGCGTCGGCTGGGGCTATGGTCCGAAAGACGTCATCGACGTGCTGAACCGCGTCCGCGGACCGTTCAACCTGTCAGGCACCGCGCTGGCGGCCGCCGAGGCGGCTGTGCGTGACACCGCCTATGTCGAGAAGTGCCGGTCCGAGAACACCCGCCTGCGGACCTGGCTGGCAGAGGCCCTGGCCGAACATGGCGTGCCCAGCGACACCTCGACGGCGAACTTCGTTCTGGCACGATTTGCCGACCAGGCCGAGGCCGAGGCCTGTGACCTGTACCTGCAGAGCCAGGGACTGATCGTGCGGCGGGTGGGCGGCTACAACCTGCCCAACTGCCTGCGCATCACCGTGGGCGACGAACCGTCGTGCCGGCGGGTCGCGCATAACATCGGTTTGTTCAAGGCAGGTGCGCGATGACGGTGATCTACGAACGCGTGGCGCTGATCGGCCTGGGGCTGATCGCCTCGTCCATGTTCTGGGCGATGAAACGCGGCGGCGTGGCAGGTCACGTGACCGGCTACGCCCGTTCGGATGAGACGCGAGAGACCGCGCGGCGCATCGGATTGTGCGACGAGGTCTGCGACAGCCTGGTCGACGCGGTTCGGGATGCCGATCTTGTCGTGCTGGCAACGCCGGTGGGCGTCATGGGCCGGGTGGCCGAGGAGATCGCCCCGCATCTGAAACCGGGCGCCACGGTGATCGACGTCGGCTCGGTCAAAAGGACGGTGATCGAAGAGGTCGGCCCGCATATCCCCGAGGGTGTGCATTTCGTGCCATGTCACCCTATGGCCGGGACCGAACATTCCGGGCCCGAGGCCGGGTTTTCCACGCTCTTCGACAACCGCTGGTGCCTGATCGTTCCGGTCGAGGGGTCCGACCCTGCCGAAGTGGAGCGGATGCAGGCCTATTGGCAGGCGCTGGGGTCGAATACCGAGGTGATGGACGCAGAACACCACGACCTTGTCTGTGCCGTGGTCAGCCATATCCCGCACCTGATCGCCTATACGATGGTGGGCGTGGCCGACGACCTGCGCCGCGTGTCGGACCAGGAGGTCATCAAGTTCTCGGCCGCCGGGTTCCGCGATTTCACCCGGATTGCCGCCAGCGATCCGACCATGTGGCGCGACGTCTTCCTGACCAACAAGGATGCCACGATCGAGATCCTGGGCCGCTTTACCGAGGAATTGATGGCCCTGCAGCGGGCCATCCGCACCGGCGACGGTGAGCAGCTTCACGCCTATTTCACCCATACGCGGGCCATCCGCCGTGGCATTCTGGAGGCCGGTCAGGATACTGATAAACCGGACTTTGGCCGCGTGAAGGTGGAACGGTGAAACGACTGACCCTCGGGCTTTGCTGTCTTGTCATCCTTGGATCCTGCGGTGTGCGCGAACGCGTCGGCAATGGGCTGGACGGTGTGCGCGGCGCCCTTGGCAATGCCTTCGCCAGCAGCGACGGGCGCGGGCTGTGTGGCGATCCCTCTCTGCAGGGCGAGATCGTGGGCAGGGTTCCGGGCAAGCTGAACGGCTGCGGCATCCAGGACGCGGTGCGTTTGCGCACGGTGGGCAACGTCCGGCTGAGCCAGGCGGCGCTGATCGACTGCCCGACGGCGCGGGCGCTGGAGGTCTGGGTGCGTGAAACCGCCAAGCCGGCTGTCGGACGGCGCGGCGGCGGGCTTTCGGGTCTGAAGGTCGCGGCGCATTATTCCTGCCGGACCCGGAACAACCAGCCCGGTGCACCGATTTCCGAACACGGTCGCGGCAAGGCGATCGACATCTCGGCGGTGCTGCTCAAGGACGGGTCCGCGATCACGGTCGAGGATGGCTGGCGCAAGCGGCGGGACGGCAGGGCGCTGCGCCGGATGCACAAGGACGCCTGCGGAGTCTTCGGCACGGTCCTTGGGCCGGGATCGGACGGCTACCACGAGGACCACTTCCACTTTGACACCCGGCGGCATGGCAACGGCGCCTACTGCCGCTGAGGTTCTTCCGGATCGGAATAGGATGGGTCGATGACCCATCCTTGGGCCTGACCAGAGACGCCCGAAATCAAGTACACGGGGGTACGGCGGCAACGTCCCGCCGGGGGACGCTGCCAAGGGACGTCTAGTGCCGGGGTTCTTCCGGCGCTTCAGGGGCGGCATCGTCCCGGACGGGTTCGGCGGCCTCCGGGGCGATCGGCGTAACTGCCTTGGAGCCCATCAGCCCGTCGATGGTGCCGTCCATCGTCATGCCCAGTTCCTCGCCCAGCTTTTTGAGCGCCGGCATCTGCACGGCCATGCCCATGATCGAATCGAGCGCCTGGTTCACCGGGGCCTTGCCCTCGGATGACCCGGTACCGCCGTTGCCCCCGGCACCGTTCAGGCCGGAAACCTGGTGAATGCGGATCGAGTCGATCTTTTCGGCGGGCTTGACGGCCTCGGCCAGCATGCGCGGCAGGGCCTCGATCCGGGCCAGGTCGACGCGCATGGCAACCAGCGCATCCGACAGGGCGTTTTCGGCGTCGTTCAGGGCGCGCGTACCTTCGGCCTGGGCCAGCATGTCCAGCTTGCGGGCTTCGGCGGTGGTGGTGATCGCGTCGGCCTCGGCCTGGGCCTCTTCGCGGCGGGCGGCGGCGCGGTCGGCGGCGGCATCCTTTTCCGCCTGGGCGGACAGGCGGATGGCGGTGGCTTCGCGCTCTGCCTCGCGGGCGGCCTCGATCAGGGCAATCTGCTTGATCCGCTCGGCCTCGGCCACTTCCTTGGCGGTGGTCACCGCCTCCATCGCCTTGGTTGCCTCGGCGCGGGCAAGGTCGGCGCTGGCGCGGGCGCGGCTTTCTTCCTCGGATTTCTGCGCGATGATGATCTGGCGTTCCTGTTCGGCGACCTCCAGTTCGCGCTCCTTGGTGATCTCGGCCTCACGGATCTTGCGTTCGCGCGCGATTTCCGATGTGCGGACGGCTTCCTCACGGGCGATGCGCGACCGTTCGGTCTCGCGCTTCGAATCCTCGGCACGGGCGGCGATCTCGGCTTCCTGGGCGGCCTTCATCGTTTCGATGCGCTGCATCTGTTCGATGCGGGCCTGTTCCTCGTCCTGCTCGATCGACAGCTTGTGGCGCGCGGCCTCCATCTCGGCCCGGCGGACGGCAACGTCGGCCTCGGCCTCGATGTTGGCGCGTTCCTTGCGCGAGGTCGAAATCACCTCGGCCAGGCGGCGCATCCCGACGGCGTTGAAGGCGTTGTTCTCATCCAGCGCCTCGAAGGGAGTCTGGTCCAGCGCGGTCAGGGACACGGACTCGAGCGACAGGCCGTTCTTGGTCAGGTCCTCGGAGACGGTATTCTGCACTTCCTGCACGAAATCGGCGCGGTTCTCATGCAGGCTGTCCATCGTCATCTGGGCGGCCACGGCGCGCAGGCCGTCGATCAGCTTGCCCTCAATCATCTCGCGCAGTTGTTCGATGTCGAAGGTACGGTCGCCCAGTGTCTGGGCGGCGCGGGCGATGCCCTCTTCGGTGGGCGAGACGGAGACGTAGAATTCCACACCCACGTCGACGCGCATCCGGTCCTGGGTGATCAGCGCGGCCTCGCCGTCGCGTTTCACCTCAAGGCGCAAGGTTTTCATGTTGACGGGAAAGACCTCGTGCAGCAGCGGGACGACAAGCGTGCCGCCGTCCATCACCACCTTCTTGCCTCCGGCACCGGTGCGGACCAGGCTGACTTCGCGGGTGGCGCGGCGGTAGAGGCGGGCCAGCACCAGCATGATGAGCACGAGAAGGGCCAGAAAGCCCACGACGATAATGGCAATGAGTAGCAAGGTGTCCATTTTTGTCCCCTAAAGGTTAGAAATAAATCAGGAAAGTGCGACCAGCAGGTAGCCTTTCTCATATCGGTGGCGCAGAACCATGACCTCTGTCCCTTGCGGGATCGTTGCATCGTCGCGCAGCGGCTCGGCCCGCAGGTAGTGGATGTTGCCGTAGCGGTCGGTGACCTTGACCTCGGCCGGGCGGCCGCGTGCGGCGGTCCCCTGGGTCACGATCCCCGTGCGGCGGCCAAGGTGACGTTCCGACAGCGCCTCTGTTTCCGTCCTGGGCAGGAGGCGGGCAAAGAGCGCGCCGAACTGGCGGGCAAACCAGATCGCCGCCGCACCGGCTGGCAGGGCCACCAGCCAGGACGGGAGCGGGCCGCCAAGGAGATTGTCGGCCACGGTCTGGATGACCAGCCCGGTCAGGCCAAAGGCCAGCAGGATCGCCGCCAGCCAGATCAGCGCCGGCATCTTGCCGAAGCCCAGCCAGGCGGCCACGCTGCCCGCACCGTCGGGGGCGCCATTCGGCATATCGGCGTCCAGGTCGGGCACGTCCATGTCCAGGTCCGGCTCTGCCAGTTCCAGGTCGGCGATGTCGATGTCCGTCCCGTCCAGGCCCAGGTCGATCTCCATGTCGCCGAGGTCGGGCATGTCGATATCAAGGTCCGGTCCATCGACGTCCAGCCCGTCCGCGCCCGAACCCAGAAGTGTCCCGCCCAACAGGCCAAAGACCACCTCAAGCACCAAGAGGCCGAAGAGCAATGCCAGGGCGAGGATGAACGGGAACATCCCGTCAGACAGAAGAAGATCGAACATGCCTAATCCGAAATTGTGTATACTAAGGTATACTGAGCATATGGGAACCTCACGAACCCGTTACAAGTATGTGCACAATAAACCGGCAGCGCTGCAACAGGTTGATGACAGCAATCGGAAAATGCACCGGCCAAAGCAAGTCTGGAAAGCCCGACCCGGCCTGTGACCGCTGACTGGCGCCGCAGTCAGCAGCTGCCGATCCGCTGCGTCCAGTGGGCAACGTCTTCGGGTTCAAGCTCCAGCCGGACGCGGGGGACGGAATCGTCGGGCAGGTGCAGGGTCACTCCGCCAGAGCTTGGCAACACGGTGGCCCCGGTCAGGAAGCACGCGGAGCCATTTGTCCCCATCGACCTGACAAGTCCAGGCCCACGGGTGCTTGCGATCAGCGCCGCCTGGCCAGAGCGGCACAGCGTCACGCCGGTCACCGCGACGTCGGGAAACGCGCGCAACCAGACCCGGCACGCCGCCTCTGCCGTGGTGAACCGGCGGGCGCGCGAAACGCCGGTGACCTGCATCACCACGGCAGTTCCCGCGACGCTCAGCGCAACCAATGTGACGAGACCAGGCAGCGGCATGGATCCTCCTTGACGCGTCAGTTTGCATGCCTCGCGTGCGCAGACAAAACCGACCGCGCGTCACCTTGCCCGTGATCCTGCGCCGTGTGACGGGGAAACGGGATGGACTGTTCCCGTGGTTCAATTTGAAGAGGTTCGGCCCGACGGGAGTGGACGACACGGCAAAACGCGTGGGCGACGTTTGCGAGCGGACATCCCACCGTGTCGCTTTTGAATCTTTTGCCGTTCTCGATTCGAGCTGCGCAAGGCAGGCTGACCGGGCCAAATGTGGCGGAATTTGCACGCTGTCCGGAAACAACGCCGAAATCAGAGGCGGACTGTCACGCTGTCCGGGGGCATTTTATGGAAAATAGGCAGAAAGAGTTGCTCCGCGCCCCGGTTTTGCCCATTTTCAACCTTGTCGGTGGGGGCCGGCGACCCGGAGCAACCGAACGTGACAATGACGTTTTCAGCCTTTTGCCTGATGGGCCTTGTGGCCCTGGCGTTGCAGTCCCGCCCGACGCGGGAACCCGCACTGCAGGCCGTTCGGGCAGCGGTCAAACGGCCCCCGACCGGCACGAGGCTTTAGGCCCGACCAGAATTCTCTCTCACTCTCTCTCTCCGTAAATACCCCGTTCAGCCGCCGCTGGACGGGGTTTTTCCTTGTCGGCTCGATGCGGGCAGAGGGCGTTTAGCCCTCACCGCCGCCAATCAACGCGGCCAGCACGGCGCGCGCCTCGTCAGAGGCCCAGTCCGCATCCCCGGTCAGCCGCGCGATCTCTTGCCCATCGGGGTTCAGGATCACCGTCACCGGCAGGCCCAGCACACCCATCTGCCGCGCCAGCATCGAGCGCGGATCGCGGTGCAGTGGCAGGTTGTCGACACCGATCTCATCGAAGAACGCCTTCATCTTGGCGGGCGGATTGCGCGAGGTGGCGATGGTCACGACCTCGAAATTCTCGCCGCCAAGGTCCTCTTGCAAGGCCGACAGCATCGGCATTTCCTTGCGGCAGGGGGCGCACCAGGTCGCCCAGAAGTTCACGACGACCCATTTTCCCTGCCAGTCGGACAGGTTCAGCGGCTGTTCGTCGAAGGTCATGAAATCCACGTCGCCCGCGTCCTTGGGTGCGGAATGGAACACCAGCTTGCGCATGTCGCCCCCTGCCGCGGCCTTGGCGGCCTCGACATCGGCAAAGGCCGGATTTGCAAGCACCAGAGCAGCGGTATACAGAGCCGCAAGCGTGAGACGTATCATAAGACCTCCGAAGGACAGTGCATGTCTGACAAGACCTCGAACCAGATGTGGGGCGGCCGCTTTGCCGCCGGGCCCGATGCCATCATGGAAGCAATTAACGCCTCCATCGGCTTCGACAAGCGGTTGGCGGCGCAGGACATCGCCGGTTCGCGAGCCCATGCCGCCATGCTTGCGGCGCAGGGCATCATCACTGATAGCGATGCAAAGGCGATCCGGGAAGGTTTGCTCACGGTCTTGTCAGAGATCGAAAGCGGCGATTTCACCTTTTCGACCGCGCTGGAAGACATTCACATGAATGTCGAGGCGCGGCTGAAAGAGGTGATTGGCGAACCGGCGGGCCGTCTGCACACGGGCCGAAGCCGGAATGACCAGGTGGCGACGGACTTTCGCCTCTGGGTGCGCGATCAGCTGGACGCCGCCGAAAGCGGGCTGCTGGCCCTGATCCAGGCTCTGCTGGGGCAAGCGGAACAGGGCGCCGATTGGGTCATGCCGGGCTTTACCCACCTGCAGACGGCGCAACCGGTGACATGGGGCCACCACATGATGGCCTATGTCGAGATGTTCGGGCGCGATCTGTCCCGCGTGCGCGACGCCCGCGCCCGGATGAACGAATCGCCCCTTGGTGCTGCGGCGCTGGCCGGCACCGGTTTCCCGATCGATCGGCACATGACGGCCGAGACGCTGGGCTTTGACCGGCCAATGGGCAACTCTTTGGATGCCGTCAGTGCCCGTGACTTCGCACTCGAATTCCTCTCGGTGGCCTCGATCAGCGCCATGCATCTCAGCCGCTTTGCCGAGGAGCTGGTGATCTGGTCCTCTGCCCAGTTCCGCTTTGTCACCCTGTCGGACCGGTTCAGCACCGGGTCCAGCATCATGCCGCAGAAGAAAAACCCCGATGCGGCAGAGCTGATCCGCGCCAAGATCGGGCGCATCTTCGGCGCCAATGTCGCGCTGATGATGGTGATGAAGGGCCTGCCCTTGGCCTATTCCAAGGACATGCAGGAGGACAAGGAGCAGGTCTTCGACGCTGCCGACAACTGGGTGCTGGCGCTGGCGGCGATGGAGGGCATGGTGCGCGACATGAGCGCCAACACCCCCGCGCTGGAGGCGGCGGCGGCGCATGGTTTCTCGACCGCGACCGACCTGGCCGACTGGCTGGTGCGCGAAACCGGCCTGCCCTTCCGCGATGCGCACCATGTCACCGGCAGCCTTGTGGCCAAGGCCGAGGCCAGGGGATGCGACCTGCCCGACCTTTCGCTGGAGGAGATGCAGGAGGTGCATGGGAATATCGACGCATCGGTCTATGATGTTCTTGGCGTGCACAACTCGGTCCGGTCCCGGATGAGCTATGGTGGCACCGCGCCGACACGCGTGCGCGAACAGATCGCGACCTGGAAGGAGCGTTTGGCATGAGATTACTGGCAGTGCTTGGACTGGTGGTGCTGGCCGCCTGCGGTGCCGACGGTGAACCGGAAACGCCCGATGGCAAGAGCCCGGGGGTCGGTGTCTCGATCACCGGCAAGGCCGAGGTCGGGATCACCGGCTGATGTTGCGGTGGCTCTGGCTGGCGCTGGCGCTCTGGGGCGCGGTGCACCCGATGTATTACTTCATATCCTTCCTGGCCGCGAACGGCTGGGACCTGCAGGTCATGATCGACGCCTGGTTCGTCAATGACAGCACGCGCGGTCTGACCTGGGACCTGACCATCACCGCCGTCGTGCTGACGATCTGGGTGCTGGCCGAGGTGTCTGTCCGGCGCAACTGGACAGCACTGCTGGCGATTCCGGCCACCTTCTGCATCGGGGTCAGCTGCGGGTTGCCGCTTTATCTTTATTTCCGGTCGAAGCCGCTGTGACCCCGTCCCGCGCCTGACCCGGGACCTCCGGCGGCAGGAGGCCCCGGATCAGGTCCGGGGCGCGACGGTCACTTTTTCAACCAATTGGCAAAGGCGTCCTTGTAGTCCGAATGCCAGCGCGACAGCGGTGCGCGGTTCTCGGTGATGTCCTGCGCCGCCCAGAGAATGCGCTTGACGTCGGTTGCCCTGTCCACGTCGTTGTCCGGGCAGAGAATGTAGAAATCCTCGCGTCCAAGCGCCTCCAGCAGGAAATCCACCACCTGTTCCGGTGTCCAGGCGTCGTCCGGCTTTTCGGTCCGGCCGCGCGCGGTGAGCGGCGTGTAGACGAAGCCCGGAATGAACAGGCGCGCCTCGGTCTGGCAGCCCTCCATGTTGCGCAGCTCGTGCTGCAGCGCCTCGGTGAATGCCTTCACACCCGACTTGGACACGTTATAGGCCGGATCGCCTGGCGGTGTGGTGATCCCCTGTTTCGAGCCGGTGTTCACGATCAGCCCCGGTTTGCCAGCCGCCGCCATGTCCGGCGCAAAGATTTGGCTGGACCGGATGATTCCCCAGAGGTTCACGCCCAGGATC
Source organism: Mameliella sp. LZ-28 (assembly GCF_012274245.1). NCBI lineage: Bacteria > Pseudomonadati > Pseudomonadota > Alphaproteobacteria > Rhodobacterales > Roseobacteraceae > Antarctobacter > Mameliella sp. LZ-28. The sequence continues at coordinate 30,166 of NZ_JAANYX010000038.1, read as the reverse complement.
TGGTCCCAGTTGCCTTCGGTGTCGAAGATCGAACTGCCCGGCTGAATACCTGCGTTGTTCATCAAGAGGTCGACAGGGCCCAGCATCTCCTCGACCTTGGCCTTGAGCCGGCGCAACTGGATGATGTCGGACACGTCCGTTTCCATGCCAAGGGCCGCGCCGGTCTCTCTCACCGCCTTTTCCAGCGTCTCGCCGCGCAGGTCGGCGATGCAGACGCGCATGTCCATCTCGACCAGGCGCCGTGCCATCTCGCGCCCGATGCCGGAGGCCCCGCCGGTGATGACTGCCACATTCCCCGGTTTGATGGTCTGATGCATGGTTTCGCTCCCTCTGGCATTTGGTTGGCAGAGTAGAGTGCCGGGCGCGGTTTGTGCAATCGGCGATGGGGGCGCTGCCCCCGTCTCCCTTTGGTCGACTCCCCCGGAGTATTTTTGCCAAGAAGAAGCCCGGGGCATCGGCCCATGGCATGGTCCGACATGAAGAGAGGGCTGGCCCCGTTGCCCGCTCTCGGCTAAAGCGCGGACATGGATCATTTTCTGTACCGCGACGGGCAGCTCTATGCCGAAGACGTTCCGGTGGCCGAGATCGCGGCCGCCGTGGGCGCGCCGTTCTATCTGTATTCCACTGCGACGCTGGTCCGCCATTTCCGGCTGTTCGACGAGGCGCTGGACTGGGGTCCGCACCTTGTCTGCTACGCGATGAAGGCCGCCTCGAACCAGGCGATCCTGAAGACGCTGGCCGCCGAGGGCGCGGGCATGGACGTGGTTTCGGGCGGCGAATATGCGCGGGCCAAGGCAGCGGGCGTGCCGGGTGATCGCATCGTCTTTTCCGGCGTCGGCAAGACGGGCGCAGAAATCCGCGCGGCGCTGGAGGGCGGCATCCGCCAGTTCAATGTCGAGAGCGAGCCCGAGATGCGGGTGATCTCGGAGGTGGCCAGTGCGATGGGTGTCGAAGCGCCGATCACGCTGCGGGTGAACCCGGACGTGGATGCAAAGACCCACGCCAAGATCGCCACCGGCAAGTCGGAAAACAAGTTCGGCATCCCGATCGCCCGCGCGCGCGAGGTCTATGCCGACGCCGCCCGCCTGCCGGGACTGAAAGTCGTCGGCATCGACGTGCACATCGGCAGCCAGCTGACCCAGCTGGAGCCCTTCGAGCAGGCCTATACAAAGGTCGCCGAGCTGACCGAGGCGCTGCGCGCCGACGGGCATGAGATCACGCGTCTGGACCTGGGCGGTGGCCTGGGAATTCCCTACGCGCGTTCCAACGAGGCGCCGCCGCTGCCCACCGACTATGGCGCACTGATCCAGCGCACCGTGGGCCACCTGGGCTGCGAGATCGAGATCGAGCCGGGGCGCCTGATCATCGGCAACGCGGGGCTGCTGGTCAGCGGGGTCATTTACGTCAAACAGGGCGAGGGGCGGGACTTCCTGATTCTCGACGCGGCGATGAATGATCTCATCCGCCCGGCCATGTACGACGCGCATCACGAAATCGTGCCCGTAAAAGAGGCAGCGCCGGGCGCCGAACTGTCGCCCTATGACATCGTCGGACCGGTCTGCGAGACCGGCGATACCTTTGCCAAGGGCCGCCTGATGCCGCCCGTGGCGGCGGGGGACCTGGTCGCTTTCCGCTCTGCCGGGGCCTATGGCGCCGTGATGGCCAGCGAATACAACACCCGTCCGCTGGTGCCCGAGGTGCTGGTGCACGGCGATCAATTCGCGGTTATCCGCCCAAGGCCGACCTTTGACGACATCATAAATCGCGATACCATCCCCGAGTGGCTGTGAGGTATCCTCCTCGCAGGCTGACCCTGCGAGGAGCGATATGGCCCCGAACCGGACCGACATCCCCGAGATCTTTCGCACCCTGCGCTGGCCGCTGGTCCTTACCCGGCTTGGCATGGTGGCCGAACGGCTGGCGCGGTCCTTCTGGCCGCTCTGGTCCATCGCCATCTTCGCGCTCGCCCTCTTGATGCTGGGCGTGCAGGACGAGGTCGCGGTGGAATGGGTCTGGGGCGCCGCGGCGTTGCTGGGCGCGGGCGCGATCTGGGCAGGCTGGTACGGGGTGCGGCAGTTCCGCTGGCCTTCTCGTGGGGCGGCAATGCTGCGACTGGACGGCACGCTGAGGGGCAACCCGATCCAGGCGGCGTTGGACACCCAGGCAATCGGCGGCGGCGATGCCTCGTCCACGGCGGTCTGGCGCGCGCACCAGAAACGCATGCGCGACCGGCTGGCCGAGGCGCGGGCGGTCGAACCGGATCTGCGCGTGTCGAAGAACGATCCGCTGGCACTGCGCTATGTCGCGCTGCTGGCGCTGTCGGTGGCCATCCTGTTCGGGTCGCTGGTGCGGGTGCAATCCGTGACCGGCATGGGCGCCGGCGGTCCCGACCTGGCACAGGGTCCGGCCTGGGAAGGTTGGATGCAGCCGCCGGCCTATACGCGTCTGCCCTCGGTCTACCTGAATGACATCACTGCGCCGGAAATCGACGTGCCAGAAGGGGCCGAAATCACCCTGCGCATGTACGGCGAGGTTGGCGCGCTGAGCGTGCGCGAGAGCATTTCCGGCCGCGACCTGAGCCCGGAAGAGGCACAGGACACGGCGCAGGACTTTGCGGTTCTGAAATCCGGCGAACTGGCAGTGGATGGGCCCGGAGGGCGCGTCTGGCAGATCGCCATGATCCCCGATGCCGCGCCCGCCGTAAAACGCGATGGCGAGATCGAGGTCAGCTACGAAGGTGAGGCCCAGATCCCCTTTACCGCCAGTGACGACCACGGGGTCGTCATGGGCAAGGCGCGGTTCACGCTGGACCTGGCTGCTGTCGACCGGCGCTATGGCCGCGCGATCGAACCCGAACCGCGCGAAACCATCGAGGTGCCACTGCCGATGCCGGTGGCGGGCGACCGGTCCGAGTTCACCGAGGCGCTTGTCGGCAACTTCTCTCTGCATCCCTGGGCAAACCTGCCGGTGAAACTGTCGCTGGAGGTTCAGGACGGGCGCGGACAGAGCGGCCTGTCGGAACCGCAGTCGCTGACCATGCCCGGGCGGCGCTTTTTCGATCCTGTCGCCGCGGCGCTGATCGAACAGCGGCAGGCGTTGCTGTGGAACCGTGAGAACGCGGCCAACATCGCGATGATCTTCAAGACGATCCTGAACGAGCCGGACGACCTGTTCCGCAAGGATGTCGAGTACATGCGTCTGCGCGCCCTGACCAAGCGGCTGGAGACGCTGGCGAAATACGGCGCCATCACGGACGAGAAACAGGACGAGCTGGCGCAAAAGATGTGGGACCTGGCGCTGGAAATGGAAGAAGGCGACCTGGACGACGCCCGCGAACGCATGGAGCGGGCGCGCGAACGGCTGGAAGAGGCCATGAAGAATGGCGCCTCGGACCAGGAGATCGCCGAGCTGATGCAGGAACTGCGCGAGGCGACGCGGGACTACATGCGCCAGCTGGGCCAGCAGCAGGCCCGGGAGAACCCCGAAGGCCAGCAGATGAATCCGCAGGACATGATCGAGATGTCGCAGGACGACATCCAGCGCATGATGGACCGCATCCAGGAACTGATGGAGCAGGGCCGGATGGCCGAGGCCGCCGAAGCCATGCGCCAGTTGCAGGAAATGCTGGACAACATGCAGATCACCCAGGGACCCGGTGGCGGCGGACAGTCGCCGGGCGAACAGGCGATGGAGGGGCTGGCCGACACACTGCGCGAACAGCAGGAACTGTCGGACGAGGCGTTCCGCGACCTGAACAACGGCCAGCGTGGCCAGGGCCAGCGCCAGCCCGGGCAGGGGCCGCAGGGACAGGATCGCCAGCCCGGCCAGGGCCAGGCGGGACGTGAACCCGGGCAGGGGCAGGGCGGTGACGATCCCGCCAGCGAACTGGCCGAACGCCAGCGCGCCCTGCGGGACGAGCTGAACCGCCAGCGTCAGGCGCTGCCCGGCCAGGGCACCGAGGCGGGCGAACGCGCCGCCGAGGCGCTGGAACGGGCCGAAGGTGCCATGGACGGTGCGGAACGTGCGCTGCGTGACGGCGATCTTGGCCGCGCGATCGACCAGCAATCCCGCGCGCTGGAAGCGTTGCGCGAAGGCATGCGTGACCTGGGCGAGGCGCTGGCACAGCAACAGCAGCAGCGCACCGGCGAACAGGGTTTTGCCGACGGCGGCGACCCGGGCGAGCAGCGCGACCCGCTGGGACGGAACACCGGCAACACTGGCCGGGTCGGCACCGACGAGGGCCTGTTGCAGGGACAGGACGTCTATCGCCGGGCCGAGGAGTTGCTGGGTGAGCTGCGCCGCCGGTCGGGTGAGCTGGACCGTCCAGAGGAAGAGCGCAATTACCTCGACCGGCTGCTGGAACGATTCTGACCCGCAATCCGATTGTGCGCTTGCGCGCGCAGTTTGCCTCGGGCCCGGCCTTTGGCCGGGTCCTCGGGGGCCTCCGGCGGGAGTATTTTTGCCAAGAAGAAGCCGGGGTCAGCTGTCAGGGTCGACCTTGCCGCGCAGGGATTTGACCTCTCCGCGCTGTTTCTTGGACTGGAGGCGACGTTTCTTTGACCCCAGCGTGGGTTTCGTGGGAATGCGGCGCTTGGGCTTTTGCGTAGCTTTCAGAACCAGTTCCGCCAGCCGGTCGCGGGCGATTTCGCGGTTGCGGGCCTGGCTGCGGGTGTCTTCGACCTGGATGACGACGGCGCCGTCCTTGGTCCAGCGGCGCCCGGCCAACTTGCGCAGCCGCGTCTTGACCGCCTGTGGCAGGTTGGGGGAGCGTTCCGCCTCGAACCGCAGCTCGACGGCAGTGGAGACCTTGTTGACGTTCTGGCCGCCCGGGCCGGAGGCGCGGATGAATTGTTCGGTCAGTTCCCAGTCTTCGAGGCTGATTTGGTCGGTGATCCGCAACATGGGCTAGGACCTAGTGCAAAATAAAAAGGGCCGCCAGATCAGCGGCCCTTCGAGAATACGGAGGCGGGGCCGGTTAGGCTCTGCCAATTCGGGGGATCATCGCCCCAGGGGCTGCCCTAGAGCGCGCTCTCCCGAACTGTTCCGACACCTCTCTCCAATGCTTCTCTCGACACTGGATCACCTCCTTTCAGCTGTTGAAAACGCAAGATGATGGTGCCACGCACATGGCAAACCACAAAGTCTTTTTTGCGTCTCAAGCCAATTTTTGATTCTGCAGTGCCCGCGAAACGATCATCCGGAACGGGACCAGGGCCAGGAGGGCGAGGCTGAGTTTCACCATCCAGTCGGCCACGGCCAGCGAGACCCAAAGCGGTACCTCGGGTCCGACGCTCAGGAGCGGCAGCACTTCGTTGGCCCATGCGACATCGTTTGCCGGTTCGATCCAGGTCAGCGTGGAAGAAAAGGCAATGGTGAAGAAGATCGCCGTGTCCAGCGTCGAGCCGACCAGCGTCGAGGCCAGCGGCGCGCGCCACCATTTTCCCTGCCGCAGGCGGTCGAAGATCGCCACGTCCATCATCTGGGCGGTCAGGAAAGCCAGGCCCGAGGCGATGGCGATCCGCAGCGTCACCGCCGGGTAGGTGAACCCGTCGCCCTGCAGCAGGATCTGGGTGCCCACGAGCGAGCAGAAGACCCCGACGATGAACCCGACAAAGACCACCTGCCGCGCGGGGCCCGGGCCGTAGATGCGGTTCATCAAGTCAGTGACCAGGAAGGCCAGCGGATAGGTGAAGGCGCCCCAGGTCAGCCATTGGCCGAACAGGAACTGGACGAGGATGTTGGAGGCCAAGACAATGGCCGCCATGGCAAGAATGCCGGGAAGATGAGCGCGTGTCATGTGTGTGACCCGTTTTTTGCAAGGTTGCGGGGACTTGATCCGGAGATCCGGATTGCGGGGGCTTACAGGTGGCCCCGGTGCCGCGTCAAGGGGCATGGGGGTCAGTGGGTGACCCGGTACTCGACGAACTCGCTGCGCAGGAAGCTCTTGAAATTGTCGTCCGACAACATGGTGAGTCGGATCGCGCCGGTGGCGTCGCGCCACACCGCCAATCCTTCGAGATTGCCGTGTCTGTGGCGCGGCGTTTCCAGCAGGGTCTCTTCGCCGGCGATCCTGTCGCCGGTGATGACGAACCGCCGGACCCGGCTGCGAAAGCCGAAGCCGGTGAATTCGCGTTCCAGCAGGTAGAACCGCCCGTCGGGGCCGAAATCGGCGCCGACCGGGAGAAAGCCGCCCGAGCGTGGGATCGAGAACGGCTGGCTCCATCGGCTGCCGTCGAAACGCCAGACCGGGAAGGGCCGCGTCAGCCGGCCCGAGCGTTCGGGCAAGGTGTAGAGATGGCCCTTGTCGTCGATGGCCAGCGCCTCGAAGCCGGAATTGCCTTGGAGGGCGGCAAAGGCATCAGGTGTGGGCAATGGCTGGCTGCGATCCGGAGAGGGATAGGCGCTGACCCGGTGATGCCCCTCGAACGAGACATGGATGCGTCCGTCAGGGCCAATCGCCAGGCCCTCGGAATCCGCCTCCAGTCCCGAGACAGGCGCGCCTTGCGGGTTGCGCAACGGGCCGGGGGTATCTTCCTCGATGGCGGTCAGTTTCGGGCCCTCGCGGTGAAGGCGCCCGGTGACGATGAAGCCGCGGTCGGAAATGGCGGTGAACCGCGTGCCGTCCTCGGACAGTTCCAGCCCGGAAAACCCGCCCATCCGGTGTGGCCCTGGGGGCCAGTCCAGATGGCCGATGAACTGGACCTTCGGGCCGACCTCTGCCGCGCAGGCGCCAAGGCTTGCGAGGCTGGCGCAGACCAGGGTCAGCGCCCGCAGGCGGCGAAACAATCGGCGTGTCATGCGTGGGTCAGTTCGCGGCCAGCACGTCGGCACAAACGCGCGGCAGATCGCCCAGCGTCAGCTCGCGCCGGGGCGGCGAGGGTTTGGCGTTGGGATCGGGCGGCGGTGGGTTCAGGATACGGTCGACCCAGCCTTCGGCCTCCTTGCAGCCGTCGCCGGGGGGCGGCGCCGCCTGATCGACACAGCCCGCAGCGCCCTTGGGGCAGCTGAGCCGGACGTGGAAATGGTAGTGATGCCCCCACCAGGGGCGCACCTTGCGCAGCCAGGACTTGTCGCCCTTTTCATCGTTGCACATCTGCACCTTGGCGCCCGGGAAGATAAAGATGCGCGCGACGCGGGGATCGCTGGCGGCGGCCTTGAGGATCTCGTGGTGCTGTTTCGTCCACTTGTCGTTGGTATAGGCCCCTGCCGAGCGACGCATCGAGATCGACGAGATGTTTTCGCGCGCCTTGACCGAGAGGTTCAGGTTGTCGGCGGGGCGCAGCCAGATATCGGCGTCCAGCCCGATCTGGTGGCTGCGGTGGCCGGTCAGCATCGGGCCGCCGCGCGGCTGGCTGAAGTCGCCCAGGTACAGGCCGTTCCAGCCCGGCTGCTGCGCGGCCTTGCGGCTGAGGTCCTGAACGTAGTCGATCAGCTCGGGGTGGCCCCAGTTGCGGTTGCGGCTGAGGCGCATGGCCTGCCAGGTCGGCCCGGTTTCGGCCAGCTGAACGCCACCGGCAAGACAGCCCTTGGCATAACCCCCGAAGGGTTCGGCCTTTTGCGTCGAGGCCTGGCTCTTGGCGCCGAAAAGCTGCTTGGCCTCCTTGGAGGACAGCACCGGATCCAGCGGACGGGCCGGGGCACGGGCCCAGGAGATGTCACGCCCGCCGCCACCACAGGCAGCCAGGGCAAGGACAAGGGAAATGGTCGTAATGAAACGGATCATGCGGGTCTCTCTCCCTGCGGATGCACCCATGCTAGCAGAACGAGTCCGATCAGGAAAAGCCCGATCACCGGCAGAAAGCCCAGCTGGTTGGACTGTGTCACATAGGTGAACAGGGTGATGAGCGCGGGGGCCAGAAAGGCCGTGGCCTTGCCCGCCAAGGCAAACAGGCCGAACCCCTCCGCCGGGCGCGCGGGATCGCAATGGCGCACCATCATCGACCGCGACGCGGAATACAGCGCGCCGCCGGTGCCGCCGATGATCGCACCGCAGATGTAGAAGATGATGTCCGGCACCAGCGAGCCTTCGGCCAGCGGCATCCCGAACAGGCTTTCGCGCGACATGCCCACGATCACGCAGCCGACGAGGATCAGAACCCAGATGCAGGTGCGGATCACGGGCTTGGGGCCGAACCGCTGATCCGCCAGCCCGCCGACCCAGGACAGGACCGCGGCTGCGATGGCGGCGATGATGCCGAAAACACCGACCTGGATCACCTGCCAGTCCAGCACCAGCGTCGCGTAGATGCCACCATAGGCATAAAGCGCGGTCAGCGCGTCGCGGTAGAACAGCGAGGACAACAGGAAACTGCGGCAGGACTTGCGGCGCGAGACGCGCAGGATTGTCTGCCAGAGGTCTGCCAGCACCTTGCGCACGCTTTCCGGTTTCTTGCGTTCCAGCGGGTCGTCATGGTTCCAGGCGAAGAAGGGGATGAGGAAGATCGCGAACCACAGCCCGATGAAGGGCCCCACGAACCGCGTGCCCTCGCGTGCCTCGGCGTCCAGCCCGAATGGCGGGGAAAGGCCGATCAGGGTGGTGCCGCTTTCGTTTTCGGCAAAGAACAGCAGCATGATGAAGAGCGACAGCACACCCCCCCAATAGCCAAAGGCCGTGGCGGTCCCCGAGATGCGTCCCACCTCCTCTTGTGTGCCGAGGCTGGGCAGGATCGCGTTGTTCAGGTTGAAGGCGGATTCGCTGGCCACAAAGCCGATCCAGAACATCGCGAGGGCAATGTAGAGCCCGCTGCCGTTCGGTTGCAGCTGCCAGAGGGTGAAGGAGGAAAGGATGGCGATCACGGTGAACAGCCAGAACCAGGGTCGCTTACGCCCGGTGGCATCGGCCCAGGCCCCCAGCAGAGGCGCGGAAAAGGCGATGACAAGGCCGGCGACGGTCTGGGCCGAGGACCAGAGGCTTTGCGCATTGGCCTTGGCACTGGCGGCCTCGGCGCCCTGGTTCATGAAATACTCGGCGGCGACGGCGGCGAAATAGGGGCTGAAGATGAAGGTCAGGCCAAGGGTCGCGTAGGGCTGTTGCGCCCAGTCGAAGAACATCCAGCCCCAGATGCGTTGCCGTTTCGTCGGATGTGCCATGCCTGCCCCTTTTCGGAATGGGGCGATAGAACCCATCGGCAGGGGGCGTGGCAAGTGGTTAACGACGGCGGGTGTTCCGAGGCTAGATAGTCGCTGGCTTCGTCACTTTTTCGTTGCAGGCGGCCATGGCCGTGCGTCTTCGGAGGCGATCCAGGTCTGCACCCAGTCGGGCAAAGTCGGGCTTTCCGCAGGCGCGCCCAATGCCGGGGCCGAGCGATCCGTGGTGACGATGCCCTTGGCGTCGGTCAGGGCGGCGCGATAGATCGCCTGGCTGGTACATTCGCCGTCCGCTCGCCACATCGACTGGTCGAGGTAGAGAAACCGGCGGTCCCAGCCCAGCATGCGCGAGTGCATCTCGACCTTGTCCCACATGCGGACCCGGCGCCGGTAGCGCACCATCGACCCGGCGATGGTCAGGCCCCAGCCTTCGCGTTTCAAGACGTCCACCAGGCCGGTGCGGATCGCCAGAGGAATGCGGCCAAGGTCATAGATCGTCAGGGTGCGGCCGTTGTTCAGCTCCCACCACAGATCGAGATCCCAGGGCATGCAGACATGGGTCGAGACATGGGTGTCGAAGAGGCCCAGTCGCGGGGCGCGGCGGGCTTGGCGGACGTTGCGGGCAAGACGCAGAAATGGGTACATGGGCAGGCTCCTTGGCCCGCGTGATGCTGCGCGCGCAAAGCCGCGTCAATCGGGACCTCGCGGCACACTTGTCCTTAAGTGTTTCTGCGCATACCTCTGGGCCGACCGGCACCACGAGGAAAGGCCCATCAGATGCAGTCGCTCTTTCAGATCCTGAACATGCTTCTCAGCATCGCGGTCTTCATCATCGTCGCCCATGTGATCATGAGCTGGCTGATCAACTTCCAGATCCTCAACCTGCGCCAGCCCATCGTCGCGGCGATCTGGGACGGGTTGAACCGGATCCTTGAACCTGTCTATTCGCGCATCCGGGGCATCCTGCCGCCGATGGGCGGGCTGGACCTGGCGCCGCTGATCACGCTGATCGGGGTCTACGCGCTGCAGATCATCCTGGCCAACAACGCCGGGTTTTTCTACAGCTTCTGACCCTGTGCGCGCCACGGTCAAAAGCCGCATATTGTGGTGGCTGGGGCTTGATTCACCGAATCTTAGTATGTGATTGTCTGGATTGAGAGCAGATCCAGACAAATCCGACAGGTTTTCCATGCCGCGCGATGCCGGGGGCGCCGAGGCGCTGTTGCAAGAGATTTTCGGCTTCGACGCCTTTCGCCCCGGCCAGGGCGAGATTGTCGAGGCCGTGGCCGCGGGTGAGAACGTGCTGGCCATCATGCCGACCGGCGGCGGTAAATCCCTGTGTTTCCAACTGCCTGCGCTGTTGCGCGACGGGGTGACGGTGGTGATCTCACCGCTGATTGCGCTGATGCGCGACCAGGTGCGGGGCCTGCGTGAGGCAGGCGTGGCCGCCGGTGCCCTGACCTCGGGCAACACGCCCGAGGAAACGGATGCGGTCTGGGACATGCTGCATTCCGGTGAATTGAAACTGCTTTACCTCGCGCCCGAACGGCTGGCCAATGGCGGCACGCAGCGGATGCTGGCGCAGGCGGGGATCTCTCTGATCGCCGTGGACGAGGCGCATTGCGTCAGCCAGTGGGGTCATGATTTCCGCCCCGACTACCTGCGCATCGGGGAATTGCGCCGCGCGCTGAATGTGCCGCTGGCGGCCTTTACCGCGACGGCGGATGTCGAAACGCGCGAGGAAATGGTCACGCGGCTCTTCGACGGACAGCCGCCGACGACCTTCCTGCGCGGTTTTGACCGGCCCAACATCCATCTCGCCTTTCAGCCCAAGGACGGGCCGCGTGCCCAGATCCTGAAGTTCGCCGGTGCCCGCAAGGGGCAGTCCGGCATCGTCTATTGCGGCACTCGGGCCAAGACCGAAGGCATCGCCCGCGCCCTGCGCGAGGAGGGCCACGCCGCCTGTCACTATCATGGCGGGATGGAGGCCGATGACCGCCGTCAGGTCGAGGAACGCTTCGCCACCGAGGATGGGCTGATCGTCGTCGCCACGGTGGCCTTTGGCATGGGCGTGGACAAGCCGGACATCCGCTGGGTGGCCCATGCGGACCTGCCCAAGTCGATCGAGGCCTATTACCAGGAAATCGGCCGCGCAGGCCGCGATGGCGCCCCGGCCGAGACGTTGACCCTGTTCGGCCCCGAGGACATCCGCCTGCGCCGTTCGCAGATCGACGAGGGGCTGGCACCGCCGGAACGCCGCGCCGCCGATCACGGGCGGCTGAATGCGCTTCTGGGGCTGGCCGAGGCGCTGGGCTGTCGCCGCAAGGCGCTGCTGGCCTATTTCGGCGAAGAGGCCGGGGCCTGCGGCAACTGCGACCTCTGCGATACCCCGCCAGAGCTGTTCGACGGCACCGAGGCGGTGCGCAAGGCGCTTTCTGCCGCGCTGCGCACGGACGAAAGCTTTGGCGCCGGGCACCTGATCGACATCCTGCTGGGCAAGGAGACCGACAAGATCAAGCAACGGGGGCATGACGGCCTGCCCACCTTCGGCGTCGGCAAGGATCTCAGCCGGGGCCAGTGGCAGGCGGTGTTCCGGCAGATGATGGGCCATGACCTGATGCGCCCGGACGCGGAACGCCACGGGGCGCTTGTCATGACGGACCGGGCCCTGCCGATCCTGCGCGGCGAGGAGGCGATCCAGCTGCGCAAGGATGCCGTCGTCCGCGCGACGGAGCGCCGCCCGGCGGTCAAGGCCCTGGTCAGCGAGGAACACGCGCCCATGCTCTCGGCGCTCAAGGCCAAGCGGCGCGCGCTGGCAGAGGCGGCGCGCGTGCCCGCCTACGTGATCTTCGTCGACCGCACCCTGATCGAGATGGCCGAGACCCGTCCCGCCAACATGGACGAGCTGGCCCGGATTTCCGGCATCGGCGCCAAGAAGCTGGAACGCTACGGGGCGGAGTTCCTCGAGGTGCTGAACGGCGGGTCCGAAGAGATGCACCCGCGCCGGCGCAAGCTGGCGGCGCGGGGCACAGGGGCGGTTTACGATGCATTGATGGCGGCCCAGGCCGATCTGCTGCGCGGTCCCGACGGCACCGACAAGCCGCTCTCCTGTTCCGCCTCTTTGCTAGCCAAGCTGGCAGAGCGTCCGCCCCATAGCGAGGACGCGCTGTGCCAGGCCCTGGGCGACAAGCGGGCGGAACGGTTCGGCCCGGTCTTCTGGTCGGTGCTGCAGGAAAACGCGGGCTGACAGGCCCGGCTCTGGACCTTGGCGGGCGGGCAGACTACCTCGGGGTCACTGGAAGTGATGGAGGTAGATGGTGCTTGTCGTGATCTCTCCGGCCAAGCGGCTGGACTGGGCGGAACGGACGGTCGAGATGACCAAACCCGCGTTCGAGGAAGACGCACAGCGTCTGGCCAAAACGGCCCGGAACCTGAGCCTGAAGGACCTCAAGGGCCTGATGGACCTGTCGGATGACCTCGCGCGGCTGAACCGCGATCGTTTCCGCGCCTTTACCGACACGCCCGGCCCCGAGGACCTGCGCCCCGCCGCGCTGGCCTTTGCCGGGGACACCTACCTGGGACTCGAGGCGGGTTCGCTCGATCCCGAGGAAATGACCTGGGCGCAGGATCACCTGCGGATCCTGTCGGGGCTTTACGGGGTGCTGCGCCCGCTGGACGCGATGCAGGCCTACCGGCTGGAAATGGGTTCGCGGCTGAAGACGCGGCGCGGCGGCAACCTGTATGACTACTGGCGCGACCAGATCGCCAAGGCCCTGCGTGCGCAGGCCGAGGCGCTGGGGACAGACGTGCTGGTCAATTGCGCCAGCCAGGAATATTTCGGCGCCGTGCCGGAAAAGCCCCTGAAGCTGCGGATCATCACGCCGCAGTTCATGGAGGACAAGCCGGGCGGCCCCAAGATCGTCAGCTTTTTCGCCAAGCGGGCGCGCGGGTCGATGGCACGCTACATCATCCAGCGCCGCCTGACGGACCCTGACGGCCTGCTGGATTTCGACCTTGGCGGTTATGTCTACCAGCCGGACATGTCAGAGCCGGATCGCCCGGTCTTTCTGCGCCCGGCAGAGGCCGGCGCACAATCGGCCTAAACGCCGGTCAAGAGACCGCGCGCCGCGATTTCTGCGGCGCGTAAAGGTCGAATTTCTCGGCCAGCGCGGCCTTGCGCAGTGGCTTGGTCAGGTAGTCGTTCAACCCGGCCGCCAGGATGCTCTCGCGGTCGCCGCTCATGGCATGGGCGGTGACGGCGATGATTGGCACCTGCGGGCCGCCGTTTTCCAGCGCCCGGATCTCGCGCGTGGCCTGTTTGCCGTCCATGCGCGGCATCGAGATATCCATGAAGATCAGGTCCGGCCGCCGGTCGCGATAGGCCTCGAGCGCCTCGATCCCGTTGTTGGCAAAACGCAGGGTCACGTTGAAATCCTTGGCCATCTTGCGAAAGACGAGCTGGTTGGTCTTGTTGTCCTCGGCCACCAGTACGTCCAGTGGGCCGCCCGGTTCCGGCGAGGCAAGGGCAGGGGGCGCACCTTCGGCCGGGTCCCGGGGGCCGGGGCTGTCACCTTCGGGGTAATGGGCGACGCCGATCTTTTCCAGGGCGGCAAAAAGCGCCCGGCGCGGCACGGGTTTCTGCAGGACGGCGGCGATGTCCAGGCCCGGACGTCGGGCGACCTGGACCGGATTGTCTGCCATCAGGATGACCGGGATGTTACGCCCTCCGCGGGTGACCTGGGCGGCGAGATCCTGGCCGCTCATGTCGGGCAGGTCCTGTTCGATCAGCAACAGGTCGGGGCGCTGGGCCATGTGGTCGATGGCCTCGTACCCGGTCTTGCAGAAATCCGCGCTCAGCCCGATGATCCCCAACTGTTTCGACAGGATCTCGCGGTTGACGTTGTGATCGTCGACGACCAGCACCCGTGACAGGTGGCCGGGCAGGCGGGCTGTTTCGAAGACGGCGGGTTCCTCGGTTGGCAACAGGATGCGCAATCCGAAACAGCTGCCCTTGCCCAGGTCGGATTCCACCCAGACCTCGCCGTCCATCAGTTCGACCAGCCGTCGGGTGATCGCCAGGCCCAGGCCCGTGCCCTCGAACGTGCGGTTGCGCTCATCCTCGACCTGGTTGAACTCGCCAAAGACGTGGTCGACCTTGTCGGGCGGAATGCCGATGCCCGTATCCTCGACCGTGATGTGGATGGACGAGGCGTTTTCATCCCCCGGCACGCCGACGACCCGCACAAGGACGTGGCCCTGGATGGTGAATTTCACCGCGTTGCCCAAGAGGTTGGTCAGGATCTGACGGACCCGCCCGGCATCGCCGATGAAACGGGTCGGCAGGAACATGTCGTAATCGACCAGCAGCGAGATTTCCTTGTCCCGCGCGGTGGGTTGCAACAACATCACCACCTCGTGGATGGCGCGTTCAAGGTCGAAGGGCGCGGGGTGCAGTTGCAGCTTTTCGGCCTCGATCTTGGAATAGTCGAGGATGTCGTTGATGATGACCAGCAGCGCCTCGCCCGAACTGCGGATCGTGTCGGCATAGAGCTGTTGTTCCTCGCTCAATTCGGTGTCCATCAACAGGTCGGCCATGCCGACGACGCCGTTCATTGGGGTGCGGATCTCGTGGCTCATGTTGGCAAGGAAGGCGGACTTGGCGCGGTTGGCGGCCTCGGCCCGGATGGTCGCCTCTTTCAGTCGCTCCTGGTCCTGCTTGATCTGGGTGATGTCGACCCGCAGCCCGACGAGGCCACCGTCGCGGGTGCGTCTTTCGTAGACCCGCAGCCAGCGACCGTCCTCCAGCTGCTGTTCCAGTTCGGTCTCGGATTGGCGGTGCACGAGCAACCGTTCCTCGAGCCAGTCCTCCTCGCGCCCTATGGCCTCAGCGTATTGCTTGCGGTCCAGCCCATAGCGCAGGATTTCCTCGAAACTCGCGCCGCGCCGCATGGCGGGGGCGCTCTTGGCGTAGATGTCCTTGTACTGCTGGTTGCACATCAGCAGACGGTCTTCGGCGTCGTACATGACAAAGCCGTCGGGCATTTCCTCGACCGCGGACCACATGCGCATCAGCCCGGTGATGTCGACGCCCAGGCTGACGATCCCGCCATCCGGAAGGCGCCGGTCACGGATCTTGACAAAGCGGTTGTTCCACAGCCGCAGCGTCTCGTTCGGGATCGGGTCCATGTCCCAGCGGGCGCGCATCCGGTGGGTCCAGGCGTCCGGGTGTTCGCCCTGCGGATCGACGATGCCTTCCTGGACCAGCACCTTGAGCACATGTTCATAGGAAGCGCCGGGGGCGATGCTTTCCACCCCTTCGAAGACCTGCAGGTAGGCGGGATTGGCCAGTTCCAGGCGCAGGTTCTCGTCGTACATGGCAAAGCCGTCGCGCATGGTTTCCAATGCGCTCCACAGCTGTTCGGTGACCACCTCGATCTTTTGCGTCGCCTCGCCCAGCTGGTGCATGACGCGCTGGTTCTCGTCCCGGACAACCTTGACCTCGGTCCGGGTTTCCTGAATCTCGTTGCGCAGTTCCAGCGCGTGTTTGCCCAGGCGGCGGTTGGCCTCGAACAGTTCGGCCTGCTTTTGTTCCAGAAGTCTTTCCGCAGCCAGCCGTGCGCGCCGTTCCGCGGCCAGGCGATCGGCCATTTCCATCCCGGGCTCTCCTTTCAGACCCCGGGACTCTTGCCCCGGCGAGGTGAACATCTCCTTAAACTACGGGCGTCAGCCCCGGCTTGGGTCAGGTTTCCCTGACCTTCCGAATCCTTGTTTTGCCCCCCGGCGCGTGCCACGATGAACCGCATTGTTCTGAAAGGAGCTTTTTGATGCGTCGCTTTGCTCTGGGCCTCGCCGCGGCCCTCTTTGGCTTGTCCTCTGCTCACGCGCAGGAGGCGATGCCGGACCGGCGGTACGTGGTCACCCGGGACATCGACTATGTGGGCAAGGACCTGCAAGAGCTCTTCGACACCACGCTTGATGCCTGCCAGCAGGCCTGCCTGGATGCCGAAGGATGCATCGCGTTCACTTTCAACAGCCGGACGAACGCCTGTTTCCCAAAGACTGAGGTGACGGACCGCGCCGCCTACGAAGGGGCGGTGTCTGGGCGCGTCGTCATCACCCCGCCCGAGGTTCTGGCCCGGGCCGAGACCCGGCGCGAAGACCTGGGTTTCCTGCGCGACGGTGACATCGACCGCGCTCGTGCCGAGGCGATGGATCTTGCCGTGCGCCACGGCGGCGGGCAATGGACCGTCCAGGCGTTGCTGGATGCGGCGACCCGGGCGCGTGACGAGGGCAACCTGCGCGATGCGATCCACTGGACCGGTGCGGCGCTGGCGCAGAACGATGATCCGGCGCTGTGGCTGCAGTATGGCCAGTGGTCGACCGACTACCTGCGCGAGGTGCAGGGCGCGGACAAGCGCAAGTATGGCCGCCGCGCCTTCCTGGCCTCGATCAATGCCTATCTGCGCACCGGCGACGATGCGCAGCGGATCACTGCGCTGTACGATCTGGCCCGCGCGCTGGAGGCCGACAAGCGCGGCCGCCTGATGATCCCCGCGCTGCGCCTGGCCGAAAGCATCGGCCCCCGCGCCGATGTCTCCGCGCTGCTGGACGATGCCATCGGCAAATACGGCTTTCGCGTCGACGATCACATTGTCGAGGCCGACAGCGCCACGCCGCGCATCTGCGCCAGCTTCAACGAGCCGCTGGTGCGCGTGGGGCAGGACTATGCGCCCTATGTCAAGCTGCCCGATCCGCGCCTCGCGGTGGTGCAGGATGACGAGCGGATCTGCGTGACCGGCGTCGAGCATGGCAGCCGCTATACAATCACCTTCCGCTCGGGCCTGCCCGCCAAGTCGGGCGAGGAACTGATCCGCGACGTGCCGATCACTGCCTATGTCAGCGACCGCACCCCGACCCTTGGCTTTCCGGGCCGGGCCTACGTTCTGCCGCGCACGGCGGATGCGGGCATTCCCATCGACACCGTCAACCTCGACGAGGTCGATCTGACCCTGCGCCGCGTGTCCGACCGCAACCTGGTGCGCGCGATCCAGGAAAACTACTTTGGCCGCCCGCTGGGCCGCTATGACGAAAACTACTTTGCCCGCGACGTGGCCGAGGAGATCTGGACCGGCACCGGCGTGGTGGAAAACCGCCTGAATGCTGACATGATGACCCGCCTGCCGATGGGTGAGGTCCTGGGCGACCTGCCGGCCGGGATCTATGCGCTGACCGCCGCCGTGCCGGACCCGAAACGCGGTGAAGGACGCCGCGCGACGCAGTGGTTCATCCTCTCCGACATCGGTCTGACGACCCTGCAGGGCACCGATGGCCTGACCGTCTTTGCCCGCGACCTTGGCGACGCCTCGCCGATGGCCGGGCTCGAGGTCTCGTTGCTGGCCGAGGCCAACCGCGTGCTGGAGACCGTGACAACCGATGCCGATGGCGTGGCGCGTTTCGCGCCGGGCCTGTTGCGCGGCAAGGGCGGTACGGCGCCCGCGCTGGTCATGGCCAAGAGGGGCGAGGAAGACCTTGCCTTCCTGTCGCTGACCGATCCGGCCTTTGACCTGTCCGACCGTGGCGTCGCGGGCCGCGCACCCGCCGGGCCGCTGGATGCTTTCGTCGCCACCGATCGCGGCGTCTATCGCGCGGGGGACGAGGTCAACGTGACCGCCCTGTTGCGGAATGCGCAGGCCGATGCGGTCAACGATGTGCCGCTGACCGCCGTTCTGACCCGGCCCGATGGCGTCGAATACTCCCGCCATATCTCGGACGGGGGGGATGCGGGCGGCCATGTCTTTACTCTGCCGCTCGGCCCGACGGTGCCGCGCGGCACCTGGCGGTTGGCCGTCTACGCCGACCCAAAGGGCGAGGCGCTGACCTCGGACACCCTGCTGGTCGAGGATTTCGTGCCCGAGCGCATTGATTTCGACCTGTCGCTGCCCGAGGGGCCGATCAACCCGCTGTCGCCGCCGCTGTTGGAGGTGGACGCACGGTATCTCTTTGGGGCCCCGGGCGCCGACCTGGACATCGAGGGCGAGTTGCGCCTGTCCACCGGCACCCGGCTGGATACCTTCCCCGGCTACCGCTTTGGCCGTCACGACGACAACGCGCTGACCCGGATCGAAAGCTTTGCCGCCGATCTGACCACGGATGCCGCAGGCGCCGCACAGCTGACCCTGCCGATGCCCGACATCGACCCCAAGGGCCGCCCGATGACGGCCACCGCCACCCTGCGCCTGTCCGAGGCCTCGGGGCGTCCGGTGGAACGTCTGATCTCGCGGTCCGTGGCCCCGCCGACCCCGATGATCGGGATCAAGCCCGCCGCCGAGGAATTCGCCGAAGGTGCCGAGGCGCGGTTCGAGGTGATCGCCGTGGGGCCGGACCTGCAACCGCAGGAGATGGAGGTCAGCTGGCAGGTCAACCGCGTGCGCACGCGCTACCAGTGGTATCAGAACTACGGCAATTGGTACTGGGAGCCGATGACAACCCGCGAGACCGTGGCCAAGGGCACCGGCACGCTGGGCGCCGACCCGCTGAAGATCGCGGCGGAGGTGGACTGGGGGCAGTACGAGGTCGTCGTGGAACGCGCCGACGGTGCCTACCTGGCCGCCTCGATGGGTTTTTCGGCAGGATGGTACGCGCCTGCCGATGCCGCCGACGCCCCTGACATGCTGGAACTGTCGCTGGACAAGCCCGCCTATCAGCCGGGCGACAGCGCAACCCTGCGCATGGTCCCACGTTACGCGGGCAAGGCGGTTGTCACCGTGCTGGCCGACCGCGTGATCTCCATGCAGGCGGTGGACGTGGCCGAGGGGGAAAACACCCTGACCCTGCCCGTGACCGAGGATTGGGGCGCCGGTGTCTATGTCACCGCGCAGGTGATCCGACCGATGGACGTGACGGCGGGCCAGAACCCGGCCCGCGCCCTGGGCCTGACCCATGCCAGCGTCGATCCCGGCGATGCCAAGTTGAAGGTCGGATTCGACGCGCCTGCGGAGAGCGCCCCGCGTGGGCCGCTGACCGCGAAGGTGCGGATCGACAACGTGACACCCGGTGAGCAGGCCTATGTCACCGTTGCTGCTGTCGACCTGGGGATCCTGAACCTGACGGGCTTCGACACGCCGGACCCGGCGGGTCATTACTTTGGCCAGCGCCGACTCGGGGTTGAAATCCGCGACATCTATGGCCGTCTGATCGACGGCATGAACGGCGCGATGGGCGCCGTGCGGTCCGGTGGTGACGGGGCCGCGGGCATGCGCCTGCAAAGTCCGCCGCCGACAGAGGCGACCGTCGCATTCTTCTCCGGCCAGTTGCCGGTGGGCGAGGATGGCACGGTCGAGGTCAGCTTTGACATTCCCGATTTCAACGGCACTGTCCGGCTGATGGCGGTGGCCTGGTCGCCCAAGGGGGTCGGCTCTGCCGAGGCGGACGTGCTGGTGCGCGACCCTGTGGTGATCTCGGCCTCGCTGCCGCGCTTCCTGTCGCCGGGCGACGAAAGCCGCCTGCTGCTGGAACTGACCCATGCCAAGGGTGAGGCCGGCGAGATGCCCCTGACCGTCACCGCCGATGGCGTGACGCTGGACACCGGCGCCCTGCCTGCGAACGTGACGCTGGGCGAGGGCGAAAAGACCGCGCTGGACATCCCGCTGACCGCGGGCGCCGTGGGCGACCACAAGATCCAGATCGCCGTGATCACGCCAGATGGCCAGCGCCTGACCAAGGACCTGACGCTGGGCGTGCGCTCGAACGATCCCGACGTGGGCACCACCCGCCGCATCCAGTTGGCCGCAGGTCAGACCTTTACGCTGGACGATCAGGTCTTTGCCAACCTTCGCCCCGCCGGTGCCTCGGCGATGGTTTCTGCCGGGCCGCTGGCGCGCTTCGATGTGCCGGGCATGCTGGCCTCGCTCGACCGTTACCCCTATGGCTGCACCGAGCAGGTGACGTCGAAGGCACTGCCGCTGCTCTACATGTCCGCGATTGCCGAGCCCCTGGGCCTGGGCGACACGGACCGCATCGACCTGCGCATCGAGCAATCCATCGCGCAGGTGCTGACCCGGCAGGCATCCAACGGGGCTTTCGGCCTCTGGGGCGCGTGGTCGGGTGATTTCTGGCTGGACGCCTATGTGACGGATTTCCTCAGCCGCGCCAAGGCGGCGGGTTACGAGGTGCCGGACACGGCCTGGCAGAACGCGCTCGACAACCTCAAGAACCGGATCGCCTATGCGCCGGACTTCGACAAGGGCGGGCAGGATATCGCCTATGCCCTGATGGTCCTGGCGCGAGAGGGTGAGGCCGCGATGGGCGACCTGCGCTACTACGCCGACGAAAAGGCGGCGGATTTCGCAACGCCGCTGGCACAGGCGCAACTGGGCGCCGCGCTGGCCAGTTATGGAGACCAGCCGCGCGCAGATGCGATGTTCGGCCGGGCCGCGGCCCGTCTGCTGGCCACGCCGGTGTCGACGAAACAAGGCTATCGTTCCGACTATGGCAGTTCCCTGCGCGACGCGGCGGGCCTGCTGGCCCTTGCGGTCGAGGCGCGGTCTGACCGGTTCGACCGCAACGACGTGGTGCGGCGGATTTCCTCTGTCGACCGTCCGCTGTCGACGCAGGAAAAAGCCTGGGCGCTCTTGGCGGCACACGCGATGGTGCAGGATCCGACCGTCTCCGGGCTTGCCCTGAATGGAGAGCCGCTGTCCGGTCCCTTCGTGCGCCGGATCGAGGCCGAGGGGTTGGAGCCTGTGAGCCTGACCAACACCTCGGACAAGCCGACCGACATCACCCTGACGACTCTTGGCAAGCCATTGGGCGCGACCGAGGCGACGGGGTATGGCTATGCGCTGACCCGCGAGTATTTCACGCTGGAGGGCGAGCCGGTTTCGGAGATCCGCGCGGGCGACCGCATGGTCGCCGTGCTGACCATCAAGCCTGCGGAAAAGACGGGCGCGCGCCTGATCCTCGACGATGCGCTGCCCGCGGGGTTCGAGATCGACAATCCCAGCCTGCTGCGCTCGGGCGATATCCGGGCGCTCGACTGGCTGGAACTGGCCAGCGCCGAACACACCGAGTTCCGTGCCGAGCGTTTCCTGGCCGCCATCAACCAGGAGTCGGACAAGCCGCTGAAGCTGGCCTATATCCTGCGGGCGGTCTCGCCCGGCACGTTCCACCACCCGGCGGCGCTGGTCGAGGACATGTACCGGCCCGAATACCGGGCGGTCACCGCCTCCGGCAGCGTGACGATCCTGCCATGAGCGGCGAGACGGTAGCGACGATCCACTGGCGGGCGCTGGACCGCGACGGGGAAGACAAGTGCCGCCTGGCGCGGCTTGACCAGGGCTGGATGCTGGTCGGTCATGCCCGGTTCCGCGATGCCACCGGCTGGGCCGCGCTGGACTACGTGATCCGCGTCGGCGCGGACTGGTGCACGACCAGTGCCGACATCACCGGCGACTACGGCGGTGATGCGGTCGCGCTGCGTCTTGCACGGGGTGAGGATGGCTGGACCGTGAACGAGGCCCCGCGCCCCGATCTGGCAGGGGCCGAGGACGTGGACCTGGCCTTTACCCCCGCGACCAACCTGATGCCCTTGAACCGCGTGCCAGAAGTCGGGCGGCTGGAGACGACATCGGCCTGGCTGCGCTTTCCCGGCCCGCAGGTGACACCGCTGACACAGGCCTACACCCGCGAACGCGGCGGGCTGGTGCGTTACGAGGCGCAGGAAACCGAGTTCGAAACCCATTTGTCGGTCGACACCCACGGATTTGTCACCCGTTACCCGGGCCTCTGGGAGGCGGATGTGTGAAACGGCTTGTCGTACTCGTCGTGCTGCTGTGGTCGGCGGCCTTCGCGCGCGACCGGTTCGACGATTTCATCGACGCCACGGAGATTCCGGTGCTGGTTCACGCGACCTCGCCTGAGGTTCGGGACCGTAACGGGCATCTTCTGCGCGCCTACACGATCGAAAACGGGCTCTGGCGCATGGAGGTCTCTCCGGACCAGGTCGACCCGCTGTTCTTCGAGATGCTGGTCGCCTACGAGGACAAGCGGTTCTACAGCCATCCCGGTGTCGATCTGCGCGCCACGATTCGGGCTGCCGGGCAGGCGATCCGGCATGGAGAAATCGTATCGGGCGCCTCGACCCTGACGATGCAGGTGGCGCGGTTGCTGGAGGACGGCACCACGGGGCAATGGCGCGGCAAGCTGCGGCAGATGCGGCTGGCGCTGGCGTTGGAACGGCGCCTGGACAAGCAAGAGATCCTGGCGCTCTACTTGCGGCTTGCGCCTTATGGCGGCAACGTCGAGGGGCTGCGCGCCGCCTCGCTGATCTGGCTGGGCAAAGAGCCCGCGCGGCTGACACCGGCCGAGGCGGCGCTGCTGGTCTCGCTGCCACAGGCCCCCGAGAGCCGCCGCCCTGACCGCCACCCCGAGGCGGCGCGGAACGCCCGCAACCGCGTGTTGCAGCGCATGGCCGGCGCCGGGGTGATCCCGATGGAGGCTGCGGAATCCGACAGTCTGGACCCGGCCCCCCTGGGCCGTCAGCCGATGCCGCAACTGGCCCCGCACATGGCCGACCGGGCAGTGGCGATGGGACCGGGCCGCCACGACCTGACGCTGGACCGGGATTTGCAGGCCGGGTTGGAGAAACTGGCCCGGAGGTACATGTCGGGCCGGGGTGAAAAGCTGTCGGTTGCCCTGGTGCTTGCGGATCACCAGAGCGGTGAAATCCTCGCCTCGGTCGGGTCCAAGGATTATACCGACATGGCCGCGCAGGGCTTTGTCGACATGACCACCGCGCAGAGGTCACCGGGCTCGACGCTGAAACCGCTGGTTTACGGGCTGGCCTTCGACCGCGGACTGGCCCATCCCGAGACGCTGATCCTGGACACGCCGGTCCAGTTCGGAACCTATGCGCCGCAGAATTTCGACGGCGAATACCGGGGAGAGCTGCCGGTACGCCGGGCGCTGCAACTGTCTCTGAACATCCCCGTTGTCCGCCTGACAGAGGCGCTGGGCCCGGCGCACCTGATGGCGGCGCTGGAACGGGCGATGGTCGATCCGGGTGTGCAGGGCGGTGCGCCGGGGCTGGCGCTGGCCTTGGGCGGCGTTGGCCTGACGCTCGAGGAGATGGTGCAGCTATATGCGGCGCTGGCACGAGGCGGCGAGGCGATCCCGTTGCGGTGGCGGGCCGGAGTGGACCCGGACAAGGCACCGTCGCAGCGCGTTCTCAGCCGCACCAGCGCCTGGCAGGTTGGCAACATCCTCGCCGACCTGCTGCCGCCCCCCTCGGCGGGGCCACCGGGGCGCGTGGCTTACAAGACAGGCACATCCTACGGGCATCGCGATGCCTGGGCACTGGGTTGGACCGGACAGCACGTGGCGGGGGTCTGGATCGGGCGGCCCGACGGCACGCCTGTGCCTGGCGCTTTTGGCGGCGACCTGGCGGCGCCGCTATTGTTCGAGGCGCTGGGCCGCGTCGAAAGCCGGTTCGAACCCTTGCCCCCGCCGCCGCCTGAGACGCTGCTGGTCAGCCGCGCGCAATTGCCCGAGACGCTGCAGCGTTTCGGGCCGCGCGACACGGTGGCCGAGTTGAAACTGACCTTCCCGCCCGAGGGCGCGCGGCTGGCGGCGACCGGGCTGGGCGTACCGATCAAGCTGCGTGGCGGTGTGCCGCCCTACACGCTGCTGGCGGATGGCGCCGTGCTGGCGACCGGTCTGCAAAGGCCCGAGTTCTTTGCTCCGCTCGCGGGGCCGGGATTTACGACCCTGTCGGTGATCGACGCCAAGGGGGCCGCGGGGCGGGTGTCGATCGAGTTGCGGTAGGGGCGGTATCGCCGCGCGATGCGCGGCGACCGGCGCGGGCTGCGCCCGCGTATCGGGGGCTCTGCCCCCCGCCTGCGGCGTCCCCCGGAGGTATTTTTCTGCCCAAAGAAACAGGGGTCTGTGCAGGATGTGCCAGTCCTGCGCATCGATGTGATTCGGCGAAGCCTTGCCATCCGATTCGGATCGGCAATTCCCCGCGCACAAAATGGCATTGACGTGCTAGAATCACCCAAAAGGTCCGAGCAGACGGAGCAAAACATGGCACAGGTGCTGTGGCGGCTGGCAATGGCCGCCGTCCTTCCGGTTTTCGCAGGCATGGCCCAGGCGGCGCAGATCACCCTGTCGGAAGGGCAGGACATGGGCTGTCAGTTGCGCATCGACGGCGAGATCGTCAGCGGCGATGCCGAGGCGTTGCGAGCGATCCTGGAAGACATGCCCTGGCCCGATGGCACCAGCCCGGTGGGGCAGCGCATTTGCCTGAACAGCCCCGGCGGCTCGCTGATCGAGGTGGTGCGCATGGCGGATATCGTCAAGGCGCGTTTCATGGGCACCGCCATCGCCGAGGGGGCCACCTGCGAGAGCACCTGCGCCCTGCTGTTCCTGTCCGGGCGCTTTTCGCATCCGGAATCCGATGGCGCGGCCATACCCGACCGGATCCTGCATCCGCGCGGGACACTTGGCTTTCATGCCCCGGCGCTGGTGGAGGAAGACCGCAACTATAGCCGGGACGAGGTCAACGCGGCCTATGCCCGGGCCCTGGGCAGCATGGGCGAGGTCTTGCGCGTCACCTCGGACATCCCCGAGTCGCTGTTCCTGACGATCCTGAACACGCCGGCCAGCGACATGAGTTACGTCGAGACGGTGGAACAGGCGGCGCGCTGGCAGATCGAGGTGGCACCGGTGTCCCTGACAGCCTCGGACATCGAATCCTCGTTGCGGTTTGCCTGTCTGAACGGTGACGGCGGCATGCTGGATCAGCGCGCGTCAGACAGTTACCTGTATGGCTCTGCCAACCTGCCTTTCACCTTTGGCAACCTTGGGCCGGACCGGGCACAGGTGACGTCGCGCGGCGGCTTCCGGGCCGAGGACTCGGCCAATTGCGAAATGACCTTGCGGGCCGACGGCGATCCCCTGGACCGGATAGGCTACCTTGTCATGGATGGCGCGGGAGCCAACGAGATCTCGCGTCGCGAGGTCTATCCCTACATGTTCCACGATCCGCGCCTGCCACTGTCCGCGCTGCCGGTGGTGCGCAGCCCGGCCGAAACCGGCGAGCAGATCTTTTTCGCCGCGATCCAGGCGGCTGCGCGCGCGGAACTCTCCGAAGTCGAGATCCGGTCCTGCTGGCTGCTGAACCCTGAGGCGCGGATCGTCAACGTCAACGAATACGTCAACCTGCGCGGCGGACCGGGGTTCGAGGCCGAGGTGCTGCGGCAGGTGCCGCTGGGGGAAAGGGTGCGGGTGATTGCCACCCAGGACCTGCGGACGCCCGAAGGCGGTGACAGGGCGCGCAGCTGCATGAAGGCCTGCAACAACCTGGCGCTGGACAACGGGGACGCGGACCTGCGGGCCCAAGTGGACCGTTGCATCGAGGGCAATGTCTTTTGGTACGAGATCCGCGACGGATCGGGCACCGCCGGTTACGTCAGTCGCAAGTTCCTGGCGGATTGATCGGGTCGCTGGCGGCTGCGCCGCTGTGCATTCCCGGCTTCGTGTGATTCCGGAGCCGTGCTAGCCTTTGGACTGTATTTCGCAGCAGGAGCCCCGATATGACCAGCGCGCTTCGCCTCCTCCTCCTTGCCGTCTTCTGTTTCCATGTCCTGACCGGGACCCGGCCCGCCTCGGCGGCGACCATCACCCGGGGTGGCGATGCGGTCATGGGGTGCAGGCTCTCGATTTCAGGGCAGATCGAGGAGGGGGATGCGGATGCCCTGCGCGCCCTGCTGGACCAGATTGGCTTTACCGCCGATTACTCGCCGGTCGGACGCCGCATCTGCCTGGATTCCCCCGGTGGAGGCTTGCGCGAGGCGCTGGCGATGGCCGACCTGATCGGGGAGCGTGCCTATGGCACCGCCGTACCCGCAGGCGCTGCCTGTGAAAGCGCCTGCGCCGTCATTTTCCTGGCGGGCCGCTACCGCCATCCCGAGGCGGGCGGCGCCCATAGCAACGACAGGCTGCTGCATCCGCGGGGCAGGCTGGGCTTTCATGCGCCCTCTCTGTTGCTGGGGGATCGCGCCTATACGCGTGACGAGGTCGATACCGCCTATGCCATCGCGCTGGATAGCATGGCGGGGGTATTGCGGCACCGCGCAGACATGGGCACAGCGATCCCGGATTCCCTGTTCCTGGCGTTGCTGGGCACGCCACCCTTCGAGATGACATATGTCGAGACGGTCGGTCAGGCCGCGCAATGGGAGATCGCGGTAGCGCCGGTGGCCTTTCCCGCCGACAACGCGCAACAGGCGCTGAGCAATCTCTGCTGGCACGTCGATTCCGGCCTGATCGATTATCCGCTTCAGTCGGAGCCGAGGCCGCTCGATTTCACCTACGAGGATATCGACGATACATCGGTTTACGCCCTCAGCAACCGCAGGTTCCGCTACGAGGGCTCTGCCCGCTGTGAACTGCGCATCTTCGGAGATTACGGACCTGTCCGCTACATGGGCGGGGCCTCTTACACCGGCGGCGCAACCGATCAGGACATCAGCGGGCAGGCGTTTCCCTACATGCTGTACCCGCCGGACACGCCCATCGCGGATCTGCCGGTCTGGACCGAGGGGGATGACGCCCATGTCCGCTCCTTTTTCCGCGCGGTGCAGGATCCCGGATCGGCTGGTGGCGCTGTCGGCGGGTTCAACAACTGCCGCCTGGCCAGCACCTCGGCCCGGGTCATCAACGTCAATGAATTCGTCAACCTGCGCGCCGCGCCCGGCCTGCGCGCGCCCATCGTCGGGCAGGTGCGGCTGGCGGACCGGGTGCAGGTGCCCGACACCGGTCGCCTTTTGCCCCTGCGTGACAGTGAACGCGGACAGGAGTGCCTGAATTTCTGCCGTGCGCTGACCGAATACCCGTCATCAGAGGACGTCCGGCGCCGGGCCGAAGGCTGCATTGCCGAGAACATGCTGTGGTACCAGGTCGTCGCGCCAGACGGGAACACGGGGTTCGTCAGTCGGCATTTCCTGGCCGAGTGACTGACGGATAATCTGACTTGCGGTGCCCGGTCAGGCTGGCTTCCCTGAGGCAGAGGCGACATGAGCAGGAGAGACAGGATGCGAAAGATCCTTTGGGCCGGAGTTTTGGGGATGGTTTGTTCGGCCTCGATGGCCGGCGCGCAGGCGCGGGGCACGGCCCAGCCGATCCCTGATGCCACCTGGGCCGCGATGCAGGGTGTCAGCTGGCACGCGAACCTGCCGTGTCCGGCACGCGAAGACCTGCGCCTGCTGACCGTGCCCTATGTGGATTTCAAGGGTCGCACCCGGCAGGGAGAGCTGATCGTTGCCGCCGATGTGTCCAGGGACATCCTGGACATCTTCGCCGATATTCACGCCGCCGGGTACCCGATCCAGAGCATGCGGCTGGTGCATCACTTTCGCGGAGATGACGGGTTTTCGATGGCGGCCAACAACACAAGCGCCTTCAATTGCCGTGTCGTGGCGGGGACTTCGCGTCTGTCCCAACATGCGCTTGGCCGCGCCATCGACATCAACCCGGTGCAGAATCCCTTTGTCACCGGCGGTCGCACCTCGCCTTCTGCGGGGGTCGACTACGACGATCCGGGAGAACGGGGCGCACGGCCCCGGGGGGTGATCGTTGCCGGGGATGCCGTGGTGACAGCCTTCAGGAAACGCGGCTGGGGCTGGGGCGGCGACTGGACCTCGATGAAGGATTACCAGCACTTCTCTGCCACCGGGAACTGAGAAGACAGCGGATAACCGCGCCCCGGCGGTTGAGGTCGGGGATACCGTAATTGAATGACCGCGCGCGTCGGCGCCCAATGGATGACAGGTTGGCAGACCAGTCTGCCCCGTTTTTCCGCACCGGGCCGCGCCCGGCTATTTTCAGAGGAAACAGATATGAAACCGAATTTTATTAATCGCCTCGCAGGGGCGGGTCTTGCCGCCCTCGTCACCTTGACCGTCTCCGGCGCAGCCGAGGCCCAGCAGTGGGTTTCTCGGCATGGCATGACCAGCGCGCAATACCAGTCATGGTTCGACACCTACAAGGCGCAGGGCTATCGCCTGGCCGATATCGACGCCTACAGCGTGGGCGGCAAGGGCTATTACGCCGCCATCTGGTCGAAATCCGGCGGTGGCGCCTGGGTTGCGCGTCACGGGCTGCAGGCGCCCGCCTACCAGCAGACCTTCGACAACCTGACCGCCAAGGGTTATGCCCCGGCCTTCATCGATGCGATGAGCCTCGGCTCCGGGCTGTTCGCGGGGTTCTGGCAAAAGTCGGGCGGTGCCTGGGTCGCGCGGCACGGATTGTCAGGCCAGAAATACCAGCAGGAATTCAACAAGTGGGTCGGGCAGGGCTACCGGCTGGTGGATGTCTCGGGTTACTCGGTGAACGGTCAGGCCCGCTATGCCGCGATCTGGAAGAAACAGGGCGGCAGCGCCTGGCAGGCGCGCCACGGCATGAGCAGTGCCAGCTACCAGCAGACCTTTGACGCGATGAAGGCACAGGGTTATCGCCCGGTGCACGTTGACGGCTACACGGTGAACGGCAAGCCTTACTTTGCGGCCATCTGGGACAAGGGCAAGGGCGGCTGGGTCGCCCGGCACAATCTGACCTCGTCGCAATACCAGGCAGAATTCGACAAGTGGGTCGGTCAGGGATACCGCCTTGTGGATGTGTCGGGATACGAGGCCGGCGGCAAGGCCCGATATGCCGCCATCTGGCATCGCTGAGCAGGCGCCACAACGTCAGGGGCGCGGTGTCAGTCCGCCGCCCCCTTGTCTGCGCCAAAGACCAGGCCCGCATGCCGTTCCAGGTAGATGCGCAGCCAGGGCGTGAACCGATCCGGCGTCTCGCGCACTTCGGCCTCCAGATCGCGGCGCGGGACCCAGCGGATGTCCATGACTTCCTCGGGGTTCGGTGCCAGCGTCATCCCGGGCCCCGCTTCGGCCCGAAAGATCTCGACCACCTCGTGTTCGATCATGCCGCCGCCCACCCCGGCCCGGTATTCCACCTGTCCCATGTGATGGGGCACGACGCCCGTGATGCCCAGTTCGTCCTGCAGCCGCCGCATCGCGCAGGCGGCTGCGGTTTCGTCCCAGTCGGGGTGGGTGCAGCAGGTATTCGCCCAAAGCCCGGGTGTGTGGTACTTGCTCAGGGCCCGGCGCTGGATCAGCACTTGGTCCCCGCGGGTGACAAAAACTGACACGGCCTTGTGTTTCAGGCCGCGTTCGTGGGCTTCCAGCTTTTCCACCGGTTGCAGGGTGCCATCCACCCAGGCGGGGATCATGATCGTCATGGCAGTCCGGGGCTTGGCCCCTCGTGATGGGTCAGGATTGATCACTTATAGCGGCAGGGGCGGGGTCTTTGCACGCCGAAACAGCGGGGCCCCTCGTTCACCTCCGGAAAACCGGACTGTGCCATGCTGCCCGGTGCCCCTAGGCTGCATGGGCATTTGCCTGTGCCGGGACAGCCCGGCCGGGCCCCGAAGATTGAGACCGGAGACGACCGATGGATTTCGACGCGCTGTTCGCTGCCCAACTGGACAACCTCAAGGCAGAGGGCAACTACCGCGTCTTCGCCGAGCTGGAGCGGGACTGCGAGACCTTCCCCAAGGCCCGGCGCCGGGCCGTGGGGGGTGCGCAGGATCTCACCGTCTGGTGTTCGAACGACTACCTCGGGATGGGCCAGCATCCGGCGGTTCGCGCGCGGATGAAGGAGGTGGTGGATCAGTGCGGCACCGGGGCGGGCGGCACGCGCAACATATCCGGCACCAATGCGCATCACGTCGCTCTGGAGGCGGAACTCGCCGACCTGCACGGCAAGGAGGCGGCGCTGCTCTTCACCTCGGGCTATGTCTCGAACTGGGCCGCGCTTTCGACGCTCGGCAGCCGTTTGGCGGATGCGGTCATCCTCTCGGACGCGGCCAATCACGCCAGCATGATCGAGGGCATCCGCCATTCCCGCGCCCGCAAGGTGATCTGGAAACACAACGACCCCGAGGACCTGGACCGCAAGCTGGCGGCGCTGCCCGCCAACGCGCCCAAGATCGTCGCCTTCGAATCCGTCTACTCGATGGATGGCG
>NZ_JAANYX010000037.1:0-258896 GCF_012274245.1 Mameliella sp. LZ-28 | reverse complement strand
GGTTCGCGGCGCACGGTTTTACCGGCGTGAGCTGGTCGAAATTAATTCAGACCCGAAACGACTACCTGCCCGACACCTACGCGGCAGATGTCGATGACATCGTGTTCTGGGAAATGCCACCGGATGGTATTATCCATTCGTTCAACTACTGGATCGACCCGCCGGATGCTTCGGCGCCGCGAAAGGTGTCGGGCATCTGCCCAAACGACACCAACGGTTACTCCGGCCTGCCGCGATATTGCATCGGCTCGATCAATGCGCCTGTTGACCAGACCCAGAGCTATGGCATTCAGACCTTCGATGCCTCTGGAAATGTCCTCTACGATAGCCGCGGGGATAACATCGTCGTTCGGGATTTCCGGGTATTCTCCCAGGCCGAGGTACAGGACGTACTCGAAAACGACACGGTGGTAACTTTTACGCCTCGGGCTGCCCCGGTTGGCGCCCCGATGGTTTCTCTTTCGAGCGTCATGTCGTTCAGCAAACCAGCCAACGGGCGACACTGGTACTATCCTCTGATCGAGTGGGATGGCACCAGCTTCACCCTGTCACGATTCCGACACTCAATGGCCAGTTCCAGCAGCCTCGGTGGCTTCGCTTATTCGAGCTTCACCCTGACCGTCGCGGACGCCGAGTGGTGATGAAGCACAACAGTCTTAAAACAGGAGAACAGCATGAGCTGGTATAAGACCGGAACGGTCGCAGTAACAAATGGCAGCGCCACGGTGACGGGCAGCGGCACCGCCTGGGTGGCGAATGCCCGCGTGGGGCAGGCCTTCGCCCTCGAGGGCGCGGGCGAGCAATACGAGATCACCGCGGTGGTCAGCGACACCGAGCTGACGATCTCGCCGGCCTACCTGGGCAGCACGCAGAGCGGCCAGGCCTATGCCATCATTCCGGTGGTGGGGTTTTACCGGCAGGCCTATGACGCCCTTGCGGCGGCGGTCGCGCAATGGTCGAGCTATGCCGGCACGGTGCTTTCTGGCCTGTTCGGGGACGGCACGGCGGCGGCGCCTGGGATCGGTTTCGAGGACGAAACCAATACCGGGTTTTTCCGCAAGGCCGCGGGCCAGCTCGGGATTGCCACGGGCGGCGTGCAGCGCGCGCTTCTCTCCTCGGCCGCGTTGCAAGTTGACGTGCCCCTGACCGGCACGGCCGTGACCCAGAGCACGACCGATTCCACGGCAGGACGGCTAATGAAGGTCGGGGCTTTCGGCCTCGGTGAGGACGCCGGCCCCGTGGTAACCGACATCGACGCGCACAACCTCTCTGGCTTCTACTTTGCCTATGCTGGTCAACACGCAAGCGCCCCGACTGGCACGAACCCGTTCCCGGATCTCGGCGGTGCATTCGGCCTCATGGCGGGCAGCGCCACCCTTGGTGGGGTCACGGATTACGTCTGGCAGATTGCCATCCTCTACAGCGTCTCGGGGCCGGTCATGAAGTTCCGCAGCAAGGCGACCGCCTGGACGGATTGGGAGGAGGTCTATTCGACCAGCAACCTGATCGGGACGGTCAGCCAGAGCGGCGGAACCCCGACCGGTTCGATCCTCGAGAAGGGCAGCAACGCCAACGGCAATTACATCCGCTATGCGGACGGCACGCAGATTTGTGATGTGCGCCTGGCGTCCAGCAGCGCGGGGGCTGTGACCTGGACTTTCCCCGCAGCATTTGCCGCCGCCCCGCAGGCCAGCGCAACGCCGAACCAGGACCAGGCGCGCTTTGCCACTACCACAGCCGGGGCCGCTGGATCGGTCAATTTCTCCGTTTGGAATACTGCACAAGCCCGCCTTGACGCGATCTCGACCTCGCTGATCGCCATTGGCCGCTGGTACTGAGGAGGCAAGAAATGCAGATCACACTTTCCCCCGTCCGTCGCGAGGGGCGACCGACCTTGGAGCGCCTTGGCGATGCCCTGGTGATCGATGGCGAAACCTTCGATTTCTCGGGCGTGCCCGAGGGCGCGCAGCTTCCTGCCGAGGCGGTGGCATCGGATTGGCTCGCCGGCCCGGTGACGCGGATCGCCGGCGAGCTGCACCTCGCGCTGGCGCTCTCGCACGGTGCCAACGCGCCGCAGGAAACGCTCTTTCCCGATCCGGTGCAGGTCGCCAGCGATGGCGCCGTGCCACTGCCGCCCTATGACGCGACCGAAGCCGAGGAGGCAAGCGCATGAGTGTTGACCTGTCCAAACTGGTGACGGCCGAGGATCTGGCCGCCCAGGCCGCAGCCCGCCGCGCACAGGCGATCAAGGCCGAGGTGCAGGCCCGCATCTTCGCGGTGGTCGATCAGAACACGCAGGCCAGCCTCCTGGCCGCGATGGTGGCCGGCGCTCTGACCCCGGCCGATCAGGCCACCTTTGCCGATGGGCAGGCCTGGATCGAGGCGACAAAGCAGGCCGGCCGTGATGCGGTGTCCTCGGGCGGTGATCCGATCTGGCCCGCTGTGCCCGCCGGCGTGGCCGAGCTTGCGGCGCAGTTCTGAGCGGGCGTGAAGGGCATCACAATCGGGGGGTGAAGGGGGGTGAAGAGGCAGGGGATGAAGAGGGTGTTGAAGGCGCCTTCAACACCTCCGCCAGAGCGCGGTTTTGAAGGCGTCAGCCCCGGAAGGTCAAAACCGCGTTGCTGTAAACCTTGGTGTAATTCACTGCAAAACTTAGCGTCACGCTACAGTCACGCTACAGCGTCACGCTACAGGCATCCTGCAAGAAACCGTATTGGACCCCGGTTTGGGAATTGATGGCACTCGGCATGGGAAAACCTGGCCCAAGCGGGCAAGACCCTGCCGAAACTCATGGATACGGTGCGATTCAGGGTGATTCGCCGTTGGGAATAAGGCATCAAGCGCTTGCTTCCTGCGGTCGCTCGGTGCGGAAAGCCCGATTGACGTGGATTTCGTGGGACCGCAGGGGAAATTTTTCTCGCCATCAGCTTTGTCTATATCTTGTGCTGGGTGTGTTGTGATCCTCTAGGTTTGCGCAGATTGTGTCCTGTGTGATCGGTGGCGCCCTATTTTCAAGGCTCTGACCACACTCGCATTCCGCAATTTCCCCCAAAAAGGGATTGATTACCATGAAGTGGCATGGCATCACTAACTCACACGATGAGACACGGAAGCAAGGGCACCCAAGGCCCGGCACCGAACTCACAAAAACAACAAGAGCAGGTTTCATACAGGCATCCGCTCTCATCGTGACAACAAGGATCCGGCGCGCGGGCGAGCAGACATCCCCCCAGGTGGCGCGCGCAGTCGGAGACACCCGCTTAGCGGGTCAAGCGGCGGGTTGATCAATGGCAGCTGATCAACCCGCCGTATTTCGTTTCAAACGGGGGAATTGAGGGGCCGAGGGCAGTGAGCCGCAGGCTGAGGTTCAGAGGCGAGCATCGACTGAAGGTCGATGGCAAGGGGCGGATGAGCATTCCCGCCTCCTTTCGTCGTGTCCTCGAGGCCGGTGACCCCGATTGGGAAAAGGATTCCAAGGACAACGGCAACCCGGGCTTTGTCATGGTCTATGGCAATCCGCGTCTGCCCTACCTGGAATGCTATACGGTCGAAGAGATGGAGCGCATCGAGGATCGGATCGACGCGATGAAATCGGGCGAACGCAAGCGGGTGCTGTCCAAGATCTATTCCTCGGGGTCGGTGAATGCCTCGGTCGACGACACCGGGCGCATCGTGATCCCGGCCAAGCTGCGGGCGCGCTATGACATCGATGGCGAAACCTACGCGGTGGCCAGCCTGAACAAGTTCCAGATCTGGGCGGCGGACCGCTATCAGCCGACAGATGCGATCGAAGAAGACGACCTGATGGAAGATCTGCCCGAGGATCCAATGGAGTGGCTGGACGAGGTCGAGGAGGTCTGAGTGAGTGATCCCGCGGCGCATAACGGCGGCGCACCTCATGTTCCGGTGCTGCTGCGCCCCTTGCTGGAGGCGGTTGCGCCGGTCGAGGGTATCTGGATCGACGGCACCCTTGGCGCTGGCGGATACACCCGTGGCCTGCTGGAGGCGGGCGCCGACAAGGTGATCGGGATTGACCGTGACCCGCTGGCGCATGAAATGGCGCGTGACTGGGGCGCGGCCTATGGCGACCGGCTGGAACTGGTCGAAAGCAATTTCGCGCAGATGGACGAGGCGGCAGTGGCCGTGGACGGCGTGGTGCTGGACCTGGGCGTCTCGTCGATGCAGCTTGACCGGGCCGAACGCGGTTTCTCCTTCATGAAGGACGGGCCGCTGGACATGCGCATGGGGCAGGCGGGCCGCACTGCCGCGGACATCGTCAACACGGCGGACGAGGCGGACATCGCCGACATCCTCTATATCTACGGTGAAGAGCGGCAATCGCGCCGCATCGCGCGCGCCATCGTGCAGGACCGTCCCTTTGACCGGACCTTGCCGCTGGCCGAGCTGATCGAGCGCGTTATTGGCCGTACCAAGCCCGGCCAGGCCCATGCGGCCACCCGCAGTTTCCAGGCTCTTCGGATCGCGGTGAACGGCGAATACGATGCCTTGTGGCAGGGGTTGATGGCCGCCGAGCGGGTGCTGAAATCGGGCGGGCGGCTGGCGGTCGTGACGTTTCATTCGGTCGAGGACCGAATGGTCAAACGCTTTTTCCAACTGCACGGCGGCAAGAAGGAACATGTGAACCGCTATGCCACGGAGGTGCCCGAAGCCACGGAACCTTTCGAGGTGCTGACCCGCAAGGCCATCGGCCCGGACGCGGAAGAGCTTGCAGCCAACCCCCGTGCCCGATCCGCCAAGCTGCGGGTGGGGCGCCGAACGACTGTCCCCGCGCGGCCCGTCGAGGCGGCGGAATTGTCCATGCCGCAGATGAAACCGACCACCACAAGGAGAAGATGAAATGCGCAGCCTTCTGTTCCTGCTCGCGGCCGCGGCCGTCATCGCCTCCGGCTATTGGGCCTATCATGAGAACTACCGCACCAAGGCGGAATTGGACCATGTCGACGACCTCCGACGCGAAATTGGGGCCGCGCGCGAGCGGTTGGCGATCTTGCGGGCGGAATGGGCTTACCTGAACCGGCCCGACCGTCTGCGCGACCTTGCCGAGCTGAATTTTGACCGGCTGGGCCTGCTGCCGTTGACGCCGAACCATTTCGCCAAGGTCGACCAGGTCGCCTTTCCCCAGCTTCAGATCCTTGACCTGACGCAGCCCATCGACGTGACCTCTGCCGGGGCGACGAACCCATGACCCGTATCCCGCTTCGCCCGCTTGCCCGTATCCTCGAGGCCCGCCAGAACGGCGAAAACCCCGATGCCATCGAGCGCGAGAACCGCCGGTTGCGCCACGAGGAAATGCGAGACCGGATGCGCCTGCGCGCCGAAGGCCGCCTGCTGGTGCTGGCGATGATGTTCCTCTGCGCCTATGGCGTGGTGGGGGCCCGGATGGGGATGTTGTCGGCCTCGGAGCCCGAAGAGCCGCGCGCCCAGGCCAGCGGTGCCTCGATCATTGCCAGCAGGGCGGACATCGTCGACCGGCACGGCCGCGTGTTGGCCACCAACATGTCGACTCATAGCCTTTATGCGCATCCGCAGCAGATGATCGACCCGCTGCGGGCTGCCGAGGAACTGGCCAGGATCTTCCCCGAGATGGAGGCCGAGGCCCTTGCGCGCCGGTTCACCGATCCCAAGCGCAAGTTCCTGTGGGTGAAACAGAAACTCAGCCCCGAGCAGATGCAGGCGGTGCACGACATCGGCGAACCGGGGCTGTTGTTCGGCCCGCGCGAGATGCGCCTGTACCCCAACGGTGCCATCGCGTCCCATGTGCTTGGCGGTGCGCGTTTCGGTCGGCAGGGAGTAGCCTCGGCCGAGGTCGTTGGCACCGCGGGGATCGAGAAATACCTAGACGAGGAACTGCGGGATCCCGCGCGTGAGGGCGCCCCCCTAGCGCTGTCGATCGACCTGTCGGTTCAGGCGGCAACCGAAGAGGTGCTGGACGCGGGCATGAAGATGCTCAACGCGCGTGGCGCGGCCAGTGTGCTGATGGATGTGCACACGGGCGAGGTGATCGCCATTGCCTCTCTGCCTGATTTCGATCCCAACGACCGGCCCCGCCCGCCGGTCGAGGGGCAGCCGGACGACAGCCCGCTTTTCAACCGCGCGGTGCAGGGCCTGTACGAACTTGGCTCGACCTTCAAGATCCTGACGGTGGCGCAGGCGCTGCAGATGGGACTGGTCCACCCCGAAACCATGATCGACACGTCGCCGCCATACGAGGTGCTGGGCTTCAAGGTGGGCGAGTTCAACGGCAAGAACTACGGCACGATTTCCGTGACGGACGTGATTGCGCAAAGCTCTAACCGGGGCACGGCCAAGATCGTCATGATGATCGGGCGCGGGCGTCAGCAGGAGTTCTATCGCAATCTTGGCATGTTCGAACCGCCGCAACTTGAAATCGTCGAGGCCAAGGGCGCCAAGCCGCTGGTGCCATCGCGCTGGACGGACCTGTCGGCGGTGACGATTTCCTATGGCCACGGAATCTCTGTCTCGCCGCTGCACCTGGCGGCGGCCTACGCGATGATCGGCAATGGCGGGCACATCGTGGAACCGACTCTGCTGAAACGCGACCGCCCGCGTGTGGGGGACAAACTGCTGCGGGACGACGTGGCAGAGGCCTCTCTGAGGATGCTGCGCAAGGTGGTGATCGGCGAAAAGGGCACGGCCACCTTTGCCGAGGTGCCCGGATACCGTGTCGGCGGCAAGACGGGGACCGCGGAAAAGCCCAAGAAGACAGGCGGTTATCACAAGGACAAGGTCATCGCCACCTTCGCGGCCCTTTTCCCCACCGACGCACCGCGTTATGCCCTTGTGGTGATGCTGGACGAGCCGGTGGAAACCACCGGCTCCAAGCCGCGGCGCACCGCGGGCTGGACCGCCGTTCCGGTGGCCGCCGAAATGATCGCGCGGATCGCGCCGCTTCTTGGCTTGCCTCCGGAGTATGATAAGGGGCAAGTGAAGACGTTGACGACGGCCTCGGACTGAGGTCGTCCGCCGCGTGCCGCCAGGCCGGGGCCGGCGGGCAAGCAAACGACCTTGGGGGCAAACGAGAGATGGCGTCGGAACGCAAGATCCTGTCAAAAAGCCTGTCGGAACTGGGGCTTCATGCCCGTGGCGGGCGTGACGTTACGGTGACGGGGCTGGCCGTGGACAGCCGCGAAGTGCAGGAAGGCTTCCTGTTCGCGGCGCTGCCCGGCACGCGGGTGCACGGGGGCGAATTCATCCAGTATGCCCTGCGCATGGGGGCCAGCGCGATTCTGACCGATGCCGAGGGTGCAAGGATTGCCGCCGCGGAACTGGCTGCTGCGGACGCGGCGCTGGTGATTGCCGAGGATCCGCGCCAGGCGCTTGCCTATACCGCTGCCCTGTGGTTCGGCGCGCAGCCCGCCACGATGGTTGCCGTCACCGGGACCAACGGCAAGACCAGCGTCGCCAGCTTTACCCGCCAGATCTGGCAGGAACTGGGTCTACGCGCTGTCAACGTGGGCACAACCGGCGTCGAGGGGGACTGGCAGACGCCGCTGAAACACACGACGCCAGAGCCGATCACCCTGCACCGCGTTTTGGCGGGGGCGGCGCAATCCGGTGTTACGCATGCCGCGATGGAGGCTTCATCGCACGGGCTGGCGCAGCGGCGGCTGGACGGCGTGACCCTGGCTGCCGCCGGGTTCACGAATTTCACCCAGGACCATCTGGATTACCACGCGAGCTTTGACGAGTACTTTGCCGCAAAGGCGGGGCTTTTTGCCCGCGTCCTGCCCGAGGACGGCGTGGCCGTCATCAACATCGATGACCCGCGCGGCGTCGACATGCTGGCGATTGCGCGGGCGCGCGGGCAGGAGGTCATCACCGTGGGCCGTGAGGCCGCCGACCTCTGCCTGGAGGCGCAGCGTTTCGACGCGACTGGGCAGGAAATCCGGCTCAGCTTTGAAGGAACCGTCCGCCAAGAGCGGCTGTCGCTGATCGGTGGTTTCCAGGCAGAGAATATCCTTGTGGCGGCAGGGCTTGTGATTGCCTGTGGCGGTGATCCCGAGGATGTCTTTGACGTGCTGCCCCTGCTCGGCACCGTGCGTGGCCGGATGCAACTGGCGGCCAAGCGCGACAACGGCGCGGCGATCTTTGTCGACTACGCGCACACGCCCGACGCGGTGGCGACCGCCTGCCAGGCCCTGCGCCCGCATGTCATGGGGCGACTGGTGGCCATCGTCGGCGCCGGGGGCGACCGCGACAAGGGCAAGCGCCCGCTGATGGGCATGGCGGCCACGGAACACGCCGACACGGTGATCGTGACCGACGACAACCCGCGCACCGAGGACCCGGCGACGATCCGCTCCGAGGTTCTGGCCGGTGCGCCAGACGCCTTCGAGGTGCCCGACCGGGCCGAAGCAATCCTGCGCGGTGTCGACGGCCTCGGACCGGGCGACGCGCTGCTGATCTGTGGCAAGGGGCATGAGACCGGCCAGACGATCGGCGATACGGTTTATCCCTTTGACGATGTCGAACAGGCCAGTGTCGCAGTGGCGGCTCTGGACGGGAGGGGCCTGTGAGCGAAGCCCTCTGGACCTCTGCCGAGGCGGTTGCCGCGACGGGGGGTGACACGCCCTGTGACTGGACGGCGACGGGCGTGTCCATCGACACGCGGACGCTGCAACCCGGCGACCTCTTTGTGGCGCTCAAGGCCGCCCGGGACGGGCATGACTTCGTGCAACAGGCGCTGGACAAGGGCGCGGCGGCGGCCCTGGTCAGCCGCGTTCCCGAGGGTGTGGACAGTTCCGCGCCACTCTTGCTTGTCAATGACGTGCAGGCAGGACTTGAAGCTTTGGGCAAAGCCTCCCGTGCGCGGACAAGGGCGCAGGTCGTGGCGGTCACCGGGTCCGTGGGCAAGACCTCGACCAAGGAGATGTTGCGCGCCACGCTGGATGCGCATGGCAGCGTCCACGCGGCCGAGAAGAGCTATAACAACCATTGGGGCGTGCCACTGACGCTGGCACGGATGCCGCGTGACGCGGATTTTGCCGTGATCGAGATCGGCATGAACCACCCGGGCGAGATTGCCCCCCTGGCGCGGATGGCGCGCCCGCATGTGGCGCTGATCACCACGGTCGCCCCCGCGCACCTGGCCGCCTTCGAGAACATCGAGGGCATCGCGCATGAAAAGGCCTCGATCTTCGACGGGTTGGAGCCCTACGGAACCGCGATCTTCAACGGCGATCTGCCGGTCAGCCCGATCCTGCGGGCAAAGGCCGAGGAGGGGCGCCGCTGGTCGGTGAGCTTTGGTGAGCGCGCCTGCAACCAGTACCGTCTGTACCGCGTCACTGTGCGCGACGCCTGTACCGTGGCCATCGGGCGTGCGGGTACGGAACCGCGTCTTTTCAAGGTCATGGCCCCTGGGCGGCACTTTGCGGTCAACGCCCTGGGCGTTCTGGCCGTGGCCGATGCGCTGGGACTGGACCCGGCGGTGACGGTCATGGGGCTGGGGCAATGGCATCCCGGGGCGGGACGCGGCCAGCGCGAAAAGATCATGCTGGATCCGGTCGATGCGCGGATCAGTGTCGAGTTGATCGACGATGCCTATAATGCGAACCCGGCCTCGCTTGCGGCCTCGCTCGAGGTGCTGGCAGCGGCCCAGCCACGCCATGATGTCGGGCGTGTCGCAAGAGGGCGCCGCATCGCCTACCTGGGCGACATGAAGGAACTGGGCTCCGGCGAGGTAGAGTTGCATCGCGCCGTTGCCGGCAACCCGGCGTTGCAACGGATCGACATGGTGCATTGCATCGGGCCGCTGATGCAGCACCTCTGGCGTGAACTGCCGGCGGACAAGCGCGGCCACTGGACCGAGACCAGCGACAAGATGGCGGAACGGGTCGCGCGCGATCTGGATGCCGGGGACGTGGTTCTGGCCAAGGGCTCGCTCTCGATGGGGGTGGGGCGCGTAGTTGACGCCATTCGCAAATTGCGCCAAGCGACACCGGACTTGGACGGGTAAGGGGACAGGCCATGCTTTTCTGGCTGACAGAGTTCAGTGACGGCGGGGACGCCTTCAACCTTTTCCGCTATATCACCTTTCGCGCCGGCGGGGCTTTTCTGACCGCGCTGATCTTTGGCTTTCTCTTTGGGCGCCCCTTGATCAACGTGCTGCGCAAGCGGCAGGGCAAAGGCCAGCCGATCCGCGATGACGGTCCCGAGGGGCATATCGTCAAGGCGGGCACCCCGACGATGGGCGGGTTGCTGATCATCGGCGCACTGGTGACCTCGACCCTGCTTTGGGCGCGGCTGGACAATGCCTTTGTCTGGATGGTTCTTTTCGTGACCGTGGCCTATGCGGCCATTGGGTTCGCAGATGACTACGCCAAGGTCAGCAAGCAGAACACAGCCGGCCTGTCGGGCAAGTTGCGCCTTTTGCTGGGCTTCATCATCGCGGGGATCGCGGGCTTCTGGGCCTCGGCTTATCATCCCCAGGAACTGACCTACAGCGTCGCCTTCCCGATCTTCAAGGACACGCTGCTGTATCTCAGCTACATGTTTATCCCTTTCGCCATGATCGTGATCGTGGGAGCGGCCAACGCGGTCAACCTGACCGACGGTCTTGACGGGCTGGCCATCATGCCGGTGATGATCGCTGCCTCGACCCTGGGCGTGATCGCCTACGCGGTGGGCCGGGTCGATTTCACCGAATATCTGGATGTGCACTATGTGCCCGGAACAGGGGAAATTCTCGTGTTCGCTGCGGGAGTTGTCGGCGGGGGGCTGGGATTCCTGTGGTATAACGCGCCACCGGCGGCTGTCTTCATGGGCGACACCGGTTCGCTGGCTTTGGGGGGGGCTCTGGGGGCCATTGCCGTGGCGACCAAGCATGAGATCGTGTTGGCCATCGTGGGCGGGCTTTTCGTGGTCGAGGCGCTGTCGGTGATCATCCAGGTGCTCTACTTCAAGCGCACGGGTAAGCGTGTCTTCCTCATGGCGCCGATCCATCACCACTACGAGAAGAAGGGCTGGGCCGAGCCGACCATCGTGATCCGCTTTTGGATCATCTCGCTGATCCTGGCTATCATCGGCCTGGCGACGCTAAAGGTTCGTTGAGGGACTCCAGCTATTTGGCTGGTTCAATTGAAGTGACGGGAGTGGGCGCATGATCCCGGTACGCGGGTTTGACGGTGCTATTGTCGCGGTGCTGGGACTGGGCCGATCCGGCCTGTCTGCAGCGCGGGCGTTGCGCGAAGGTGGCGCGCGCGTGGTGGTCTGGGATGACACGACGGCGGCCCGGGAGCGGGCAGAGGCCGAAGGATTCGAGTCGCGGCGGCTGGACCGCGAGGAGGCCTTTGACGACGTGGCCTGCCTGGTGACTTCGCCTGGTATCCCGCATCTGTACCCACAGCCCAACGCGGCGATTGCTGCGGCGCTGCGGGCCGGTGTGCCGGTCGACAACGATATCGGGTTGTTTTTCAGGAGCCTGGGGCATGGCTGGGACAGCTATGACCAGCCGCCAAAGGTGGTGGCGGTCACCGGGTCGAACGGAAAATCGACGACCTCGGCGCTTATCCACCATATCCTGAGCGCCTCCGGGCGGGACAGCCAGTTGGCGGGCAACATCGGGCGGGGCGTGCTGGACATCGACCCGCCGGGGGATGGCGGTGTCGTGGTGCTGGAACTCAGCAGTTACCAGACCGATCTTGCCCGCAGCCTGACGCCGGATGTCGCTGTTTTCACGAATTTTTCTGCCGATCACCTGGATCGTCACGCGGGGCTGGGCGGCTATTTCGCGGCTAAGCGCCGGCTCTTTGCCGAGGGCGGGCCGGACCGGGCCGTGATCGGTGTTGACGAGATCGAAGGTGCCTACCTGGCCGGTCAGCTCTCCGAGGGGCGCGCAGATGACCGGGTGATCCGGGTGGCCAGCGGTCAGAAGCTCTCGGGTCCGGGTTGGTATGTCTTTGCGCGCAAAGGGTTTCTGTCCGAATGGCGCAAGGGGCGGCAGGTGGCTTCGATCGACCTGCGTGACATCGCCGGTTTGCCTGGGGCGCACAATCACCAGAACGCCTGCGCTGCCTTTGCCGCTTGCCGGAGCCTGGGTCTTGGCCCGCGCGAGATCGAGGCGGCTTTGCGTACTTTCACCGGGTTGCCGCACCGTTCTCAGCGGGTGGGAGAGGCGAAGGGCGTCACCTATGTCAATGATTCCAAAGCCACAAACGTGGACTCTGCCCTGAAAGCGCTGCTGGCCTTCCCAAAGGTACGCTGGGTCTGTGGCGGGTTGATGAAGGAAGGCGGGTTGGAGGCATTGCAGCCGGGGCTGGCGCATGTGTCCCGGGCCTATGTGATCGGGCGCGAGCCCGAGAGCTTTGCGTTGCAACTGGTTGATACGGATGTCGAAATCTGCGGTGACATGGCGACGGCCGTGGCCCGTGCAGCGGCGGATGCAGAACCGGGCGAGGTGGTGCTGCTGGCGCCGGCTGCCGCGAGTTTCGATCAGTACGACAATTTCGAGAAGCGCGGCGAGGATTTCATCGCCTGTGTAGAAGCGGAATTGGCCAAGGAATAAAGGGGCTTATGCGGCAATGTGGCGGCCTGCCGCCACGCCGGAGGCCCAGGCCCACTGGAAGTTGTAGCCGCCCAGCCAGCCGGTCACGTCGATCGCCTCTCCGATCACGTAGAGGCCGGGAAGATGCTTTGACATCATGGACTTGGAGTCGACCCCCTCGGTCGAGACACCGCCCAGCGTGACCTCGGCGGTGCGATAGCCTTCGGAGCCGGTGGGTTTCAGGCGCCATGCGGTGAGACTGTCGGACAAAGCGTCGATGCGGGCGTCGGAGAGATCGGCGATATTCCCTTTTAGATCAATGTCCTGACCCAGAAACTCGACGAGGCGTGCAGGCAGATGCGTGGCCAGCTCCGTGGTCACGGCGCGGCGGCCCTCGGTCTGGCGGCAGGCCTTCAGGATTTCGGGAAAATTCCGCCCAGGCAAGAGGTTGACGGTGATCTCTTCGCCCTCGTGCCAATAGCTTGAAATCTGCAGGATGGCGGGGCCGGACAACCCGCGATGGGTGAAAAGAAGCGCCTCTTCGAAGCTGGTTTTATTATTTGAAACCAACGTATTGGTCGAAACGCCAGCAAGCGGTGCAAAGCGGTCTCCGAAGGTCAGGGGGACCAGTGCGGGGCGGGTTTCGGTGATGTCGTGGCCGAACTGGCGGGCGATGTCATAGGCAATCCCCGTGGCGCCCATCTTGGGGATGGACTTGCCGCCCGTGGCCAGGATCAGGTTTTTCGACGTGATTTCAATGGGTTTTCCGTCGCGCTCAAGCGATGTGACAAAGCGGCCACCGGCATGGCGGACGTCCTTGATCTGGGTCCGAAGCCAGAGCTGTGCGCCGGATTTCTCCATTTCTTTCAACAGCATGTCCACGATCTGCGTGGATTTTCCGTCGCAAAAGAGCTGTCCCAGCGTCTTTTCGTGCCAGGCGATGTCATACTGCCCGACGAGGTCGAGGAAATCCCACTGCGTGTAGCGGGCCAGGGCGGATTTGCAGAAATGCGGGTTCTCCGAAAGGAAGGCATTGGAATCACAATACATATTCGTGAAATTGCAACGCCCGCCGCCGGAGATGCGGATCTTTTCGCCGGGGTTTTTCGCATGGTCCACGACCAGCACATCCGGCCCGGCAC
Source organism: Mameliella sp. LZ-28 (assembly GCF_012274245.1). Classification (NCBI taxonomy): domain Bacteria; kingdom Pseudomonadati; phylum Pseudomonadota; class Alphaproteobacteria; order Rhodobacterales; family Roseobacteraceae; genus Antarctobacter; species Mameliella sp. LZ-28. The sequence continues at coordinate 245,231 of NZ_JAANYX010000037.1, read as the reverse complement.
AGGCGGCGGCCATCATGCCGGCGGCGCCGGCGCCAAGGATCAAAGTGGTGACGTGCATGGGGGTCCGGAGTTTGTACGTTTTGTACGTTTTGTACGTCGATTTCCGCATTTTGTACAAAGCGGTAACGCGCTCTTAACCGAGCAGCGCGCGGTGAGAAAGGGGCGCGTTAATCACCTTCGGGGCAGGGTCACGGCATGACACGCAAACCGATCATGATGTTCCGGGCCACCGAATTGCCCGCCGGGGTGTTCCGCGCCGAGATGGCGCGCTACCTGCGCAAGCTGGAGATGATAGGCGACCGTTTCCTGATCACCCGCAGCGGGCAGGTGGTGGCGGGGCTGGTTTCTCCTTGGGACGTGCAGGCGCTGGAAGAAATCGACCAGCGCGACCGGGAAGAGCGCGAGCGCCGCTTGCGCGAGCGCAGCAACCACCTGACCTGGCTGGAAGAGGCCCGCGAAAAGGCGCGGCGCGGCGAGGACGTGGAATGGCGCCCGCGGTTCTGAGAGGGGCGGCGGGGTAAACCCCGCCCTACGCGTGGCGACCGGGGCACATCGTCCTAGGAGCCGCCGGATTCCTTTGGCCTGTTCGGAAAATCTGCGCTATACTGGCCGTCAGACCCGGGACAAACCGGGCGGTTCGAGGCAGTAGCGGTGTTCAGATGACAGAGATGGTTTACGGCACGGTGCCCGTGAAGGGTGGCGAGCCTGTGTTGCCGAAGTGGTGGCGCACTGTGGACAAGTGGACCTTGTCCTGCATTTTCATGCTGTTCGGGATCGGCCTTTTGCTGGGGCTTGCGGCCTCGCCGCCGCTGGCCGAACGGATCGGGCTGCCGCCTTTCTACTACGTGCAGCGACAGGCCTTTTTCGGCGGTCTTGCCCTGGTGGCCATGGTTCTGGTCTCGATGATGGGGCCGGTCATGGTGCGGCGTTTTGCGGTGCTGGGGTTCTTCGCGGCCTTCATCGCGCTGGCCTTTCTGCCGCTCCTGGGGACGGATTTCGGCAAGGGGGCGGTGCGCTGGTACAGCCTTGGCTTTGCCAGTCTCCAGCCCTCCGAATTCCTGAAACCCCTGTTCGTGATCGTCACGGCCTGGCTGATGGCCGCGGGGCAGGAGCTGGGCGGCCCCCCGGGGCGGAGCTATTCCTTTGTCATCATGGTCAGCATCGTGCTGATGCTGGCGATGCAGCCGGATTTCGGCCAGGCGGCACTGATCCTCTTTGGCTGGGGCGTGATGTGGTTCGTCGGCGGCGCGCCGATGCTGCTGCTGGTCGGGCTGGCCGGGTTGGTGGTGCTGGCGGGCATGGTGTCCTACAATTACTCCGAGCACTTTCAGCGCCGCTTTGACGGGTTCCTGAACCCCGAGGTCGATCCGACCTCGCAGCTGGGCTATGCCGAGAACGCGATCCGCGAGGGCGGTTTCTTTGGTGTCGGTGTCGGCGAGGGCCAGGTGAAATGGAGCCTGCCGGACGCGCATACGGATTTCATCATCGCAGTGGCGGCGGAGGAATACGGGCTCATCCTGGTGCTGGCGATCCTGACGCTTTATTCCGCCATCGTCATGCGCAGCCTGATCCGGCTGATGCGGGAACGCGATCCCTTTATCCGGCTGGCGGGCACCGGCCTTGCGGCCATGTTCGGCGTGCAGGCGATGATCAACATGGGCGTGGCGGTGCGCCTGTTGCCGGCCAAGGGGATGACGCTGCCTTTCGTCAGCTACGGCGGCTCGTCGCTGATCGCGGGGGGCATCGCGGTGGGGATGCTGCTGGCCTTTACCCGGACACGCCCCCAGGGCGAGATCCGCGACATCCTGCGGGGGCGGGCGCGCGGATGAGGACGGCATTGGCAGGAACCTGCCGGTATTCCCCTTGTCATGGACGATCGCGCGCGGATGCTATATCGGCGCGTGGATCGATGACGGAGACAGGAATATGGGCGAGCGCAAGCCTTTGCTGGTGATGGCCGCCGGCGGGACCGGAGGCCATATGTTCCCCGCCCAGGCGCTGGCGGAAATCATGCTGGCGCGCGGGTGGCGGGTCAAGCTGTCGACCGACGCGCGCGGCGCCCGGTATACGGGCGCCTTCCCCGAGGGGGTCGAGATCGAGCAGGTCTCGGCCGCGACCTTCGACCGGGGCGGGCCGCTGGCCAAGTTGGCGGTGCCCTTCCGCCTGGCCTCTGGCGTGGTGTCGGCGATTTTCGGAATGCGGCGCGACCGGCCCGACGTGGTCGTGGGCTTTGGCGGTTATCCCAGCGTGCCGGCCCTGACCGCTGCCTGGCTGCTGAAGCTGCCGCGCATGATCCACGAACAGAACGGCGTGTTGGGCAAGGTGAACACCTGGTTTGCGACGCGCGTCAATGTCATGGCCTGCGGCACCTGGCCCACGGATCTGCCCGAGGGCGTCGAGGGCATCCACACAGGCAACCCGGTGCGCCGCGCCGTGGCCGAACGGGCCGGGGCGGGATATATCGCGCCCGGGCCCTATCCGATGTCGATCCTGGTGATCGGCGGATCGCAGGGGGCGCGAACGCTGTCTGACGTGGTGCCGCCGGCGATTGCCGCGCTGCCGTTGGACATGGTGGGCAACCTGCGCGTCAGCCACCAGGCCCGCGACGAGGACGAGGAGCGCGTGGCGACCTATTATGCCGAACACGGGCTCACGGCGGATGTGCAGCCCTTCTTTCACGACGTTCCCGCCCGGATGAGCGAGGCGCAGCTTGTGATCTCGCGCTCGGGGGCGTCGAGCGTGGCAGACATCGCGGTGATCGGGCGGCCCTCGATCCTGATCCCCTATCCGCATGCGACGGGCGATCACCAGGTGGCCAATGCGCAGGCGCTGGTGGATGCGGGCGCGGCGATCCGGATCCCGGAAAGCAAGCTGACCATCGAAAGCCTGACGGAGTCGATCCACGCGATCCTGTCGAATGAATCCGGGGCGATCCAGATGGTGCGCGGGGCACTGTCGGTGGCGAAACCCGAAGCGGCGGAGCACCTGGCCTGGCTGGTCGAGGAACTGGCCGCGGGACGGATGACGACAGAATGAGCGGGGCCGGCACGACAGGCCGGGTGACAAGAACGATGGCGGCAGCGCTACGGGGACAAGACAAGAATAACCTCGAAAAAGGAGAGGCGGGACATGAAGGATCTGGAGCTTGAGCGGGGGGCCTGCATGACGGGGGCGACGAAACTGCCCGGAGACGTGGGTGCGATTCACTTCGTGGGCATCGGCGGTATCGGCATGTCGGGCATCGCCGAGGTGCTGCTGAACCACGGCTACAAGGTGCAGGGGTCCGACCTGAAGGCCTCCAAGATCACCAGGCGGCTGGAAGAGCTGGGCGCCCATGTCTTCGAAGGCCAGCGGGCCGAGAACCTGGACAAGGCCGAGGTGGTGGTGATTTCCTCGGCGATCAAGCCGGGTAACCCCGAGTTGGACGAGGCGCGCCGCCGGGGCCTGCCCGTCGTGCGCCGGGCCGAGATGCTGGCCGAGCTGATGCGGCTGAAATCCAACGTCGCCGTGGCCGGGACGCATGGCAAGACCACGACGACCACCATGGTCGCCACGCTGCTGGACGCGGGCAAGTTCGACCCGACCGTGGTCAACGGCGGGATCATCCATGCCTATGGGTCCAACGCGCGCATGGGGCAGGGCGAATGGATGGTGGTCGAGGCCGACGAGAGCGACGGCACCTTCAACCGCCTGCCTGCGACCATCGCCATCGTGACCAACATCGACCCCGAGCACATGGAACACTGGGGCACGATCGAGAACCTGCGGCAGGGCTTTTACGACTTCGTGTCGAACATTCCCTTCTACGGACTGGCGGTCTGCTGCACCGATCACCCGGAGGTGCAGGCGCTGGTTGGTCGCGTGACCGACCGCCGCGTGATGACCTACGGGTTCAACGCGCAGGCGGACGTGCGCGCCGTGGGGCTGACCTACAAGGCGGGCGTGGCGCATTTCGACGTGGTCTTTCAACAGTCGGGTGACAAGATCGAGGGCTGCACCCTGCCGATGCCGGGCGATCACAACGTGTCGAACGCCCTGTCGGCGGTGGCCGTGGCGCGGCACCTTGGGATGAGCGGCGACGAGATCCGCGAGGCGCTGGCCGGTTTCGGCGGCGTGAACCGACGCTTTACCCGCGTGGGCGAGGTGAACGGCGTGACGATCATCGACGATTACGGCCATCACCCAGTGGAAATCGCCGCCGTGCTGAAGGCCGCGCGGCAGGCCTGCGAGGGCCGGGTGATCGCCGTGCACCAGCCGCACCGCTACACCCGCCTGCACCATCACTTCGAGGAGTTCTGCTCGTGTTTCAACGAGGCGGACGTGGTGGCCATCGCCGAGGTCTTTGCCGCCGGTGAGGACCCCATCGAGGGTGCCACGCGCGACGATCTTGTCGCCGGTCTGGTGCGCCACGGCCACCGCCACGCCCGCGCGATCCGCGACGAGGACGACCTCGAACGCCTGGTGCGCGAACAGGCGATGCCGGGCGACATGGTGGTCTGCCTCGGCGCGGGCACGATTTCTGCCTGGGCGAACGGGTTGCCGAAGCGGTTGGCGGCGGGGTAATCCCCGCCCTACGCGGTATTGAAAATGGCCCCTTCGGGGGCCGTTTTTGTTTGGGGCGGGCGTCATGCCAGAGGCATGCTTTGAACATGCCCCCGTCTCGCGAGGCGAGACTCCCCCAGAGGTATTTTCTGCCCAAAGAAGCTGGGGGTGGGGATTTGCCGTTGCGGTTCAGCGCCGGGGTGATGAAGCTGGCGGTATGAAGGCCGAGGACATCAAGGACCGGGAAACGCTGGAGGCTTGGCTAAGGGGAAGGCCGCGGCGGGATGCCGTGGTGATCGCGCATCGGGCGGCGCTGCGGGTGCTGCCGGTCTGGGGCGCGGCGATGGGGGAGGATTGGGCGCGGAAACGTGATTGGACAGTGCTCCCGCTGTTGCGCTGCGCTTTGGTATCTCATTTAGCCAGTCACGCTCCCAACGTCGACTTTGTTGGTTTCGCGGTTGCCGCTGATGATTCCGCAGCAGACATCTGGGCCAGCACTCTTAACATCGGTAGGAATAGCCCCGGTAGCGGGGCGTCAGCGGCTGCCGACGCAATACAATCTGGGTATCAAGCCGTGCAACTTGTTGGGGGCGCGAGTATTGAGACAGTTGCGCGTGTCATACGGACTGCTGAACAATTGGACGAAAGTCGGTCAATTCTATCAGCAACGAAATGGGATGCGCGATCTCTGGAAGAGGGTGAGAAGCTGTCGACCTGCCCCTTGTGGTATTGGCCCGATCACTCGCCCAAACCTTTCCGCTCAATGGAGCGGGACATGCTGGCTATCTGGGACGGTGATCCACCTGACCGCTGGGACTTCTGGCGGCGCTGGTGGGAGGGGGCGAAGAGTGGGCAGCCGCTGGACCCGGAGTTGCAACTGGCCATCGTCAAGGGGGTCGACGAGGAGACTTGGAAAGACCCGGACAAGGTGGCGGCGCGGATTGCCGAGATTGAGGATGCCTTCAACACGGAAAGAGCAGCCGAGGACCGTCTGGATGAGGTGATCGCGGCGACGCCGAACGCCGAGCGCGTGGAAGGTAACCTGGATAGCGGGGCGCTGATCCTCGTCCCCGATTCAGGTATAGACGGCGCGCTTTTCGACTATGCCGCGCGCAAGGTGGCGGGGGCGATTTCCATCATCCGATTGGATGGGAGCAACCAATACACGGCCCTGGAGGCTGATCTGGCGATGCTGCAAGCCGCGTTGGAAGTGACGCCGGGTTTGCCATTGGAGCTTTTCGATGCATGTGCTTCTGCGACCGGCCGGTTGGTGCTTCGGTGCGAGATCGGTGACCTGCCGCCGCTCGAGAAAGATCCTGTGTTGACAGACTACAGAAACCGGTTGCGCGACGCGGGCGCCGATCTTTATGGCAATGATCCGCAGACCCAGTCTGTCGTGGCGGCCCGGAATGCGTTGGCCGGAAACGATGTTTTCCTTGAGCACCCTCGAGATGTAGGTGCCGCTGTAGAGGAGATCGGCCCGGCACTGGAAGGGCATTTGGCCACGGCTCTGCCTCGGGATGCGAAGATTGCTTCCGATCCAGCCGCGTCTGCGGAAGAGCGCAAACCAGCGACCTACCGGCTGGTCAGCCGCACGCTGCGGATTGCAAAGATTGCCGGATATGTGGTTGGTGGTGGCGCGGCAACAATCGTCGGAACAAAGGAAGTTCTGGAGGCGATTCCGGTGATCCAAGCCTCGCCGCATTTCCAGAAACTTGTCGAGCTTGCGTTGCGCTGGCTGGGGTTCTAGGAGCTCCGAAGGCCTTTTTCTGCAATTGCATCTATCGCAGGGGTTGTGCGGATCGCGCGGCTGGCGCATTCTATAGGCACCTCTGGGGGGCACGGAGGGCAGACAATGTCATTATCGCTGATCCTCGCCTGTGCCTGGGCCGTGCTGGCCAATGTGCTTGCGATGATACCGTCGCGCGACAATCACTGGACGCGCGCTTATGTGCTGATCGCGCTGGGAATCCCGTTGGTCGGCTATGTCACCTACCAGAACGGACCCTGGGTCGGGCTCTTTGTCCTGTTCGCGGGCATGAGCATTCTGCGCTGGCCGCTGCGCTACCTGTTGCGCTGGGTGCGGCAGACCGCAAGGTAGGGCGCTTCTGACTGGTCTGCGGCGCCGGAGATGGCGAGACTGTCGCCATACCGGAGGAGCTGACCGATGATCTACCTGATACCCGCCCTCGTGGCGCTGGGTGCGCTTGGCCTTGGCTGGGCGCTTTTGCGGTTCGGGATGGGGGCCGCGGCGGTGGTGTTGGCCTTGGTCCTGACCGGCGCTGGCGGCTGGCTGATCTACCGCATGCAGATGGCGAGCGAGGGCTGGGACGCGCTGGGCTATGGCATTGGGCTGATGCTGGGGGTCCTGCCGGCCCTCGTGGGGCTGGGGGTTGGTGCGCTGATCGGTCTGGCCCGGCGGCACAAGGCCGAGGCGGCGGCCGAGCGCAGCTGACCCCTTGCGGAACGTCGCGGCGCGGCCTAGCACCTTTGCCATGACAGAGCTTCCCGAACCGCGCGGCCGGCTGACCCCGGGCCGTCCCTTGAGTGAACTGACCTGGCTGCGCGTGGGCGGCCCGGCGGACTGGCTGTTTCAACCCGCCGACCTGGACGACCTGCAGGCCTTCCTGGCGGATCTTCCGGCAGAGGTGCCGGTCTTTCCGATGGGCGTGGGGTCCAACCTGATCGTCCGGGATGGCGGGCTGAGGGCGGTGGTGATCCGGCTGGGGCGGGGGTTCAACGGGATTTCGGTCGATGGCGCGCGCGTGACGGCGGGGACGGCGGCGCTGGATGCGCATGTGGCCCGGCGGGCGGCAGAGGCGGGGGTGAACCTGACCTTTCTGCGCACGATCCCCGGCAGCATCGGCGGCGCGGTCAGGATGAACGCGGGTTGCTATGGCACCTATGTCGCCGATCACCTGGTCGAGGTGCGGGCGGTCACGCGTGCGGGCGAACTGGTGACGATCCCGGCGGGTGAGTTGAACCTGGCCTACCGGCAGAGCGAGTTGCCCGAGGGCTGGGTGCTGGTCGAGGCGGTGTTCGAGGGGCTGCAGGGCGATCCCGAGGAATTGGCTGCGCGCATGGACGCGCAGTTGAAAAAGCGTGATGAGACCCAGCCCACCAAGGACCGCACCGCCGGCAGCACCTTTCGCAACCCGGCGGGGTTTTCCTCGACGGGCCGAGCGGACGATACCCATGACCTGAAGGCCTGGAAGGTGATCGACGAGGCCGGGATGCGCGGGGCCACGATGGGCGGGGCGCAGATGTCGCTCAAGCATTCCAACTTCCTCGTCAACACTGGCGGCGCCACGGCGGCAGAGCTGGAAGGGCTGGGGGAGGAAGTGCGAAAAAAGGTTTTCCAACACTCTGGAATAGAGTTACACTGGGAAATCATGCGGGTCGGTGAGCCGGCGCGCTGATTTGGGCCTCCGTTAAACGACAAGATCAAGAGCAGGGCCCGGCGACCACAGGCAGGTTGCACCAGTTTTTGCGGGATGATCCGCGGCAGAAAAAGGCGACGGGGGTGAACCCCGCGCGGTGGAACGTGGGCAATGCCCCTCGTTCATAATTTGGGGGCAAGGCCCCCAGGGCAGTTGAGGCGTTTTGGGGATGTCGAGCAGGACACTCCCGAAAGTGGTGGTGCTAAAGGGCGGACCCTCGGCAGAGCGCGAGGTTTCGCTGGTTTCCGGACGGGAATGCGCCGCCGCTTTGAGGGGCGAAGGCTATCAGGTGATCGAGCTGGACGCGGGGCCGGACGTGGCCGCGCGCTTGCAGGAGACCGCGCCGGACGTGGTGTTCAACGCCCTGCACGGGCGCTGGGGTGAGGACGGCTGTATCCAGGGGATGCTGGAATGGCTGCGCATCCCCTACACGCATTCCGGCGTGCTGGCCTCGGCGCTGGCGATGGACAAGGAAAAGACCAAGGAGGTCTACCGCAGCGCCGGGCTGCCGGTGGCGGACAGCCTGCTGGCGGGCCGGGACGAAGTGCAGGCGCGGCACGTCATGGCGCCTCCCTATGTCGTCAAACCCTACAACGAGGGCTCTTCGGTTGGGGTCTACCTTGTGCACGAAGAGGCCAACGGCCCGCCGGTGCTGGACGCGACCATGCCCGAGGTGGTCATGGTCGAGGCCTTTGTGCCCGGGCGCGAGCTGACGACCAGCGTCATGGGCGACCGGGCGCTGGGCGTGACGGATATCGTCACCGACGGCTGGTACGATTACGACGCGAAATACAAGGCGGGCGGATCGCGCCATGTCTGCCCGGCGGAGATCCCGCAGGAGATTACTGAGGCCTGCCTGGACTACGCCTTGCGCGCGCATCGGGCGCTGGGCTGCCGGGGCGTGACGCGGACCGATTTCCGCTGGGACGAGGCACGGGGCCTCGATGGGTTGATCCTGCTGGAAACCAACACGCAGCCGGGCATGACGCCGACCTCTCTGTCGCCCGAGCACGCCGGGCTGATCGGCCTGACCTTCGGCCAGTTCTGCGCCTGGATGGTGGAGGATGCCTCATGCGATCGCTAGAGTTCCGCGAGGGCGACGATCCGCAGATGGCGCGGCTGGACCCGGGGGCATCGCGGCTGAAATACCGCATCGAACGGCTGATGCTGACGCCGTTCTTTCGCTTTTCGCTGCGGGTGCTGCTGCCGTTCGCCCTGTGCCTGGGTGCCGGGGCGGCCTGGTTCTCGGTCGAGGAGAACCGCGAGGATTTCAACCTGATGATCTCGGAGGTGCGGGCCGCGGTCGAGAACCGCCCCGAGTTCCAGGTGCGCATGATGGTGGTCGATGGGGCTGACGAGGCACTGATCGACATGATCCGGGCCGAATTGCCGATCGATTTTCCGATCAGCTCGTTCGACATGGACCTGGACCGGCTGCAACGCCGGGTGGTCGCGCTGGACGAGGTGAAATCCGCCGAGCTGCGCGTGCGCCAGGGCGGGGTGCTGCAGGTGGACGTGGTGCAGCGTCAGCCGGTGGTCCTGTGGCGGACCTCGGCCGGGGTGGACCTGCTGGACGAGGGCGGGATCTTTGTCGCGCAGGCCGAGCATCGCGCCGATTTCGCCGACTTGCCGGTGATTGCGGGAGACATCCTGCGGCCCGAGGCGGCGGCGGCGCTGAAAAAGCCCGCGGCGGACCGCTCCGAGGCAGAGGCCAAGCTGGCCGAGGCGGCGCAGGCGCGCATGGCGCTGGTCGTCGAGGAGGCCCTGCGCATGGACGCGCTGACCGGACCGATCCGCGACCGGCTGCGCGGGTTCGAACGGATCGGCGCGCGGCGCTGGGACGTGGTGCTGGACCGTGGCCAGCGCATCATGCTGCCCGAACAGGGGGCGGAACGGGTTCTGGAACAGGTGATCGCGATGGCGGTGACGGAGGGCGTCGACCTTCTGGCGCGCGACCTGGTGGCGGTGGACCTGCGGCTGCCAAGGCGGCCGACGATACGAATGACCGATGCAGCCACGCAGGAGATGCGGCGCATCAAGGCGATCGAGGCGGGTAGGGAAGTCAAACAATGATCGAGCTGTACGAGTCCCAGAGGGCAATGCGGAACATGCGGCGCGCGGCGATGCAGCGCGGCGTGGTGGCCATCCTGGACGTGGGGTCGTCCAAGGTGGCCTGCCTCGTGTTGCGCTTTGACGGAACCGATCCCTCGGACGATGGCATCGGCTCGTTGGCGGGGCAGTCCGGCTTTCGCGTGATCGGCGCGGCGACGACACGGTCGCGCGGTGTCTGTTTCGGCGAGGTGCAGGACATGGGCGCCACCGAGCGCGCCATTCGCACCGCCGTGCAGGCGGCGCAGAAGATGGCCGGCATCCGGGTGGATCACGTCATTGCAGCCTTCTCGGGGGCCGAGCCGCGCTCTTATGGTCTTGCGGGCAAGTCGGACGTGCTGGGCACCACGGTGGACGAACAGGACGTGGCGCGGGTGCTGTCCGCCTGTGACGTGCCGGATTTCGGACCGGGGCGCGAGGTGCTGCACGCGCAGCCGGTGAACTTCGTGCTGGATCACCGCTCGGGCCTGATCGACCCGCGCGGACAGATCGGCAACGAGCTGGGCTGCGACATGCACATGCTGACGGTCGAGGCGCAGGCGATCCAGAACCTCGCCCATTGCGTGAAACGCTGCGACCTGGAACTGGCGGGGCTCGCCTCCTCTGCCTACGTCTCGGGCATCTCGGCGCTGGTCGAGGACGAACAGGAGCTGGGCGCCGCCTGCATCGACATGGGCGGCGGCGCAACTGGCGTGTCGATCTTCATCAAGAAACACATGATCTACGCGGATTCCGTCCGTATGGGCGGCGACCACGTCACCCGCGACATCAGCCAGGGGCTGAAGGTCTCGATGGCGACGGCGGAGCGGATCAAGACCTTTTACGGCGGGCTGGTGGCAACCGGCATGGACGACCGCGAGATGATCGAGATCGGCGGCGACACCGGTGACTGGGAACACGACCGCCGCACGGTGAGCCGCGCCGAGCTGATCGGCATCATGCGGCCAAGGGTCGAGGAAATCCTGGAAGAGGTGCGGGTGCAGCTGGACGCGGCGGGGTTCGATCATCTGCCGTCGCAGCAGATCGTGCTGACTGGCGGCGCAAGCCAGATCCCGGGGCTGGACGGGCTGGCCTCGAAGATCCTGGGGCAGCAGGTGCGTCTGGGGCGGCCCCTGCGCGTGCACGGCTTGCCACAGGCGGCAACCGGGCCGGGCTTTGCGACGGCGGTAGGCCTGTGCCTGTTCGCGGCGCATCCGCAGGACGAATGGTGGGATTTCGAGATCCCGGTGGACCGGCTGCCGGCGCGCTCGCTCAAGCGGGCGGTGCAGTGGTTCCGCGACAACTGGTGAATTCGGTCGGCGGGGCGGGACTGTTTGCGGCTGGCGCCGCAAAGACGCCCGCCCGCCGACCCTTTTGACAGGCTGTGCCTGTCTTTTTCTTGCGTGGTCGCCAGGAGCAGGCTGAGCGACGGTTCGGGGGGCAGGATTTCTCCGGGCCGGGCGCGTTTTCGCGGGTGACAGTGCTTTCGGGGCGCGTTAGGTTATGCACAGGTGCCCGTGGATAAGAGGCGCCAGGAGGGTCGGGCAGGCACTCCGGACATTGTAGAGACGTGAATCCGCGCAGGGGTTGCCCCTGTGCCCGGTGTCGTATTTTGCGCCGGAGTTGGTGGGTCACACCAGATATGTGGATATCTCCGATATCGGCGGAATTGAGCCGTAAAATTGGCCATATTTTGTGGCTTTTTTGCGTTTTTCGCGTGACGGGCGGAACCTCAAAAGGTAGGATTCAAGGGAACAGGCCGTGCACAGGCCTGAAACCGGAATAAAAAGACAGGCGGACATATCATGGCACTGAACCTTTCGATGCCCGGGCAGGACGAGCTGAAGCCCCGTATTACGGTCTTTGGCGTCGGCGGGGCAGGCGGCAACGCCGTCAACAACATGATCGAGAAACAGCTCGAAGGCGTCGATTTCGTCGTCGCGAACACCGATGCCCAGGCGCTTGCGCAGAGCATGTCGCAAAGCCGCGTGCAGTTGGGTGTGAAGGTGACCGAGGGGCTGGGCGCCGGGGCGCGCGCCAGCGTCGGTGCAGCCGCCGCCGAGGAGAGCATCGAGCAGATCGTCGACCACCTGGCCGGCGCGCACATGTGTTTCATCACCGCCGGCATGGGCGGCGGCACCGGGACGGGTGCGGCGCCGATCATCGCGCAGGCCGCGCGTGAGCTGGGCGTGCTGACCGTCGGTGTCGTGACCAAGCCCTTCCAGTTCGAAGGCGCCAAGCGGATGAAACAGGCTGAGGCGGGCGTGGACAGCCTGCAAAAGGTCGTCGACACGCTGATCATCATTCCGAACCAGAACCTGTTCCGCCTGGCGAATGAGAAGACGACCTTTACCGAGGCCTTCTCGATGGCCGACGACGTCCTGTACCAGGGCGTGAAGGGTGTGACCGACCTGATGGTCCGTCCGGGCCTCATCAACCTCGACTTTGCCGACGTCCGCGCGGTGATGGACGAGATGGGCAAGGCCATGATGGGCACCGGCGAAGGCGAGGGCGAGGATCGCGCGGTCCAGGCGGCCGAGAAGGCGATAGCGAACCCGCTGCTGGACGAGATCAGCCTCAAAGGCGCCAAGGGCGTGCTGATCAACATCACCGGCGGCCACGACCTGACCCTGTTCGAACTGGACGAGGCGGCCAACCGCATCCGCGAGGAAGTGGACGCGGACGCCAACATCATCGTCGGTTCGACGCTGGACGACAGCATGGCCGGCCAGATGCGCGTGTCGGTCGTTGCCACCGGCATCGACGCCACCGAGAACGTGCACGATGTCCCGGTGCCGCGCCGCAAGCTGTCGCAGCCGCTGGGCAATGCAACGCCTGAACCCGCACCGCAGCCGGAACCGCAGCCCGTGGCCGCCGAGCGTGCGCCCGAGCCGGAACCCTCGCTGTTCGGTCAGATGGATAGCCATGACCAGGCAGAGCCCGTGCAGTCGCGCGACTATGACGAGGTGATCGAGGAGCAGGCCGCCGACGATGGTCTGCCGCCGCCGGCCTACCGTCCGCAAGTGGCCGAGTTCCGCCCGGCGCCCGATACGATCGAGGCCGACCCGCAGGATTTCGTGGCACCGCGCCCCGCAGCTCCCGGCACGCCCAGCCCGGCAACGCTGGACCGGCTCAAGGCCGCCGCCGCCCGGACCCGCGAAGAGGTGCAACAGGCGCCCGCGCCGCAGCCGGCCCCCGCCCCGGCCGAGGAAAAGTCGCGCTTCAGCGTCAACTCGCTGATCGGGCGCATGACTGGCCACGGCGAGCACGCCGCGCCGCAGCAGCCGCGCCGCGCCCAGCCGCCGGTGCAGGCGCATCGTCCGGCTCCGGTCCACGATCACGAGCCCGAGGCCGAGGACGACCGGATCGAAATCCCGGCTTTCCTGCGCCGCCAGGCCAACTGAACCAAGCCCGGAATTTCAGCAGGACGTCCGTCTGTCTGCTGAAATTTCCACACCTCGTGAGATCGCCCTCTGCCTCTGCAGGGGGCGGTTTCATGTCGGGAGGCGTGTTTCAATGTGTTCACAAACGGCAACACTCTCGCAAGAAACCGGGTTTTCCGGGGAGATTCGCGGGCGATTTCGCGTCGGGTGTTTGGGCATTTTTTTATTTTAAAGACAGTATCTTGTAATGGATATTTCATGCTCTTGGCGGGGTTTTGCCGACCGTATCCGCACCATGTTTCACACGGTTACAATCTTTGATTTGAGGCACCGCGACAGCTTGGTTACCCCCATCACCAAAGCCGCGTCCAGGTTGGGGGGACGTGCGCAACACAGGGGCAGCTTCGTGCAAACAACGCTTCGGTCTTCGATCACATTCGCAGGTGTCGGCCTTCACTCTGGCCAACCTGCGCGACTGACAATCCGGCCGGCCAGTGCCGACTACGGCATCTGGTTCAAACGCACGGACATCCGTCTGGGCGACACGATGATTGCCGCCCGGTGGGATGCGGTCGAGGCCTCTCCGCTCTGCACGCAGATCGTCAACCGTGCGGGTAGCTCGGTGTCCACGGTGGAACATGTCATGGCGGCCCTGGCCGGCTGCGGTGTGCACAATGCCCTGATCGAAATCGACGGACCCGAGGCCCCCATCCTCGACGGGTCCTCGGTGCCTTTTGTGCGCGGTATCCTTGCCCGCGGCCTGCGCGAACTGGCGGCCCCGGTGCGCGCCATCGAGGTGCTGGCCCCGGTCGAGGTCAAGACGGACATGGGCTGGGCCCGCCTGTCGCCGGGCCACCCGGGGCAGGGGCTGTCGATGCAGTTCCACATCGCCTTCGCGGATGCGGCCATCGGGGAACAGACCAAGACGATGAACCTGGCCAACGGCGCCTTCGTGCGCGAGCTGTGTGACAGCCGCACCTTCTGCCGTGCCTCCGATGTCGAAGCGATGCGCGCCGCGGGCAAGGCCCTGGGCGGGACCTATGAAAACGCCGTCGTGGTAGATGGCGACCGGGTGCTGAGCCCGGGCGGATTGCGCCATTCCGACGAGGCCGTGCGCCACAAGATGCTGGACGCGCTGGGTGACCTGGCACTGGCCGGTGCGCCGATCCTGGGCCATTACGAGGGTCACAAGGCAGGCCATGCCATGACCAACGCACTGCTGCGCGCGCTCTTTGCTGCGCCGGATGCCTACCGTGTCGTGCTGTGCGACAGCGGGCAGGCGGCGCGTCTTCCGGGTGCCGGCGTCGGGCGCCACGAAATTCCGGCTGTGGCCTGAGCCGCACGCATGGGCAGCAAGGCGCGCATTAATCGGGCCGTAAGACATTTTGCACCGGAATTTTCTGTGCTAGACCCCTCGCAACGGACGGCCCGTCAAGGGGACGTCGAACGAGGTAGAGGGTGTTCGGGCATGTCTGGGGGCAGATCGCGAAAACTGGTGATCGTGGCATTGGCGGTGGCTCTGGCCCTGCCCGGGTGCGATTCGCTGCGGCGGCGCGAGGTCGGGCCGGGGAATGTCCCGCTTGAGACCTATACCGCCAAGCAGATCTTCGAGCGTGGTGAATACGAACTGTCGCGCAAAGACGCGAAGGACGCTGCCTTCTACTTTGGCGAGGTCGAGCGGCTGTACCCCTATTCGGACTGGGCCAAGCGCGCGCTGATCATGCAGGCCTATGCCTACCACGAGAACAAGGATTACGAGAACGCGCGCTCTGCGGCGCAGCGGTTCATCGACTTCTACCCCGCCGATGACGATGCGGCCTATGCGCAGTACCTGCTGGCGCTGTCCTACTATGACCAGATCGAACTGGTGGGCCGCGACCAGGGGCTGACCTTTCAGGCCTTGCAGGCGCTGCGGACGGTGATCGAACGCTATCCTGACAGCGAATACGCGCGGTCGTCGATCCTGAAATTCGACCTTGCCTTCGACCATCTCGCGGCGAAGGAAATGGAGGTCGGCCGGTACTACCTCAAACGTCAGCATTATGGCGCGGCGATAAGCCGGTTCCGCGTGGTGGTTGAGGATTTCCAGACAACGACACATACGCCCGAAGCGCTGTTCCGTCTGATCGAAAGCTACCTGTCGCTGGGCCTGTTGAACGAGGCGCAGACCGCCGGGGCGATCCTCGGCTACAACTACCAGTCGACCGAGTGGTACGAGGATGGCTACAAGCTGTTGCAGAAGCAGGGGCTGAAGCCCACGGCGCTTGGCGACAACTGGCTGTCGGCCATCTATCGCCAGATGATCAAGGGCGAGTGGTTGTAAGAAGCATCGGGCCCGTGCCCGGACCAATGGCTGACCATGCTGCGCGCGCTTGAAATCAGGGACATGTTGATCATCGAACGGCTGGAACTCGAGTTCCAGCCGGGTCTCAACGTGTTGACCGGGGAAACCGGTGCCGGGAAATCCATCCTGCTGGATTCGCTGGGGTTCGTGCTGGGCTGGCGCGGACGGGCAGAGCTGGTGCGAACCGGTGCCGAGCAGGGCGAGGTCGTGGCCGAGTTCGAGTTGCCGGAGGGCCATGCGGCCTGGGCGGTGCTGGAAGAGGCTGGTCTGCCGGCCTCGGATGAGCTGATCCTGCGGCGGGTGAACACCAGGGACGGCCGCAAGACCGGCTGGGTCAACGACCGGAGGGTGTCGGGCGAGGTGCTGCGGCGCCTGTCCGAGACGCTGGTCGAACTGCATGGCCAGCACGACGACCGGGGGTTGCTGGACCCCAGGGGGCACCGGTCGATCCTGGATCTTTACGCGGGTGCGGGCGAAAGCCTGACCGAGGTGCGCCGCCGCTGGCGCGCCGTGGGCACGGCCCGCAAGGAACTGGAGACGGCGCAGGCGGCGCTTGAGGCCGTGCAGGCCGAAGAGGAATTCCTGCGCCACGCGGTCGATGAACTGGGCAAGCTGGACCCGCAGCCGGGCGAGGAAACCGAGCTGGATGCCCGCCGCCGGATGATGCAATCGGCCGAGAAGATCCGCGACGACATCGCCCAGGCCTCCAGCGCGCTGGGATATGACGGGGCCGAGGGGGCGATGGCCAATGCGCTGCGCTGGCTCGAAGGGGCTGCGGACAAGGCTGAGGGCCGCCTCGAGGCACCGATCGCGGCGCTGGCCCGCGCGATGGCGGAACTGGACGAGGCCGCGACCGGCGTGGCCGATTGCCTTGAAGCGCTGGAGTTCAACCCGCTGGAGCTGGAAGAAGCCGAGGAACGCCTGTTCGCGATCCGGGGTCTTGCGCGCAAGCACCAGGTGATGCCGGACGACCTGCCCGGGCTGGCGGCGGACCTGTCGGAAAAGCTGGCCGCGCTGGATGCGGGTGAGGCGCGCATCGGAGACCTGCGCAAGGCGGTGGACAAGGCCGAGGCGGAATATGACGCGGCGGCCTCGGCACTCACCGAGATGCGCCGGACGGCGGCCGGGGCTCTGGACAAGGCAGTTGCGGGGGAACTGGCGCCGCTCAAGATGGAGCGTGCGGTGTTCCAGACCGCCGTGACAGAGGCAACCGCCGGGCCGGAGGGGCGCGACATGGTGGCCTTTACCGTGGCGACGAACCCGGGCGCGCCGGCGGGGCCGCTGAACAAGATCGCCTCTGGCGGGGAGCTGTCGCGGTTCCTGCTGGCGCTGAAGGTCTGCCTGACAGAGGCGCAGGGGCGCGGGGCCACGATGATCTTTGACGAGATCGACCGGGGCGTCGGCGGCGCCACGGCGGATGCGGTGGGGCGGCGGCTCAAGGCGCTGTCGGAAGGCGGTCAGGTTCTGGTCGTTACCCATTCGCCGCAGGTTGCAGCGCTTGGCGGGCATCACTGGCGCGTGGCCAAGCGGGTCGACGGCGAGGTGACCCTCTCCGAGGTCGTGCCGCTGGCCGAGGGTGAGCGCGAGGACGAGATCGCGCGGATGCTGTCGGGTGACACCGTCACGAAAGAGGCCCGCGCGGCGGCGCGAGCCCTGCTGAACACCTAGGCCTCAGCTCACGGGCAGGGGCCGGGCGCGCCGCAGGACCCCGGCCAGCAGCACGGCGCAGGCGGCCTGCGCCGTGACCACGGCGGGCCAGATCATCGGAAATGCCGGGTCGATGTATTTTTGCGGTCCAAAGGACACCAGCGCCGCGAGCGCGGCCAGGGCCGCAAGCACGCCTCCCGTGCGGGACTGGTCGGCCAGCATGTAGGCGGCCGCGCAGAGTCCCAGGGCCGCGCCCAGGAATGGCGCCATCGCGAAGAGGGGGATCGCCTGTGGCGGGTGCGGCGGCACCCCGGCATAGAGCGCGCCCAGCATGACGGCTTGCAGGATAAAGAGCGTGGCCAGGGCGGCGCGGCGAGCGGATTGATCGGGCATCACATCACACCGGCAGTCTGCGCGCCGCGATGCGGGCAATGGTCTGGCGCAGGTGAAACGCGATTACAGAGAGGATCGAGACGCACCGGGGCTGTTGCCGGGTCTGCAGGTCCAGTTTGCGGCGATCGTGATCGTCGCAATAGTCGAAATAGGGATGGGTCATTGGCGGTCTCCAGGATTAAAAGCGTACTAATGTGTACGCCTTGTCAATATCCGTACACACGGGTACGGATTGCGTCAAGGGAGAGATGCCATGCGACCAGAGAACAAGGCGGAACGAGAGGCACAGATCGCCGAGGCGGCCTATGCGGTCCTTGCGGAAAAGGGCTTTGCCGGGTTGTCGATGCTGGCGGTGGCGAAGCGCGCCAAGGCGTCGAACGAAACGCTGTACCGCTGGTACGGTGACAAGACCGGGCTGTTCCGTGCGCTGATCCTGCGCAATGCCGAGCAGGTGACAAGGCGGCTGGAGGCGCTGCCGGACGGGGGCGCGGGGCGCGCGGTGCTGGAGGCGCTGGGGGCGGCGTTGCTGGACATGCTGTTGAGCGAACGCGCCGTGGCGCTGAACCGCGCGGCGGCGGCGGATGCCAGCGATACGCTGGGCGCGGTGCTGGCAGAGGCCGGGCGCGGGACGGTCTTTCCTCGCCTGCTGGCGGTTTTCGAGCGGCTTTGCGCCGCGGGCGAGGTGAGCGGGCCGCCCGAGGTTACGGCGGCGCTTTGGGTCGATCTGCTGGTCGGGGACTGGCAGGTGCGGCTTGTCACCGGGGCGATGCGGATGCCCGATGCCGATGCCCGCGCGGCGCGGGTGCGGCGGGCAGCGGACGGGGTGCTGATCTGAGGCTCAGGCGGTGTCGAGCCGGTACTTGCGGAAGGTTTCCTGACCATAGCTCGTGTCGCCGATGTAGTCGGCGCCCATGCGCCGCAGGGCGCCGAGGTTCTTGCGCGAAGGCGGCAAGAGGAAGGTCACATAGGGAATGCGCGGGTCATCCCGCGCGATCTCCAGCGCCTGCCGTGCGATCCGGAGACCGAGGCCGAACCGGTCCGGGTGCAGCACGAGGCCGAAATCCCAGTCCTCGCCTTCCTTCTGGAAGCCGCCCCAGCCGACATAGTCCCCATCGGCAAGGATGGCCCAGTGGCCAAGGCCGTCGCGCTGCCAGCAGGCTTCCTTGGTGGCGACGAATTGCGCCACCGTATCGGCATCCCATGCGCCCGTTAGCAACGGCATGTGTTCCGCGACGCGCGGGTCGGACATATGGGCCTGGATCAGGCCGGGGTCGATCTGGGGCAGGCGGACAAAGCGGATGGTCGGGGGCATCGGGGCGGTCTCTTGGCGGTTGCTGCCGCAGGGAAAGCCGGTTTGGCGTCCCGGGGCAAGGCCGCGACGGGGGCTGTCACGGGGGAGTGATGCCCCGTGTGGCCGGTCCTTCGGGCGCCCCGGCTGCCGGGCCTGCGCCCTTCAGCGGCCCACCCGCCAGCCACGGCCCGTTTTCAGGTGTCGGCTGTCAGTTCCCCGGCACCAGCTTGCCGGGGTTCATGATGTTCTGAGGATCGAGCGCGCGCTTGATCGCGCCCATGACCTGCCAGCCCTGGCCATGTTCCGCAGCCATGAAGGGCAGCTTGCCATAGCCCACGCCATGTTCCCCGGTGCAGGTGCCGCCCAGTTGCAGGGCGCGTTTCGCCATGCGTGCGGCAAGGTCCTTGGCGGTTTGCAGTTCGGCGGGCTGGTCGGGGTCGACCAGCAGGATGGCGTGAAAGTTGCCGTCGCCGACATGGCCCAGGATCGGACCGGGAATGCCGCTGGTGGCGATGTCGGCCTGGGTGGCTTCGACGGCCTCGGCCAGGCGCGAGATCGGCACGCAGATGTCGGTGACGACGCCGCGCGCGCCGGGACGCGAGGCGAGGATTGCATAATAGCCGTTGTGGCGCATGGCCCAGAGCGCGCGGCGTTCCTCTTCGCGGCCCGACCAGCGGAAGGCGCTGCCGCCGTGATCGGCCACGATCTCGGCAAAGCGTTCGGCGTCCTGTGCGGTGCTTTCGGGGCTGCCGTGGAATTCGACCATGAGATGCGGTGCCTCCGCCATGTCGGTCCCGGCATAGGCGTTGAAGGCGCGCGCTGTCTGGTCGCAGGCAAATTCGATCCGGGCCATCGGGATGCCCATCTGGATCGTCTCCATGACGCAGGCTGTGGCGGCCCCCATGTCGGGAAAGGCACAGATGCCGGCGCTGATCGCCTCTGGCACGCCGTGCAGCCGCAGGGTCAGTTCGGTGGCAAGACCCAGCGTGCCCTCGGACCCCACCATGAGCGCGGTGAGGTCATAGCCGGCGGCGGATTTGCGCGCACGGGTGCCGGTTCGGATCATGCGGCCATCGGCCAGCACCACCTCCATTCCCAGCACGTTGTCTCGCATGGAGCCATAGCGCACGGTGGTGGTGCCGGAGGCCCGCGTCATCGTCATGCCGCCGAGCGAGGCATTGGCGCCGGGATCGACCGGAAAGAAGAGGCCCGTGGCGCGCAGTTCCTCGTTCAGGGCCTCACGCGTGACGCCGGGCTGCACGGTCACGTCCATGTCGGCGGGGCGGATTTCCAGGACCTTGTTCATCAGGCGGAAATCGACGCTGACACCGCCTTGCAGGGCCTGCCCGTGGCCTTCGAGAGAAGTGCCCGCGCCCCAGCCGATCACGGGCACGCTTTCGCGGGCGCAGATCTCGACGATGCGGCGCACCTCTTCGCTGGTGCGCGGATAGGTGATGGCCTGGGGCGGCGTGTTGGGGAAATAGGATTCCGAGGCGCCATGCGCTTCGAGATCGGGCTTGGACAGGCTCACGCGTTCGCCTAGGAGGGTTGTCAGATCATCGATCGCCTGGGCGATGGGCATGGGGGACTCCGGAAAACTGCTCGGGTCACCTTAACCAGTGCCTGCGGCGCGGGAAAGTCACCGGATTGAGGGAGGCCGGATTGCCGAGCCTGCTGCAACAGCAAATGCACAGGATCCGCTCCGGCTTTGGCCGAGGCTGGGACATGCTGCGCCATCGCGGGCCGGGCCAGATCCAGTTCTGGTTCATCGCCTTGGGGCTGGGCGTGGCCTCTGGCCTTGCGGCGATCGCCTTTCGCTTCGCGATCGAGAGCCTGCAGACGCTGGTCTATGGCACACCGGACACGCAGACTCTGCATTCCTTTGCCGAAGGCCTGCCCTGGGTCTGGGTGCTGCTGATCCCGGTCTTCGGGGGCATCGTGGTGGGGATCATCCTGCATGTTGCCACGCCGGACGGACGGGTGCGCGCCGTGGCCGACGTGATCGAGGGCGCGGCGCTGAACGACGGGCGGGTCGAGAAAAAGGCCGGCATCGCTTCGGCGCTGTGTTCCTGGATCACCCTGTCGACCGGGGGCAGCACGGGCCGGGAAGGGCCGGTCGTGCATATCGCGGCGATGTGCTCCAGCTGGGTCGCCAACACGCTGAAGGTGGACGGGATCACCGGACGCGACCTGCTGGGGTGTGCGGTGGCGGCGGCGGTTTCGGCCAGTTTCAACGCGCCCATTGCCGGGGCGCTTTTCGCGCTGGAGGTCATCCTGCGTCATTTCGCCTTGCACGCGTTCGCACCCATCGTTGTGGCCAGCGCGGCGGGCACGGTGATCAATCGGCTGGTCTATGGCGACGTGACCGAATTCGTGCTGCCGGGCACGACCACGGTGGAATTCTACCTCGAGCTTCCGGCCTTCTTCATCCTGGGCCTCGTCTGCGGTCTGGTGGCGGTCATCATGATGCAGTCGGTGTTCTTTGCCGATGACATGGAAACGCAACTGCAGAAGAAGCTGGGTCTTCCCTATTGGCTGCGCCCGGCAGTGGCGGGGTTGTTGCTGGGCGGGATCGCGATCTTTTTCCCGCATATCATCGGGGTCGGGTACGAGACGACGAGCCGCGCCCTGACCGGCGGTCTTTTGATGCACGAGGCACTGGTCTTTGCGGTGGTCAAGGTGGCTGCGGTCTCGATCACGATGGCGGGGCGCATGGGCGGGGGGATCTTTTCGCCCTCGCTGATGGTGGGGGCACTGACCGGGCTGACCTTCGGCCATATTGCGACCGGCATTTTCCCCGAGGTGTCCTCGGCCTTCACGCTTTATGCGCTGGCAGGGATGGGGGCGGTGGCGGCCGCCGTCCTGGGGGCGCCGATCTCGACCACGCTGATCGTCTTTGAGCTGACCGGGGACTGGCAGACGGGGCTGGCGGTCATGGTCTCGGTCTCGATGTCGACGGCAGTGGCGTCACGGCTGGTGGACCGGTCCTTCTTCCTGACACAGCTGGAACGGCGCAACGTGCAGCTGGCGGCGGGGCCGCAGGCCTACCTGCTGGCGATGTTCCGGGTGCAGGGCGTGATGCGCAAACCCACGGACGAGGGCGCGGCGGACGAGGCAACCTGCGCGCAGATGATCGAGGACGGGCTATACGTCCAGGCGGGGGCAACGCTGAAGACGGCCTTGCCGATGCTGGACCGCACCGGGGAACCCTTCCTGCCGGTGGTGACGATGGACGCGGGCGAGCCGGTTCTCCAGGGGGCGCTGTTCCACGTCGACGCGCTGAAGGCCTACAACCGGGCCTTGGCGGCCACGGCCGAGGAAGAGCACAGTTGAGGCGGCACCCCTACTTCTGGAT
The DNA here is from genome assembly GCF_012274245.1 of Mameliella sp. LZ-28. Taxonomy (NCBI): domain Bacteria; kingdom Pseudomonadati; phylum Pseudomonadota; class Alphaproteobacteria; order Rhodobacterales; family Roseobacteraceae; genus Antarctobacter; species Mameliella sp. LZ-28. Next base: position 222,748 of record NZ_JAANYX010000037.1, on the reverse strand, counting down.
GTAGCGCAGGCCGTCGTCGCCGATTTCCTGCCCGGTCAGGTCGGTGTAGCTGGCCCCGGCGGCCTGGGCCATGTCCCAGACCTCGGCAAAGGAGCGGCGCACCTCCGGCGGCACGGTGCAGCCGCGGGTCTGTTCGATCCAGTCGAATTGCGCTTCGGCCATGCCGTGGCTACGAGACCAGTCCCAGACGTAGATTCCGTACTGGGCCGTCTGGCCCGAACAGTCGAAGCCGAGCGTGAACCGGCGGATCGTGGCGACAGGGTAATCGGTTTGGAACATGCGCAACTCATCCTCCGACCGGGGCGCCTGGCCCGAGGCGGTCAGTGACTGTTGCACGGCGCGGGCGGCCATCAGTCGATGCACGGGCCAGCCGCTGTCCTCTGACGGCGCGGCCTCTGCGGCGCGATCATAGGCCCGATAGGCAATGGTCAACGCCTGTGCGTGGTTTTCGGCGTCATGAAGGGCTTGCCAGAGGTCCAGCAGGGCCTGCGCATCGCCGGTGCTGGCGGCCAGGGTCAAGAGGCGCAGCAGCTCGTCCGGATCGGCAGGGGCGACACGTCCCGCGCGGATGTCCCCGGCCAGCCAGCCTGCGGCGCGGGGATCGCCCCCGGCGGCGGCCAGGCGGTATTCGACGGCGGCGGCCTCGTGGTCGGGGCTGTGCCCGTCCCCGTCCCGCAGCAGCAGACGCGCAGCATCCAGCCCCGCTACCGTGTCCCCGGCGCGCAGGGCGGCCCGGTACCATTCCAGCGCCTTGTCCAGGTCGCGGGCGGCGCCACGGCCATTTTCACGCGCGCGGCCCAGCCAGAACATTGCCTGGCCGTCCCCGGCCTCGGCAGCCTGGCGAAAGAGCGCGACGGCCCGTGCGTCGTCCTGCGGAAGGCCCTCGCCGTCCCAATGCAGGAAGGCGAGATTCGTCATGGCCATCGGCAGCCCGGCCTCTGCCGCGTCACGGAACAGGGTTATTGCGCGCTGCATGTCCTTTTCGACACCCCGGCCATCGGCATAGAGCGCGGCGAGATTGTTGATCGCCAAAGGAAACCCCGACTGGGCGGCGCGGTCGTAGAGGCGGGCGGCCTCTGCAAACTGGTCGTCCGAGGCGTCCAGCGCGCGGGCCAGCTGGTAGATGAGGCGCGGGTTGCCCGGTTCGGCGGCGAGGGCGGCGCGACAGGCGGGGATGGCGCGTTCCGCGTCCAGCTCCTCGAAGGGGACGCCCGGAAAGGCCGCGGGCAGGCCGCTGTCCAGGTTGCTGCCCGCAAGCCGGTGACAGGCCTCTTCCACGCCGGCAGTGGCGGGCAGGGCGGTTGCGGCCAGCGCCAGCGCGCTGACGGCGGCAAGGCAGAGGCGGTGTCCTGTCGAATCCATGTCGTCCTCGGGCTGTGTGCGGGCAATCCTAGCCAAGCCTCGGCAGAGGGAAAGGTCCGTGAATCCGGAACCTCCGGTCGGACAGCGCAAAGGCGGACCCCGAAGGGTCCGCCGTGCCGGCTGTCCTGGTATCGACTGGGCGGATCAGTCGATCTTGCCGAGGTTTCTCAGGACGCAGAGCTGCATGTCCTGGCCGCTGCGGCCCACGCAGGCGGTGACGGCATCGGCGAAGTTGTCATAGGTCTTGCCGTTCCTGCGTCCGCCGCCGTGGCCGTAGCGGTCGTCGCGGTCCCAACCGCCGCCCTTGTGGTTGTCCCTGTGGCCGTCATGGCGCCCGGCGTTCGGCGGCGCCACATAGCCCGGGTCACCGTTGACCAGGTAGTCGCCGTGGGCCCAGCCGGTCTTGCCGGAGGCATGGCGCAGGAGGATCCACTTGCCCTGGCGGCCAAGCTCGGTCACGCGGTCGCGCTGGTGCATGGTCATGACCACGGGGTAGTCGGTGCCGGGGCCGTTGCGGAGGTTCAGCCCGGCGTAGCCCGGTGCGTAGACATAGTAGGTCTGTCCGGCGTGGTCGCGGTCATGCCAGTGACCGTGGCCCTTGCCCGGACCCTTGCCATGTCCGGCGTCGACCTTGTGAGCGGAGAGGAACCGGCGGTGCGCATAGCCGACCTTGCCGCGATAGAAGACCTTGTACCACTTGCCGTCCTTGTCCAGCACCCGGAGCGCGTCGCCATGCGCCATCTTGTCGATGACGTGGTGCTTGCCCGACGGGCCGCTGCGCAGGTTGAGGTGGCCGTGGCGCGGCGCGTCGACCCAGTAGGGCTGCCCGCGGTCGTTGCCGCCATAATGGCCGCCATGACCGTGGCCGCGCGGGCGGTGATCGGACAGAAAGCGGCTGTGCGCCCAGCCGATGCGGCCGGAGACATGTCGGACCTTGACCCATTTGCCAGGAGCGCGCAGCAGTTCCACCTTGCTGGCGTGGGGCATCTTGCCGATCACCTGGTAGTGGGTCGAGGGGCCGGTGCGCAGGTTGAGAAAGCCGTCGCGAGGCGCATCGACCCAGAGGGTCGTGGCCGCTGCCGCGCTGGCGAAGAAAAGGGCCGAAAGAAATGTGAGCAATCTGAGCATGGGTTCGTCCTTTGTTGCCGGAAGCGATGACCCACACTTGGGCCATTTCGCTGCAATCAGGCAATTACGGGCGCTTGTTAGTAGATAGCATGCAATGATTTCAGAGGCTTCCGGCAGTCTCCCCGATTTGCCGATTTCCGCTTATTCGACGTTTGGGGCACCCTGTGACCGTGGATTCCGGCTTGGCCCAGGGGCGGCGACTGGGCTATGCCGCATCGACCCCCTGTGTAGCCGAAAGATCCGCCCGTGTCCCGAAGCCCGCTTGTCCTGGTCGTCGGCCCTCCGCACAGCGGCACGACGATTCTCGATGCCGCGCTGGGCGTCTCGCCGCATGTGGTGGGTGTCGGCGAGGCGTTGCGTCTGACCGCCGGGGCCAACCCCGGGCATCTCGACGGCGGCGCATCGGAACGGATCTGTACCTGCGGGACGCGGGCAGGGGACTGCCCGTTGTGGTCCGGTGTCTTGCCGCACCTGGGATCGGGTGTCAGCGTTGCCACGCATTTTCCGCTGGTCGCTGCCGCGGCGCGCGGATTGTCGCCCGAGGTGCGCCTTGTCCTCGACAGTTCACCGAACGCGCTGGACTATCTCGACGCGCTGGAGGCGTTTGACGTGCGGGTCCTGCAGATCACCCGCGATGTACGATCCTGGGTGGCCTCGCGCCGGCGCCGCAAGGGGGACAACCTTGTTTCGGCCCATGTGACCTGGTTGCGCAACGTGGTCGGGATCGACTCGGCGCTGACCGACAGCGGTTTGCCGCGTTTCCGGCTGGGCTACGAAGAGCTGGCCCTGCGCCCGCGCGAGGTTCTGGGGATGATCTGCGACTGGCTGGGAGTGCCCTTTGACGAGCAGATGCTGACCCCCTTCGGCAATACCGGCAGCCATATCATCACCGGCAACAGCAGCATCCGGACGCGCCGTCTGGCGGCGTCGATCCGCTATGACGGCAGCTGGATGGTCTCGGATGATTATCCGCTGGCCTCGGCTGTGCTGTCGGCGCTTTGTATGCGCACCAACCGGCGGCTGGTCTATTCCAACGATCTGCTGAAACGGTGCACCTGATCCGATGACAAAGGCCCCGTGCGCCGGTGCGCACGGGGCCGGAAACTTGCCGAAACGGCGTCTTCAGACGTGTTCGACCGTCACGCCGTCCTGGCCGTAGAAGGCCAGGTGATCCTTGATCTGGGCGACGTCGCCCTTGGGATCCTCGTAGGACCAGGCGGCGTTTTCATAGGTCTTCGACTTGGACACGATCGAGAAATAGCTGGCATCGCCCTTGTGCGGGCAATGCGTGCTGTGATCGGTCCGGTCGAGAAAGGCCATCGCGATGTCCGCGCGCGGGAAGTAGATGACCGGAGCATGGCCGTCCTCGTGCAGTTCCAGCGCATTGCCGGATTCACCCAGCACGGCACCGCCAGCGCGGACAACCCAAGTGCCGGTGGCCGGCGTGATGGTGATGTTGCTCATGTCTTATCCCCCATGTCTTTTCCCCGCATCACAGACACGGGCTTTGTAACGTTGTCATGTCAGATGACAGAACATGCGTCCGAGAGCCACTGCCCCGTTGCCGCATCCAGGTGCGGGGTCAGCAGGTCTTGCACCCGCCGGTGGTAGTCGTTGAGCCAGTTACGCTCATCCGCGGTGAGCAGGTTAGGGTCGATCAGCCGCCTGTCTATGGGCACCCAGGTGAGGGTTTCGAACTGCAGCATCTCTGCCACGGTCTGACCATAGAGCTTGGGCGCCATCTCCACCGCGATCAGGTTCTCGATCCGGATGCCATAGGCGCCTTCGCGGTAGAACCCCGGCTCGTTCGACAGGATCATGCCCGGTTCCAGCGGCACGGTGCCGGTGCGGGCGATGCGCTGCGGGCCTTCGTGGACCGACAGGTAGGCACCGACGCCGTGGCCGGTGCCGTGGCCGTAATCCAGCCCCGCCTCCCAGAGCGCCACGCGGGCAAAGGGATCTATGTCGCGGCCCGCCAGCCCCTTGGGGAATCGCAGGCGAGAAACGGCAATCATGCCCTTGAGCACGCGGGTAAAGGCCTCTGTTTCCTCGGCACCGGGGTTGCCGATGGCGATGGTGCGGGTGATGTCGGTGGTGCCGTCGACATATTGCCCGCCGCTGTCGACCAGCAGCAGCTCCCCGTTCTGCACCTTGCGGTTCGTGTTTTCGGTGACGCGGTAGTGTACGATGGCGCCATTGGGACCGGCGCCCGAGATCGTCTCGAAGGAAATGTCGCGCAGGGCATTGGTGGCGCGGCGTTCCTCCTCCAGCTTTTGCACGACGGCGATTTCGGTCAGGCTGCCCGGTGGTTGCAGGTCGAGCCAGGCCAGGAAACGCACCATCGCCAGCGCGTCGCGCAGGTGGGCGGCGCGGGTGCCTTCCAGCTCGGCGGCATTCTTGCGGGCCTTGGGCAACAGGCAGGGATCCGGCGCCTCTTCCGGGTCGTTCAGCGCCTCGGCCACGGCGACAGGGCAGGTGGCGGGGTCGATCTGGACCTTGCCTTCGAGGGCCGCAAGATCGCCAAGAAAGTCGCCGGGCGCGCGCAGCGTCACCTTGTCGCCCAGGTGGTCGCCCAGGTCGGCCAGCTTGGCCGCATCCATGTAGAGCGTCACACGCCCGTCACCGTGCAGCACGGCAAAACCATGCGGGACCGGGTTGCGGGGGATGTCGCTGCCGCGAATGTTCAGCAGCCAGGCGATGCTGTCGGGCAGGGTGATGACGGCGGCGCCCGCGGTCAGGTCTTTTGCCAGGCGGGCGATCTTGTCCTCATGCGCCTCGCCGGCCAGTTCCAGCGGTTGGGCAAAGACCGCGCCCTGCGGCGGGTCGGGCTGGTCTGGCCAGATGGCATCGACGAGGTTTCCGACCGGGGCCAGCGTCACATCGGGCAGCTTGGCCGACAGGGTGCGATGCTGCTCGACGCTCAGCAACCAGGGATCGAACCCCAGCCTGCCCTTGGGCAGGGCCGCGCCGATCCAGTCGGCCAGCGAGGTCTCGGGCCAGTCGACCTTTTCGAAATCCGCAGCCACCTGGGCCTTGACCTGCACGCGATAACGGCTGTCGACAAAGACGGCGGCGCGGTCGCCCAGGGCCACGCACCAGCCCGCCGAACCGGTAAAGCCCGTCAGCCAGGCCAGGCGGTCGTCCCTAGGGGCGACGTATTCGCCCTGGTGGGCATCCGCACGCGGCACGAGAAAACCGTCTAGGCCTGCCTCGGCCAGCTTGTCGCGCAGGGCCGCAAGGCGGGGCGGCCCCTGGTCGGGCGAGGCCGTCTCGGTGAAGGTCTGGAACATGGGTGACTCCTTTGCGGCGCAGGTTAGCGGGCGCGGCGGCGGTGACAAGGGTCGGCGAATTGATCCGGTTCGGGCTTTTTCGCACCGCCCGCGCAATTCATGTGCTAAGTCGCTGAAAACACGACAGGGGGAAACGAGCAGTGCAGGACGACGCGGAAGCCCGGCGCATCTTTCAGGACATGCTGGATCGCTGTGGGGAGGCCATGCTGGCGGGGGACATGGCGGGTGTTCTGCGCTGGTTCACGATCCCCAACACGGTCGAAAGTTTCGAGGGGCGCCGGGTGCTGGGGACGGTGGAAGAAACCCGGGACCTGTTCCGTACTATCATGGCGCGCCAGCGAGAGCTGAGCATCACGCATATGATCCGCAAGGTCACCCATGCCGAGTTTCGCGATGCGGACACGATCCGGGCCACGCATGAGACACGCTACATCCATCACGGAACGGTCCTGTCCGAAGCGCCGCATGTCGGCCTGTCGATTCTGCACCGTTACCCGGACTGCTGGAAGGTCCACCATGCCCAGTTCACGGTCGCGGGACGAAACCCGTTGAATAGCGCGATCCAGCGGGTGCCCGGGTCGAGCGACGGTCCGATCAGCCGGCGCGTTTGATCCCGGCAAAACGGGCCCGTGCACGCGGGTCGCTGTCAAAGAGCGCGGCAAGCTGTTCGGTCATCGCGCCCGCCAGCTGTTCGACATCGGTGATGGTCACGGCGCGTTCGTAGTATCGCGTCACGTCGTGGCCGATGCCGATGGCCAGCAATTCCACCTGGCGCTTGCGCTCGACCATCGCGATCACGTCGCGCAGGTGCTTTTCCAGGTAGTTGGCCGGGTTCACCGAAAGGGTCGAGTCGTCCACCGGCGCGCCGTCAGAAATCACCATCAGGATCTTGCGCGCCTCGGGCCGGCCCGACATCCGGCGGTGCGCCCACTCCAGCGCCTCACCGTCGATGTTTTCCTTGAGCAGGCCCTCTTTCATCATCAGGCCAAGGTTGTCGCGGGTGCGCCGCCAGGGCGCATCGGCGTGCTTGTAGATGATGTGGCGCAGGTCGTTCAGGCGGCCGGGCTGCTGTTCCCGGCCCGCGTTCAGCCAATCCTCGCGCGCCAGCCCGCCTTTCCAGGCGCGGGTGGTAAAGCCCAGGATCTCGACCTTGACGCTGCAGCGTTCCAAGGTGCGGGCCAGGACGTCGGCGCAGATCGCCGCAATCGAGATAGGGCGCCCGCGCATCGAGCCGGAGTTGTCGAGCAGAAGCGTCACGACCGTGTCGCGGAACTCCATGTCCTTTTCGACCTTGAACGAGAGCGGCGTCGTCGGGTTGGCCACCACGCGGGCCAGCCGCCCGGCGTCGAGGATGCCTTCCTCTCGGTCGAATTCCCAGCTGCGGTTCTGCTGGGCCTGAAGCCGGCGCTGCAACTTGTTGGCCAGCCGCGACACCGCGCCCTTGAGCGGTTCAAGCTGCTGGTCGAGATAGGCGCGCAGGCGTTCCAGCTCGATCGGTTCGGCCAGTTCCTCTGCCGAGATTTCCTCGTCGTGGTCGGTGGAATAGACGCGATAATCCGGGTCCGCCTCCGAGATGGGCTGCGGGGCGGGCGGCTCCAGCGGGGCCTCTCCCTCGGGCATCTCGGCCTCTTCACCCAGCTCCTGGTCGGCCATGTCATCCATCGTGACCTGGGCCTGGCTGGGGTCCTGCGTCTCTTCCTGGGATTGTTCGGGCGAGGCTTCGGATTCTTCGCCGTCCTCGTCATCCTCGCCGGTCGAATCGGGTTCCTGCTGATCGTCCTGCTGGTCGTCGACGCCCTCTTCCTCGGACTGGTCGTCGAGGTCGGGGTCATCGCCCAGCTGGTCGCCATAGCCCAGGTCGGTGATCATCTGGCGGGCGAATTTGGCAAAGGCCGACTGGTCGGCCAGCGTCTCGTCGAGCCGGTCCAGTGTCTCGCCGGCGTGATCCTCCATGAATCCGCGCCACAGTTCCATGACGTTGGCGGCGTCGGGCGGCAGGTCGCGGCCGGTGGCAAGATGGCGGATCAGGTAGTTGGCGGCCTGGGGCAGGGGCGCCTCGGCGGCCTCGCGGATCTGGCCATAGCCGCGCCGCGTCGCCTCGGAGGCGATCTTGGCGTCGATGTTGCCGGCGGTGCCGGGCATGTCGCGCGCGCCCATCGCCTCGCAGCGGGCGGTTTCCATCGCCTCGTAGAGCTCACGCGCCATGTCGCCCTGCGGCAGGTAGCGCGCATGGGTGCCCGCGTCGTGGTAGCGGTGGTACAGCGCCAGAGCGTCCGCGGTGCCACGCGCCAGCATCACCTCGTCCCGCGTCATCCGGCGCGAGACCTGCGGCAGGCGCATCGCCTCGCCGGAGACACCGGCGGGATCGACAGAGTAGCTGACCGAAAGATCCGGGTCGTCGGCCATCACCTTGGTGGCTTCGGCGAGGGCCTTCTTGAACGGATCGGCGGGGTTGTCGCTGGGCTTGTTCATGGCGCTTGTTATCCGTCCTTTGGACGCCGCCCGCAAGGGGGCGCGGGCTTGGTCAGGGCGGCTTCGTGGGATAGGATCGACGCATTCCCGGACCCATTTCCGACCTAAGAGGATTTCGATCATGCCGCGCTGGTTTCTTGCCCGAATGGTCTGCCTGTTGCCCGCCGCCGGGCGGGGCGATGTCACCTGTGCCGAAATGCAGGTTGCGCTGCATGTGCCGCCGCCCGTCGGCGCCGTGTCGGAGGACCCGGACGGCCCGCTTGGTTGCAGCCGCAAGGCGCTTGAGATGTTCGCGCTGAACACGGTGGCGGTGGCCGAGGCGTCGCCTGTGACGGATCTGTCGCAGCTGCACGGGGCCTGGCTGGGCGACCTGGTGCTGCCGTACCTGCTGGGCATCACCGTACCGGGGCAGGAGGTGCTTGTCTTTGCCCCGGGTGACGAGCCGGACACGGTCAGGGTGACGCAATACTGGATGCGGGCGCTGACCTTGCCACATTCGCCGCTTTGGTCCGATGAAGGGCAGTATGCCGGTGTGGCCGCCGAGGCTACGCTGGAACGTGACGACGATGGCCGGTTCAAGGTGGCCGATTTCGGCGAGTCGCTGCGCTATGGGACGCTGCGCCTCGAGGATCCGCGATCCTACGATCTGTTGGTGAAGGCGCAGCTCAACCATTTCGAATTGCCGTTTTCGCTGGGGCGGGCAGGGGATGTGCTGGTGCTGGACGGTGCGCTGCGCGATCCGACCACGCGCGATCCGGGTGCCTACAAACGCACCTATACCCGCATCGCGCCCGAGGCGGCAGAGCTGGCGCTGGCCACGGTTCTGACCTTCGAGTTGAGCCAGGCCCGCTACATGGACTGCCTCGCCCACCAGATCACCGAGGGGCAGGGGCCCCTGTTCGACGCGCTGGGAAAGGGCGGCTTGCCATCGCTGGAGCATTTCGTGCGTGAGTCCGTGGGCGATGCGATGGTCACTGACCGGCTGAGCGGCCAGTTGCGAAGTGCCACGGACGAGGCCGAGCGCAAGCGGCTCCGGGAGGTCCTGCGCGCCTCCGCCGAGGCGCGGGTCGCCCAGTTCAGCGATCCTGACCGGCGCGCCTTCATCGCGCGGATGATGGAGGCCTCCGGCGGTTTCTGTCCTGATTTCTTCTGAACGGGGTCAGCTCAGCAGCAGGGCAGAGCAGGGCCGCATGGCCTGCCATGCCGCCGCGGCGGCACGGCGCTTGCGGTCGGGGTCGGTGTGGAACGTCGCGATCTGCAGCAATTGTGCCTGCGCCATCTTGGCACGGATGCGCATGTCCAGGATCTGAGGTCCCGCCAGGCCCGAATTAGGCGCGACCGTGTCCAGCAGCATTTCGAACATCGCGCGGCGGTCCTGTTCGGCCTCTGCACCGCCACCGATCAGCCAGCGGTGTTCCATCTCTGCCGAGGCGCGGCCGAGACAGACGGCAAAGACCTGGGTTCTTTCCCGCGGCGCGTCAGTCAGTGCCGCCAGGGGCGTGGCGAGGAGGGAGAGGAGGCCAAAAAGGCCGATAAAAGTTTTCAAAGCGACCATAATTTGAGATTCGTAGCAGGATTTTCGCTCAAAAATAAGGCGAAATGAAAACTTTTCGTGCCGACGTGGCGCAGGCGACCCGGGCCAGTCACGCACCAGGCGGTATCCGCCCGATCACCAGGCGATCACAGGCAGAGAGTTGTTGAGAGATCACGCCCAGGGCGATCCGGCTGCGGCGCGGATCGGTGCCGAACCGTGCGGTGTCGAGCAGCCCGCTGGCGGCGTGTTTCTGGGCGATGCGAAAGCTGATCAATTGCCGCTTTATCTGATTTTGGTCCGGCGCGTCATGCAACGCCGCCGCCAGCATTGCGGCAAAGAGATCGCGCCGCATGGCGGCAGCCTCGGTGTCGCCCTGCATCAGCCAGGCATGTTCCAGAACGGCGGTATACCGCGCCTGGCAGGCGGCCAGCGTCAGTGCCTCTTCCGAGGGGGAGGCGGTGTTCGCCGCGTGCAGCGCCGATCCGAAAGCCAGGAGAAGCGCCGCGAGATATGTTCGCAAACCGTTCATGCAGGGAACGGTAGCAAGCAGAGATTTAAGAAGAGTTTTCGACACCGCGCGTCATCGGCGCAACGGGTGCTGTCAGGTGGCCAGGGTCTTGCGCCCGGTCAGAAGGTCGGCCAGTTCGGCCACATGCACGTCCAGCGCGTCGATTACCGGATAACCCGGGTCCTGCCCGTCGAAGGCAAGGCTGAGATCGGTGCCTGCCAGCACGATGGCCTCGGCGCCCTGGTCCTTGACCATGCGGCGCCCGGCGTCGTGAAAGACCCGGCGTTGCGCCTCTGTGCAGACCCCGGCAACCGCCATGTCCTGGTAGAGCTGGCCCAGCTCCTCGGTCTCGTCGTCGAGGGCCACGGCCTCTGTCCGGTCCAGTTGCCCGTAGAGACGCGTGCGCATGACCACGCGGGTGCCCAGCAGGCCGACACGGTGCAGCCCCCGTGACTGGAAATGCGCATCCAGTGGGGCGACGGCGGAGATCAACGGAAGGGCAGAGCGCCTGACCGTCTCGTCAAAACAGAAATGCCCGCCCAGCGAGGTGATCGCCACCGCATCGCATCCTGCCCGCGCCAGCCGGTCGATGTGGCGGGCGTAGATCTCTGCCTGCGCCTCGCGGTTGTCGGCCAGGTTGTTGCGGATCAAGGTCTGCACGTCCGCATGGTCGATGGTCAGGTCGCAGGCCCCGCCGACGACGGCCGTCAGGCGCTGGTAGTAGACGACGGTCGCGGCAACACCGATGCCGCCGATCAGGCCAAGGTGCATGGCAGGCTCCTGTCGGGAATGCGTCGGTTGAATGTTTACCGGCATATGGCCGGGCGCAAGGGGGCGCCGCGCATGACCTGGCCGCAAAAGAAAATGCCACCCGCTGCCGGATGGCATTTCGAAGGGATTGGCCAGTGTCGGCGGCGGCTCAGACCAAGCTGAGGCTGGCGGCGCTTTCCGGCAGTTCCTCGTCAAAGCAGCGCTGGTAGAACTCTGCCACGGTCTGGCGTTCCAGTTCGTCGCATTTGTTCAGGAAGGACACGCGGAAGGCATAGCCGACGTTGCGGAAGATCTCGGCGTTGGTGGCCCAGGCGATCACGGTCCGCGGGCTCATGACGGTCGACAATTCGCCGTTCATGAAGGCGCGGCGGGTAAAGTCGGCCACGGTCACCATCTGGCGGATCGTCTTGCGCCCCTTCTCGGTGTTGTAGTGGGGCGCCTTGCTGAGGACGATGTTGGTTTCCGCGTCGATCGAGAGATAGTTCAGCGTCGCGACCAGCGACCAGCGGTCCATCTGGCCCTGGTTGATCTGCTGTGTGCCGTGATAGAGGCCTGTCGTATCGCCCAGGCCCACGGTGTTCGACGTCGCGAAGATGCGGAAATACTTGTGCGGGGTGATGACCTCGTTCTGGTCCAGAAGGGTCAGCTTGCCGTCGGTTTCCAGAACCCGCTGGATCACGAACATCACGTCCGCGCGGCCGGCGTCGTATTCGTCAAAGACGATGGCGGTGGGGTTGCGCAGGGCCCAGGGCAGGATGCCCTCCTGGAACTGCGTGACCTGCTTGCCGTCCACCAGCTTGATCGCGTCCTTGCCGATCAGGTCGATCCGGGAGATGTGGCTGTCGAGGTTCACACGCACCGCTGGCCAGTTCAGCCGCGCTGCGACCTGTTCGATGTGAGTCGATTTGCCGGTGCCGTGGTAGCCCTGGATCATCACGCGGCGGTTGTTGCGAAAGCCCGCAAGGATCGCCAGCGTCGTGTCGGGGTCGAACTTGTAGGTGGAATCGAGGTCCGGCACACGGTCTGTCCGGTCGGGAAAACCGTGTACGATCATGTCCGTATCGATGCCAAAGACTTCACGGACAGAGATTTCCTCGGTCGGTTTCGCGTTGATATCGATCGTGCCGTCCGCCATTGTTCCCACGTCCCTCTGTCAAAGCTCGAATGCTTCGCGTTAGGTGCAACATATCTTCAGGAGTGGCAAGAGGAAGTGGTGAGACGATCCCTATGACTGCGCAGGATGAAATCGAGGCTCTGCTGGGCCAGGTGGCGGGTGGCGACCGTGGCGCCTTTCGCAGGCTCTACGCCGCGATGGCCCCGCGGCTTTACGGTCTCGCCCTGCGCATTCTACGTGATGAAATGCTGGCGCAGGACATTCTCGAAGAGGTTTTCACCGGTGTGTGGAAGGACGCGGGCCAGTATCGTGGCGCGCTGGCGGCGCCCGAAACCTGGCTGGTGACGATCACCCGCGATGCGGCCATCGCGCGGCTGGGCGTGGAACGGGCGGCGGGCCGGATGGCCGGGCCGCTGGAGATCACGGAGCGTCTTTATGCCACGCGCCCGGAGACAGAGGACCTGGCCGGAATGCGGGACGAGGCCCGCGCGCTGGAGATCTGCCTGCGGGAACTGCCGCGCGCCCGGGCCGACATGTTGCGCCATGCCTATCTCTACGGTGCCACCTACGATGACCTGGCCAGGAGTGCGGGAACCTCGAAGACTGCGTTGCGCGCGGCGGTGCGGACCGACCTTGTCCAGGTGCGTGAGTGCCTGAGCCGATGAACGCCCAGCTGGATACCGGACTGCCCGGCGGTGCCGAGGCGGGCGCGGCCGAGTATTCGCTTGGGCTGATGCCCAAGGCGGAAATCGCCGCCTTCGAGGCGCAACTGGCCGTCGACACGGACCTGCAGCAGGACGTGGCGGCCTGGACAGAGTACTTCGCCAGTTTCACCGACATCATCCCCGCCGAAACGCCACCGCCGCAGGTTTTGCGCCGGATCGAAGGGCAGGTCTTTGGCGCCGAGGATCGTCGCCCGGTGTGGCGTCAGGTACTGCCCTATCTCGTGGGGGCGGTCGCCGGGGCCGCGATTGCCTGGGTCGTGCTGACCTCCGGCCTGTTGGAGACGCAGGCGCCCACGCTGGGTGCGGATCTTGCCGGGGCGGAGGGGCTGGCATTGGACGCGCGGTTTGCGCCCGCGACAGGCGTTCTGACCGTGACCCTCCGGCAGGGCGATGCAGGTGAGGGGCGCGTGCTGGAGCTCTGGTTGCTGCCCGAGGATGGCGCGCCGGTGTCGCTGGCGCTGTTGCGTGGCGCCGAGACACTCGTCGCGGTCCCCCCGGCGTTGGCGGAGAGGATGGATGGGGCGCGTCTCGTGGTCTCCGAAGAGCAGCCCGGCGGATCGCCGGACGGCAGGCCCTCGGGCGATGCCCGGGCCGAAGGCGTCCTGGTCGGGCAATAGCAACGCGCCGGTCATCATGCAGTCACGCCAATTGGCCAGGCGGGGTTGCGTCCACGCAGGGCGGGGCCTAACGCTTTGCAGGAAATTCCTTTTGTATTGGAGAGTCGCGATGGTTCGCATGTTCAAATCCGCCCTGGTCACAACCGCCCTTGTCCTGGCCGGCGCACTGCCTGCTGCCGCGCAGCAAGGGCTGGTCGAAGTCCCGATCAACAACTCGTTTTCGGTCAATGAGCTGAACTGGGACAGCGCTCTCGGCAAGGTCGAGTTTGCCTGGGCGGTTCTGGATATCCGGGGTGTGACCTATGTCTGTGGAGCCAGCAGCGCCTCGACCAGCTTTGCCCATCGCAAGACCAAGACCGTCTTTCGCAAGGGCTGGGTCAAGGTCGGCAACACCAAGGTTCTGAAAGACCTGAGCTACTTCACCCGGGCGCCGCGCAACACCGACCTGGGCACGGTCAGGGCGCGCTGCAAGCCGCTACCGGGCAAAGCCGGCGCTGCCAATGACTTCCTGCTGGGGTTCGATCCGGTGCGCGTTCGGCTGTAAGCCCGCTTGCGGGGGCGAACCCATTAAAGGGCTTGGCAGTTTTGCCTCGCCCGAAAGGGCGGCGGCGCCTATAACGGCGCCGTGACGCCCGCGAAACCAAGGAGAGATCCATGACCGGAGAGCTGTCCCCGATCGACAAGGCCAAGTTCGCCGCGGCGAAACAGGCGGCGTCCCTGGTGGAGTCGGGCATGCGGGTCGGGCTGGGCACGGGATCGACCGCGGCCTGGCTGGTGCGCTGCCTTGGGGAACTGGTGCGCGAGGAGGGGCTGCGTTTTCGCGGGGTGCCGACCTCGAGCCGGACGGCGGACCTGGCGCGCGACGTGGGGATCGAGGTGGTTTCGCTGGACGAGGCGCGCTGGCTGGACCTGACGATCGACGGTGCGGATGAGTTCGACGGTGATCTGAACCTGATCAAGGGCGGCGGCGGCGCGCTGTTGCAGGAAAAGATCGTGGCCACCGCCAGCGACCAGATGGTCGTCATCGCCGATGCCGCCAAAGAGGTGGAAAGGCTGGGAAATTTCCCGCTTCCGGTCGAGGTGATCCCCTTTGGCTGGCAGACGACGCAGGCGCTGATCGAGGAAACTCTGGTGTCGATGGATGTCATGGGGCGCCAGACGACGTTGCGGATGAACGGCGAACGGCCCTTCTTCACCGACGAGGGCAACCACATCCTGGACCTGCACCTGGGCCGGATCGGGAATGCCCGGCAACTGGCGATGGTCCTGAACCAGATCCCCGGCGTGGTGGAGAACGGGCTGTTCATCGACATCTGCGACAAGGTCATCATCGGCTATGGCGACGGGCGGGTGGAAACCCGCGACATCAACGCCGGTACGGTGAGCGAAAGCCAGCTGGAATTCGTCGAGGACGACAACATCTTTCGCGACATCTGACCCTAGTCTGACGGTCGGAAAGTGAACCGTTCAGTCTGTACGTTTTGTACAAAACGTACGCTGTTTCCAGCATTTTGTACAAAGTGGCCGGGCAGTCTGGTGACAGCCCGGCCGGTCGATTTCATTCCATCGATTCAGGCACGGCGTATTCGTGGATGAATTCGATCACTGCCCGCGCGTCATCCGCGGCCAGAGTGAAGGCATCCAGCGAGCCGGAGTCCGAGGCATCGGTTCCCCCGAACACCGTGTCGTAGATATCGACGGTTTCGACCACGAAGGACCCGTCGTCCTGCTCGACCAGAACGGAGGCTGTCAAACCATCGTAGGTGTCGGACCGGTCATAGGAGAAATCCGAGTAGTCGATCACCGAATAGGTCACGTCGCCGGAGGTGGTCGTATTGATCCCGAGGAAGGCGTCGATGTAGGCGATCTCGTCGGAGGTGAACGCACCGGTCTTGTCCGTCGCGGCTGCGAGGAACGCAGCAGCGGCCTCGATGTCCGCGGTGGTGAACGTTCCGTCGACCAGGAAATCGAACTCCGTCCCGACCAGGTCATCGGGCGTAAGGCCCGGAATGCTGCCTGTGGTCAGGAGAGACACGTAGATCGCCAGGTTTTCCAGCGGCGAGTCGATGGTCTTTTCAACGCCATCGAGCGTCAGCACCAGGCGCCCCGCGGCATCCGTGGTGATCGCGGTCGCGCTGGACAGCACTTCGATCACTTCGGCGGCCCGGGTATCCAGGACCTTGTCGGGGGCGCGACCGACATTCAGCCGCCCAAGTTCGACCTCGACCGTCAGGGTCTCGTCGAGCGGATGCCCCTCTTCGTCGAGTGCGATCAGGTTGCCCTCGGCGTCGAGCGGCTGAACAAACCCGTCGTCCGTCAGGATCGGAACGCCGTTCTCGTCGCGCAGGATCACCCAGAGGTCGCCGAAGAGATCGCCCTTGTCCGGACCGGTATTCGCCGGCGGGCCGCCTGCGGTGCCACCGCCGCCGCCGCCACTGGCGGGTCCCGCCGTTGCCGGGCGACCGGTTCCCCGTTCAGCCTCGTCGGTGACGACAACGGGTGCATTGCCGCCACCGCCGCCGGTGATGTCGCGGAAGATAACGCCCAGGTCCCTGTCCGGGCCACGGTCGCCGGGCCCGGCACCGCCGCCGCCAGCACCGCCGCCGCCAGCTCCTCCGCCGCCAGCTCCTCCGCCACCGCCTCCGCCGCCGTTACCCTGGGCGTATGCGACATCGGGGGACACTGATGCGGTCGTCAGAACGGCGGCCGCGGAAAACGCAATGAGCAAACCACTTACCGATCCGAGAAACCTGTTTCGACTTTTCATGAGGTAAACTCCTGTATCGAGTGACCGCCAAACGGGCTCACGTTGTTGCAGCGGAACGCCAGCGGTGTGCAGGGGAGTGAAACAGAGCGGACAGGGGAGTACATTGACTTGAATCAACCGGCGCTTTGCCGCGCGTTTTCATGATCCGCGCGTCTCGAGCAGCCTGCCCCGGGACGCGGCGCCGAGGCAACGCGTCTAGCGGTCCCTGGGGTCCCACTCTGCCGGGGGCACATCGCGCCGCGCCAGCCGCAGGGCGAGACCAAGCCCGACGCCGACCGCGATCGCCACGGTCAGGTCTGTCAGCACCGTCAGTACCAGCGTCAGCAGCAGCAGCGTGACGTCAGAGGGACGCTCTGACAGGTAGCTGCGCCATTTGTGCGGCTCGGACATGTTCCAGGCGGTCAGGATCAGCAGGCCGGCAAGCGCGGGCATGGCCATGCCGCCGGCCAGCGGGGCGGCGAGGAACATCACCACGAGAATGGTCAGCGCATGGACCAGCCCGGCGACGGGCGTGCGTCCACCGGCGCGGACGTTGGTGGCGGTGCGGGCGATGGCGCCGGTGACCGGCAGCCCGGCAAAGAGCGACGACCCGATGTTGGCGGCGCCCTGGGCCAGCATCTCGGCATTGGGGCGGTGGCGGCCCGCGATCATGCGGTCGGCCACCATCGCCGAGAGCAGCGACTCGATTCCGGCCAGGAAGGCGATGACAAAGGCAGAGGGCAGCAGTTCCGTGACCCGCGCCAGGGTGATGTCCGGCAAGGCGGGCATGGGCAGGCCCCGGGGCAGGGCGCCGAAGCGGCTGGCGATGCTGTCGACCGGCAGGGCCAAAAGCGCGACCGTGGCAGAGACCGCGCCCACGGCGAGGATCAGGCCGGGAAAGCGCGGCCAGAGGCGGCGGAGCAGAACGATCAGCCCCATCGTTGCCAGGCCCGAGGCCAGCGCGGCGGTGTTCATCGTCTCGCGCGCGGCCCAGAGCGCGGCGAGCTTGGGCAGGAATTCGGCCGGAACCTCCTCCATCGTCAGGCCGAAGAGGTCCTTCAACTGGCTGGTGGCGATGATGATGGCGATGCCGATGGTAAAGCCGTTGATGACGGGCTCGGGCACCAGGGCGATCAGCCGCCCGGCGCGCAGGGCGCCCGACACCAGCAGGATCACCCCCGCCATGAGCGTTGCCAGCACCAGCCCATCATAGCCATGCTGGGCGATGGTGGCGAAGACCACGACGATGAAGGCCCCTGTCGGCCCGCCGATCTGCACCCGGCTGCCACCGAGGGCCGAAACGAGAAAGCCGCCGATGATGGCCGTGACCAACCCGCTGGCGGGATCGGCGCCCGAGGCGATGGCAATGGCCAGGCTGAGCGGCAGGGCGACCATCGCCACGGTCACGCCCGCCAGCGCATCGCGCGTCAGATCGGCCCGCGAATAGCCGGGCAGGGTGGTCAGCAGCTTGGGTTTCATGGGCAAAGAGCTACGCCTGCCGGGGTGGGGGCGGCAATGGACGCGTGGTCGCAGGAGCCGATCAGGCCTGAAGGATGAGCCAGCCGAGGTAGGCCGCGTATCCCGCCAGCAGCACCGCCGCCTCGCCGCGCGAGACGCGCGCGCCGGTGACGGCAAAGAGAAGCAACAACAGGGTTGTTCCGAGCATCACCCAGATATCCAGTTCCAGCACCTCTGCCGGGACCTGGATGGGCGCAACCAGCGCCGTCACGCCGAGGATGCCGAGCAGGTTGAAGATGTTGCTGCCGATGATGTTGCCGAAGGCGACCTCGCCTTCGCCCTTGCGCACCGCCATGACCGAGGTCACGAGTTCCGGCGTCGAGGTGCCGATGGCGACGATCGTCAGGCCGATCAGGGTTTCGGACACGCCCGCCGCAGCGGCCAGGCCCACCGCGCCGCCAACCAGCAGGCGGGCGCCGAAGATGGTCAGCGCCAGCCCCGCCAGCGCCATCAAAATCGCTGGCCAAAGTCGCTGCGGGCGGGTGGGCAACAGGTCGGCCTCACCCATGTAGACGGCCCCGGCAGCGGTGCTGCGGCGTCGCTCGGCAACCAGGGTGGCGGTCAGATAGGCACCCAGGACAACGATGAAACCGGCCCCTGCAAGACGCCCGATCTCGCCGCTGGTCAAGGCCCAGAGAGCCAGCCCCGTCGCCAGCAAAAGCATCGTGCCATCCCGCATCAGCGCCCGACGGTCGACGGCGATGGAGCTTACCAGTGCCGCGATCCCGAGGATCAGGAGCACGTTGCCGATATTGCTGCCCAGTACGTTGCCGACGGCGATGCCCGGCGATCCCGAGAGCGCGGCCTGCAGGCTGGTGACAAGCTCGGGCGCGGAAGTGCCGAAGCCGACAAGGGTCAGCCCGATGATCATCGGCGGCACGCGCAGCCCGCGCGCCACGGCCACGGAGCCGCGCACCAGGAGGTCGCCTCCGACGACCATCGCTGCCAGTCCGAGGAGAATGTAGAGCCCGTCGATCATCCCAGCGTTCCCGAAACTTGTCAGTCCTTACGGCGCAGGATGTGGGAGCGGGCGTTGCATGGTCAAGGTCATCTGCCGGGACCCACGCGGCCTGCCGGCAAAATCGCCGTCTGGTCATCGCGGGGTCCATGTGAAATACCTTGGCCCGCGGTATTGCAGGAGCGATGGATGAGCGATTTCGACTATGATCTCTTTGTCATCGGCGGCGGATCGGGTGGCGTGCGCGCGGCCCGGGTGGCGGCGGGCGAGGCGGGCGCGAAGGTGGGTCTGGCCGAGATGGACCGTTACGGCGGCACCTGCGTGATCCGGGGCTGCGTGCCCAAGAAGCTCATGGTCTTTGCCAGCGAGTATTCCCACATGCCCGCCGAGGCGCGCGCCTATGGCTGGGACATTGCCGATGGCGCCTTTGACTGGAGCCGGTTCCATGCCCAGCTGAAGACCGAGCTGGACCGGCTGGAGGGTGTCTATCGCAAGCTGTTGTCCGGGTCGGGCGTGGAAAGCTTTGACGCGCGGGCGCGGCTCAAGGATGCGCATACGGTCGAGCTGTCGAATGGCGAGGTGAAGACC
Source organism: Mameliella sp. LZ-28 (assembly GCF_012274245.1). Lineage (NCBI taxonomy): Bacteria > Pseudomonadati > Pseudomonadota > Alphaproteobacteria > Rhodobacterales > Roseobacteraceae > Antarctobacter > Mameliella sp. LZ-28. The sequence goes on along the minus strand of NZ_JAANYX010000037.1, from coordinate 203,417 downwards.
GCGAAACACATCCTGATCGCCAGCGGCGGGCGCCCGGTGCGGCCCGACATGCCCAACGCGCACCTGGGACAGGTTTCGGACGACATCTTTCACTGGGAGCGGCTGCCGCGGTCGGTGCTGATCGTGGGGGGCGGCTATATCGCCTGCGAATTCGCCTGCATCCTGCACGGGCTGGGGGTCGAGGTGACGCAGTATTATCGCGGGGCGCAGATCCTGCGTGGCTTCGACGAAGAGGCCCGCGGGCTGATCGCCGATGCGATGAAGGAACGCGGCATCGACCTGCACACCGGCACGAACATCGTCGAGATGCACCGCGCCGACAGCCCCGAGGCGCAGGGCATGGAGGCGGCGCCGGTCGAGGCGAGCCAGTTCGGCGGTGCCCATGAGGATGCGCCGGGCAGCGGACCGGTCCGGGTCAAGGCGACCAACGGCAATATCCGCGATTTCGACGCGGTGCTCTTTGCGACCGGCCGGGCGCCCAACACCGCCGACATGGGGCTGGAGGAGCTGGGCATCGGGCTGAGCCGCAACGGCGCCATCGAGGTCGATGCCTACAGCCAAACCAAGGTGCCCTCGGTCTATGCGATCGGTGACGTGACCGACCGGGTGAACCTGACGCCGGTGGCAATCCGCGAGGGCATGGCCTTTGTCGAAACGGTGTTCAAGGGCAACCCGACCCCGGTGGATCATGAGCTGATCCCCTCGGCGGTCTTCACCCAGCCCGAGATGGGCACCGTGGGTCTGAGCGAGGAAGCGGCGCGCGACCAGGAGGAGATCGAAGTTTACTGTACCTCCTTCCGGCCGATGCAGACCGCCTTTGCCGACCGGCCCGACCGGGTGCTGATGAAGCTGATCGTATCGAAGGCCACGCGCAAGGTGCTGGGCTGTCACATCGTCGCGCCCGGCGCGGGCGAGATGATCCAGCTGGCGGGCATCGCGATCAAGATGGGCGCGACCAAGGAAGACTTTGACCGGACGGTGGCGGTGCATCCGACCATGTCCGAAGAGATCGTGACCATGCGCAATCCGATGCGGAGCGCTTGAATTCGCAGCCGGGGCGCACAGGTTACAAGGCAATCCGACAGACGAGGAAGGACCGAAGTTCATGGCAGGTAACAGCGGCGGCCCCTGGGGGGGCGGCGGTGGCAACCAGGGCGGAGGTGGCAACGGCCATCGTCCGCACAACGGCGGTGGCGGCGGTGGCCGCCGTCCCGACGACAACCAGATGCCCGAGATCGACGAGTTGATGAAGAAGGGCCAGGAGCGGCTGCGCGTCCTGATGGGCGGTCGCGGCGGCGGCAATGGCAGCAACGGCGGCGGCAGCGGTGGCTCGGGTGGACCCGGCCTGACCCGCGGAACCGTGGCCATCGGTGTTGCGATCCTGCTGGGTCTCTGGGCCTTTGGCAGCTTCTACACCGTGCGGCCCGAAGAAAAATCGGTCGAGCTGTTGCTGGGGCGTGAATTCGCCGTCGGCAACCCGGGCCTGAACTTTGCCCCCTGGCCCTTTGTCACCTACGAGGTGGTCAACGTGACCTCGGAACGGACCGAGACGATTGGCGGCGGCCGTGGCGGCAACGACGGGCTGATGCTGACCACCGATGCGAATATCGTCGACATCGATTTCCAGGTGGTCTGGAACATCTCGGACCCGGCGCAACTGCTGTTCAACATCCGCGACCCGCAGCTGACCGTGCAGGCGGTGTCTGAATCGGTCATGCGCGAGATCATCGCCGCGTCCAACCTGGCGCCGATCCTCAACCGCGACCGGGGCGCCATTGCCGACAGCGCGCGTGAACAGATCCAGGCGACGCTGGACGAGTACGAATCCGGCATCAGCATCGTCCGGATCAACCTCGACACCGCCGACCCGCCGCGCGAGGTCATCGACGCCTTCCGCGCCGTCCAGGCGGCGGAACAGGAACGTGACCGGCTGGAACGCCAGGCCGACGCCTATGCCAACCGCGTCGTGGCCGAGGCCCGAGGCAAGGCCGCCGAGATCCGCGAAGAAGCCGAGGGTTATCGCGCCCAGGTGGTCAACCAGGCGGTTGGTGAGGCCGCGCGCTTTACCTCTGTTCAGGAGGAATACGCGCTGGCGCCCGAAGTGACGCGCCGCCGTCTTTACATCGAGACGATGGAAAAGGTGCTGGGCGACGTGGACAAGATGATCCTCGACAATACCGTGACCAGCGGCGGCGGTGCCGGTGGCGGCGTGGTGCCTTACCTGCCGCTCAACGAGCTGCGTCGCAACAGCGGAGGTGACCAGTGATGCGCAAGGTAACCTATCTCCTGCCGGTCTTCGTGATCGCCATCGTGGTCTTCCTGTCGTCGATCTTCGTGGTTGATGAACGGGAAAAGGCCCTGGTGCTGCAGTTCGGCCAGATCAGGGCCGTCAAGGAAGAGCCGGGTCTGGCCTTCAAGATCCCGCTGATCCAGGACGTTGTCCGCTACGACGACCGTATCCTGTCGCTGGACACCCAGACCATCGAGGTCACGCCCTCGGATGACCGCCGCCTGGTGGTCGACGCCTTTGCCCGCTACCGGATCGCCGATGTGGTCCAGTTCCGGCAGGCCGTCGGCGTAGGCGGTCTGCGCACCGCCGAGGACCGCCTGACCGGCATCCTCAACGCGCAGATCCGTGAAGTCCTGGGCGCCGACCAGGTCACTTCGGACCGGATCCTGTCCGAGGATCGTCGTGAGCTGATGAACCGGATCCGCGACAGCGCCCGGGCCGAGGCGCTTTCCCTGGGTCTGGAAGTTGTGGATGTGCGGCTGAAGCAGACCAACCTGCCGTCGCAGAACCTTGACGCCACCTTTGACCGGATGCGGGCAGAGCGTGAACGCGAGGCGGCGGACGAACGCGCCCGCGGTAACGAGGCGGCGGCGCGCGTGCGCGCACTGGCTGACAGGACCGTGGTCGAGACGCTCTCCGAAGCGGACCGGGATGCCAACGTGATCCGAGGCGAGGCCGACGCCGAGCGCAACCGGATCTTTGCCGAGGCCTATGGTGCGGACCCCGAGTTCTTTGCCTTCTACCGTTCGCTGCAGGCCTACGAGGTCTCGCTGAAGGGCGGCAACTCGACGATGGTGATGACGCCGGACAGCCAGTTCTTCAACTACTTCAAGAGCGAAGTGGCTTCCGGCGATCCGTTCCTGGCACCGACGCTGCCGTCGCCTACGGCCAGCCCGGTGGCGCCTGACGCGCCCGCGCCGGAAACCGCCGAGGACCCGGCCCCCGAAGGCCCGGCGCCCAGCGACCCGGCCCCGGAACCGAGCGATCCGGCGCCCGCGCCGGAGGCCCCCGAGGCCGACGCCGCACCCGTCGACAATTGAGCGGGTCGGACATCCTGATGGGGATCGGAATGGTCCTCGTGATCGAGGGGCTGGTCTATGCACTGGCCCCTCAGCTTGTGGAGCGCCTGCTTGAGGCGCTCCGCGAGATGAGCCTGGAACAGCGCCGCCTGCTGGGCGGTCTGACGCTGGTCACCGGTCTGATCGTCCTGTGGCTGGCACGGGGCGGGCTGTTCTGAGGGGGGCGGTCTGGGTCTTGCGGCGGGGGAGCTGTCGATCTTTGCGCTCTGCGTAAATGTCAGCGAAGCGGGACAAAGCGCCAATTCGCTTCACCTGCACCAATGTCGGCTTTTGGTTGTCTAGCCGGTTTTTCCGGGGCGACCGGCTGCCCGTAAGAAGACGGGTGCAGCATTTCCATCCAAAACGGCAGCAGTCAACAACCCATTCGACGTGGCACCTGTGTCGATACAAATCCGATTGGCCTTAACCACAGGTTCGTCACCGGGCGTATGACCGTGTACGACCACATAGCCATGTTCCTCTTCGCTATCTAGGAAGCGCGATCTAATCCAGAGCATATCTTTGGTTTCCTGTTGATCGATTGGAACGCCCGGGGTGATCCCCGCATGAACAAACAGATAGGGTTCGACGGCTTTGTAGAGTGGTAGAGAATTCAGCCAAGCAATTCTATCTTCACCCAAACTTGCATGAAGTTCGTCAGGGTCGTAGCCGCCAAATCGAAGAGACATACCAAAGGACGAAAGTGTTTCCTCACCTCCGTTGGAAAGCCAAGTGTACCAAGCCTGCCGATTGTCCGTGGCCAGACATTCCAGCAGCATCGCCTCATGATTTCCGAGAAGGCATGTCATTTGAAAACCGTCTAGGCCCGACATCAGCCGATCAATGACTTCACGGCTATGCGCACCGCCGTCGATGTAGTCGCCGATGTGGATCAACTCAGCATCTCTGCCCGAGTGCATTAGTCGGTGGTAATCGCGAATGTGTTCGTGCAAGTCGCGAAGCAAGTCGTCGCGACCATGTACATCACCAATTGCATAGATAACTTTGTCCATGATTTCAGATTAGAAGCTATAAACAAGCAATGCCATCAATCCCGCGAAGCGGCCATTCGTACACGTTGCAGCATCGGTGACTTCGGGCTCGAAGCCGCCGTTCGCCGTGCGAGCCATTGATGGCGGTACTGGGCCGGTTCATTTCTTTTCCAACTGACAGGTCTCCCCAACCCGCACGCCCCCCCTTCCGCCCCTGCACAAAGCGGAAAAGCGCCGATCCACGGCCTGCACGCCTGCTCACAACCCGGTGAGGCTGCATTTCAGCCCTTTGGTGTTGCGCCTGCGCACCTATGTTTGTCACACTGATCGATAGGAGGCAGGCGGCATCGCGTGACCTGCGCGTCTGCTGACTGGCAGAGACAAGGAGACCCCATTGAAACCGCAATCCCTCGCTCTGACGCAGGAAAACAAGACACCGCTGAGGCTGTTCTGGCTGGCGACGCTGTCGATGTTCCTGATCGTTTCGCAATCCCTCATGGCCTCGGCCCGCGGCGCTCCGGACAGCTTTGCCGACCTGGCCGAACGGATCAGCCCGGCCGTGGTCAACATCACCACCTCGACCACCGTTGCCGGCCGGTCCGGCCCGCGCGGCATCGTGCCCGAAGGCTCGCCTTTCGAAGATTTCTTTCGTGACTTTCAGGACCGTGGTGGCCCCGACCGTCCGCGCCGCTCTTCGGCGCTTGGCTCCGGCTTCGTGATTTCCGAAGACGGGTTCATCGTCACCAACAACCACGTCATCGAAGGCGCCGACGAGATCACCATCGAGTTCTTCGAAGGCTTCGAACTGCCCGCCGAACTGATCGGCACCGATCCCAACACCGACATCGCCCTGCTCAAGGTCGAGGCGGACCGTCCGCTGACCGCCGTGCCCTTTGGCGACAGCAACACCATGCGCGTCGGCGACTGGGTCATGGCGATGGGCAACCCGCTGGGCCAGGGGTTCTCGGTCTCGGCGGGCATCGTGTCGGCCCGCAACCGGGCGCTGTCGGGCACCTATGACGACTACATCCAGACCGATGCGGCCATCAACCGCGGCAACTCGGGCGGGCCGCTGTTCAACATGGACGGCGAGGTGATCGGCGTGAACACCGCGATCCTGTCGCCCAACGGCGGCTCCATCGGTATCGGGTTTTCGATGGCCTCGAACGTGGTGGTCAACGTGGTCGACCAGCTGCAGAAATACGGCGAGACCCGCCGTGGCTGGCTGGGCGTGCGCATCCAGGACGTGAGCGAAGACATGGCCGACGCGCTGAACCTGGCCGAAGCCAAGGGGGCGCTGGTGTCCGACGTGCCGGAAGGCCCGGCAAAAGAGGCCGGTGTGGCCGCCGGTGACGTGATCGTTTCGTTCGACGGTGTCGAGGTGGTGGACACCCGCCAGCTGGTGCGCGTCGTGGCCAATACGCCGGTCGGCAAGACCGTCCGCGTGATCGTCAACCGCGACGGCGAGACCCAGACCCTGAAGGTCACGCTGGGCCGCCGTGAAGAGGCGCAGACCGCCGTGCCGGCTGCCGCGCCCTCGACCCCGGACGAGCCGCCGGCCAAGATGGAAACGCTTGGCCTGACGCTCAGCCCGCTGACCGATGCGATCCGCGGTGAGCTGGACCTGCCCGCAGCCATGCAGGGCCTGGCGGTCATGGACGTGGACCCTGCCTCGGAAGCCTACGAAAAGGGGCTGCGCGCCGGTGACATCATCACCGAGGCGGGCCAGCAGGCCGTGGCCAGCATCGAGGACCTGGAAACCCGCATCGCCGAGGCGCGCGACGAGGGCCGCAAATCGATCCTGCTGCTGGTGCGGCGGGGCGGCGGCGACCCGCGCTTCATGGCGCTGGGCCTGGCGGCGAACTGAGCCGGTCGGAGACCTTTGGACATGACAAGGGGCGGCCTGTCGGGCCGCCCCTTTTGCGTTCCGGGAGAGGGAGGCCTGGGCGTTCAGGGCCGCATGTCGCGGGCCTTTTGCGCGGCGGCGCTCAGCGCCTTTGAGATGTCGCCGCGCAGGGGGCTGTCCTCAAGCACCTGCAGCCCGGCTGCGGTGGTGCCGGCGTAATCGAGCATCTGGCGGACGTGATCCGCGGCGCGGGGCGGATCCTCGGCCAACATCTCGCCACTGGCGCGAAAGAGCTGCCGGATGGCGCGGTCGGCGGCCTCGGGCGGGATGCCCTGCGCTTCGGCGTGTTCGGTCATGGCGGCGGCAAACCAGGCGACGAAACCGGGAACCGGCCCTGTGAGGGCGGTGAAGTGATCCAGTTGCGCCTCGTCCTCGAGCGCGTCTTCGGTGCCGCAGGCGGACAGCAGGCGGCGGACGACCATGCGGTCGTCCTCGCTGGCCCCGGGGGCCGCGACCCAGGGCGAATAGGCCAGCCGCCGCGCGGCGGCGGGGCTGGACATGGCGCGGATGATCCGGGGGCTGCCGGTCAGGCGCTGCAGGTCCGCGATCGTGACGGCGGCCATGACCGAAAAGATCAGCTTGTCCCCGGCGGGCAGGTGTAGGTCGGGCACCCCGGCGGGCGGGATGCTGATCAGGATCGTGTCGCAGGCCCCGGCCAGCGTGGCGGGATCGTCGGTGACGGTGACCTCGGCGGGCAGATCGCCCCGCGTTCCGCTGCGGTTGGCGATCCAGAGGTCGCCGGGCGCGACGGCGTCGCTGTCCAGCCAGGCCTGCGCGATGGCGCTGCCCAGCATCCCCGAGCCTCCGACGATGCCGATGCTGCTCATGTCAGGTGTCCTTTCGTGGGGCCGCGCGGTCAGGTTTCGGGCAGTTCGACCGCCACCAGCCCCAGCGCGCGGGCGGTTTCCAGCGAGAGTTGCGCGCTTTCCAGTCCGCGTTCGGACTGGTAGGTGCGCACCGCTGCCGTGGTCGGCGCGTCCATCCTACCGGAGATATTGCCCGAGAAATAGCCGCGGGCGGCCAGCGCCCGCTGTACGGAGGAAATGAACTCGGGCGTCATCTCTTCGGGGCAGGGGGCCTCGAAGGTGATCTCGGCGCGTTCGCGCACCACCTTGGGTACGGGGGCCCTGCGGTAGATCGGTGGGCGGATCACGGTGCCGTCCTCGGCGATCTCGGCCTGAACCACCTGCACCTCGCCCATGACATGTTCGTAGACGGCCGGCCGCAGGTCGCGGGCCTGGCAGGTGCCATCGTCGAGATGTTCGGCAAGGGGGGGCGCGGTATCGGGACTTTGCGCCTCGCGGCTGACGGATTGCGGGGTGTCGCAGGCGGCCAGCAAGACCAGCGCCACCAGCGGGGCGGCCCGGGGCCGGGAAAAACGGGACATGACTGCTCGGGCCTCTGGTGTGCCTTTTCTTTGCGGCAGGATAGCCGGTTTGGCCCGGTCTGCCTAGAGGCTGGCGGCGGCGCGCGCGGGACCCTGCCTCAGGGCGTGTCAAGCAGCCGGTCGAGCAGGGGCGAGATGTCCTCGATCTGTTCGGAAATGACATGGGTGACGCCGTTCTCGCGCTGGACGCGGCCGGTGACGCGCAGCATGCGGCCCGCGATCACCGCGCGGCGGAAGCGTTCGTAGAGCTTGCGCCAGACGATGACGTTGACGACGCCGGTCTCATCCTCGAGCGTGATGAAGATCACGCCCTTGGCGGTGCCGGGGCGCTGGCGCAGGATCACCAGCCCGGCCACGGTGACGCGGGCGCCGTTGGGCGGCTCGCCCAGGCGGCTGGCGATCAGGCAGGAGGGGGGCTGTGGCCAGGTCATGCGAACGAATGTAGAACATGCGGCGGGGGCGACCAAGCCCTCCTGCCGCAATTGTCATCGGCAGGTGCGGCACACGCGGGGACGTGCGGCAAAAATATCGGATTCCGTCCATGTGCTGACGCAAATGGGACTGGCGGGGCAGGGGCGTCCCCACTAGGTAGGGGACGGATCAAGACGGAGCGGTGAAATGGCAAAGATCACCTATATCGAGCACAACGGCACCGAACATGTCGTGGAGGTGCCCACCGGGCTGACCGTGATGGAAGGCGCGCGCGACAACAACATTCCCGGCATCGAGGCGGATTGCGGCGGCGCTTGCGCCTGTTCGACCTGCCATGTCTACGTGGCCGAGGACTGGGTCGAAAAGCTGCCCGCGCGCGAGGACATGGAAGAGGACATGCTGGACTTCGCCTATGAGCCCGATGCCAAGCGCTCGCGCCTGACCTGCCAGCTGCGGGTGAGCGATGCGCTGGACGGGCTTGTCGTGCAGATGCCCGAGAAGCAGATCTGATGCCTGCCCGGGCGCCGCGTGTGCCGTGGCGCCCCTGGCGTGCGCCCGCCCGCGGCGCGTGGATGGCGCTGTGCCTGTGGCTGGCGGGCCTGACCCCGGTCGTGGCGCAAGAGGCGGTTGCCGCCAGGTACGAGGGCGAGGTGAGGCGTTATCCGCATGGCGTTCTGGGTGACGAGATCGAGTATGACACGCTGGCGGTGACCCTGTCGGACGGACGCGTGCTGCGCCGCCGATGGCAGGCCCCGCTGGTCTTCGAGGACCTCGCGCCGAGGCTCTGGGACGTGACCGGCGACGGGGTGCCGGAGGTGGTGACGGTCGAGAGCCACGCGGACCGCGGCGCCCGGCTGGCGATCTGGGAGGTGCGGCAGGGTGACCTGCAGCCGCTGGCCGCGACACCTTTCATCGGCCAGCGCTTTCGCTGGCTTGCGCCCGTGGGCGCGGCGGACCTTGACGGCGATGGCGCCATCGAGATTGCCTATGTCGATCGGCCCCACCTGGCAAAGACCCTGCGCATCTGGCGCTACCAGAACGGCACTCTGACCCAAGTGGCCGCCGCCGAAGGGTTTTCCAACCACCGGATCGGCTGGGATTACACCGTCGGCGGACTGCGGGTTTGCGGCGAGGGGCCGGAAATTGTCCTGCCTTCGGGGGACTGGCGGCACGTGATGGTGGTGGACCTGGCGGCGGGCAGCCTCGAGCGTTACGCCAGCGATCCCTACAGCCCCGAGATGCTGACCGCCGTGATGGAGTGTCGCTGAAACCGCGGCGCGGCGCCCTTGGCGGACCGGGTTTGGGTATTTTTGCCAAGAAGAAACACAAGGCGCGCGCCTGTGGCTTCTTCTTGGTTCAAATACCGCCGGGGGAGTCGACCGAAGGGAGACGGGGGCAGAGCCCCCTTTTCATCTCCTTTCGCGTGGAACGATTCGGGCTTAACTTTCCCGGACGCCCGAATTACCCATGTCGCCCATGAAGATACTCTTTCTAGGTGACGTGATGGGCCGCGCCGGGCGGCAGGCGATCACGGAGCGTCTGCCTTCCCTGCGCAAGGACTGGCGGCTGGATTTCGTCATCGTGAACGGCGAGAACGCGACCAACGGCCACGGGTTGTCGGCAGAGCATGCCAAGGCGATCTTCGAGGCCGGGGCCGATGTCATCACCCTGGGCGACCACGCCTTCGACCAGAAAGAGATGCTGACCCATATCGAGGGCGAGACACGCATCATCCGACCGCTGAACTTTGCCCGGCAGGCACCCGGACGGGGGGCGGCGCTGTACAAGGATGCGCGCGGGCGCAAGGTGCTGGTGGTGCAGGCCCTGGGGCAGGTCTTCATGAGCCGCAACTACGACAGCCCCTTCACGGCGGTGGACGAGACGCTGAAACGGCATCCGCTGGGCGGACAGGCGCAGGCCATCGTCGTCGACATGCATTGCGAGGCCACCTCGGAAAAGATGGGCATGGGGCATTTCTGCGACGGGCGCGCCAGCCTTGTCGTGGGGACGCATACCCATGTGCCGACCTCGGACACGCAGATCCTGCCGGGCGGCACCGCGTTCCAGTCGGACGCGGGCATGTGCGGCGACTACAACTCTGTCATCGGGATGGACCCGGCGGAACCGCTGCGCCGGTTCGTCAACGGCATGGCCAAGGGCCGGTTCAACCCGGCGTTGGGCGAGGCCACCCTGTCGGGCGTCTATGTCGAGACCGATGACATGACCGGCAAGGCGGTTTCCGTGCAGATGGTCCGCCAGGGTGGGCGGCTGGCGCCCGCCGGCCCCGCGTGAGCCGCCTCTTGCCCTTTGCCACGCTGGTGGTGACGGGCGCGGCCTGGGGGGCGACGCAGCCACTGATGAAAGTGGCGGTGTCGGAGGGCTATCGTCATTTCGGCCTGATCTTCTGGCAGACGGTGCTGGTGGGGCTGCTGCTGGGCGCGCTGACGGTGTTGCGTGGCAAGCGCCTGCCCATGCATGCTCCGGCGCTGCGGCTGTACCTGTTCATCGCCGTGGTCGGTACGGTGGTGCCGGGCATCGCCTCTTACCAGGCGGCGGTGCATCTGCCTTCCGGCGTGCTGTCGATCCTGCTGAGCTCGGTGCCCATGTTCGCCCTTCCGATTGCCCTGGCGCTGGGCATCGACCGGCCGGAGCCGCGGCGCATCCTGGGCTTGCTGCTGGGGCTGGGCGGCGTGGCGGTGCTGGTTCTGCCTGAGGCAAGCCTGCCGGCAGGGACTCAGGCGGTCTGGATCGCGGTCGCACTGATTTCCTCGGCCTGTTACGCGCTGGAAGGCAACATGGTGTCGAAATGGGGCACTCAGGGGCTGGATGCGGTGCAGGTGCTGACCGGCGCTTCGATCCTGGGGGTCGTGCTGAGCCTTCCCCTGGCGCTGGCCAGCGGACAGTTCATCACGCCGGCGCTGCCGCTGACAGGGCCGGACAAGGCGGTGATCGCCAGCGCCGCGCTGCATGCCTTTGCCTACTCCGCCTATGTCTGGCTCGTGGGCCGGGCGGGCGCGGTCTTTGCCGCCCAGGTGAGCTATCTTGTCACGCTGTTCGGTGTCTGCTGGGCGATGCTGTTTTTGGCCGAGGCCTACTCGGGCTGGGTCTGGGTGGCGCTGGCGCTGATGATGGCGGGCATGGCCCTTGTGCAGCCGCAGCGTAAACCGCTTGTGCCTGTCCCGCCAAGCGGTCAGAATGCGGCCGGTTGAGTGCGGGCGATAGGCTGAGCAATACATGATCGGGATCGAGCTGAGCCAGACAAGCCAGGCGGTGATGACGCTTGCCGTGGTGATCGGTATGTTCGTGCTTTTCGTCCGTGAAACCTATCCGACAGAGGTTACGGCCATTGGCGGTGTCGCGGTGCTGCTGGTGCTGGGCGTCCTGCCCTATGACGCGGCGCTCGACGTGCTGTCGAACCCGGCGCCCTGGACCATCGCGGCGATGTTCCTGGTGATGGGGGCGCTGGTGCGGACCGGGGCGCTGGATGCCTTCACGGGCTTCGCGCAGGAACAGGTGGCATTGCGGCCCAAGCGGGCCATCGGCGGCATCCTCCTTGTGGTGATCGTCGCCTCGGCCTTCATGAACAACACGCCGGTGGTGGTGGTGATGCTGCCGATCTTCGTGCAGATCGCCAAGACGATGGGCATCGCGCCGTCGAAACTGCTGATCCCGCTGAGTTACGCGGCGATCCTGGGCGGCACCCTGACGCTGATCGGGACCTCGACCAACCTGCTGGTCGACGGGGTGGCCCGCACCCAGGGGCTGCAACCCTTCACCATTTTCGAGGTGACGCCGCTGGCGATCATCCTGGTGGCCTGGGGGATGGTCTATCTCTATTTTGTGGGGCGGTTCCTGCTGCCCGAGCGGACCTCGATGGCGGGGATGCTGTCGGATCGCTCGCGGATGAAGTTCTTTACCGAGGCGGTGATCCCGCCGGATTCGAACCTGATCGACCGCGAGGTGCTGGGCGTGCAGCTGTTCAAGCGCGACGGCGTGCGGCTGATCGACGTGATCCGGGGCGATGAATCGCTGCGCCGCAACCTGCAGGGGGTAAAGCTGCAACTGGGTGACCGTGTGGTGCTGCGCACGCAGATGACCGAGCTGTTGTCGCTGCAACGCAACAAGGAGCTGAAGCGCGTCGACCAGGTGTCGAGCAAGGAAACGACCACCGTCGAGGTGCTGATCACGCCCGGCTGCAAGATGGTGGGCCGGTCGCTGGGCGCGCTGCGCCTGCGGCGCCGGTTTGGGGTCTATCCGTTGGCGGTGCACCGGCGGAACCAGAACATCGGGCGCCAGCTGGACGACCTGGTGGTGCGCGTGGGCGACACGCTGCTGCTGGAGGGCAACGCAGAGGACGTCAAGCGTCTGGCGGACGAGATGGATCTTGTCGACGTGGCGCATCCTTCGGCGCGGGCCTTTCGCCGGGGCCACGCGCCGGTGGCGCTGGGGGCGCTGGGCGGCATCGTGGCGCTGTCGGCGCTGGGCGTGGCGCCGATCCTGGCGCTGGCGGTGGTCGCCGTTGCGGTGGTGCTGCTGACCCGCTGCATCGACGCGGACGAGGCGTTTTCCTTTGTCGAGGGGCAGCTATTGGCGCTGATTTTTGCCATGCTGGCGATCGGTGCCGCGCTGGAGGCCAGCGGTGCGGTCGGGCTGATCGTGGGCGTGGTGGCCCCCCTGATGGCCAAGCTGCCGGCGCCGCTGGTGATCTGGGCGGTCTACCTGCTGACCAGTATCCTGACCGAAACCGTGTCCAACAACGCCGTGGCCGTGGTGGTGACCCCCATCGCCATCGGCCTGGCCAGCGCCATCGGGGTGGACCCGCGTCCGCTGGTGGTGGCGGTCATGGTGGCGGCCTCGTGCAGTTTCGCCACGCCCATCGGCTACCAGACCAACACGCTGGTCTATGGTCCGGGGGGCTACAAATTCTCGGATTTCTTCAAAGTCGGACTGCCGCTGAACCTGAGCGTGGGTGTGCTGTCGGCGCTGCTGATCCCCTATTTCTGGCCGCTTTAGCGGTCCGTCAGCCGTAGCGTTCCACGAAACCCTCGAGCAGGCGGGGCGGTTCGGTGACCTTTGCCGCGCGGCACATCTCGATCAGGGCGTCTGCCTCTTCGGGGGCGAAATAGCCCTTGTGGCGATAGATGCGGATGCGGGTTTCGAACTCGGCGGCGTCGGCCTCGGGGTGGAACTGGGTGGCGTAGACGTTCTGGCCGTAGCGGATCATCTGGTAGGGGCAGGGGCCGGACGAGACCAGGTGCACCGCGCCCTTGGGCAGGTTCTGCACCGCTTCCTTGTGGCCGACGAAAGCGTCGAACTGCTCGGGCAGGCCGGCGGTCAGGGGGTCCTTGGCGCCCTCGGGCGTGGTATAGCAGGTCACGGCGCCCACGGGTTCGTTGAACCGGCCCTTGGCCACCTCGGCGCCCAGGTGGTGGGCCAGGATGCCGATGCCATAGCAGCAGCCCATGAAGGGAATATCCTCGGCGGTGATGCGGGGCATCAGGCGCAGGATGGACTCTTCGATGCGGCGTTCCACCGGGTCCTTGTCTGCGGGCCTGTCGCTGACGCAGCCGGGGCCGCCGCCGACGATCACCCCGGCATAGTCGCCCGGGTCCATGTCGCGCGGCAGATCCTCCTGTTCCAGGCGCATCCGGTGGACGCGATCGGCGCTCAGGCCGGAGGTGTCCAGGATGGCGCGGTACTCGGACTCGCTGGCCTCGGGTTCGGGGCGCAGCTGGAGGAGGAGGAATCGGCTCATGACCTTGCGCTACCGCAGGGACGCGCGGCGCGCAACGCCACATGACCCGGACTTGGCACGCGGACTTGGCAAGGGGGGCGGGCGTGACTTATAGAGGCGCGGATATTCCAAGCACCCGAAAAGAGGCAACGCGACATGGCCGGCCATTCCAAATGGGCAAACATCCAGCACCGCAAGGGCCGTCAGGACAAGATCCGGGCCAAGATCTTCTCGAAACTCTCGAAGGAGATCACCATCGCCGCCAAGATGGGCGATCCCGATCCCGACAAGAACCCGCGCCTGCGTCTGGCCGTGAAAGAGGCCAAGGGCCAGTCGATGCCCAAGGACAACATCGAACGCGCCATCAAGAAGGCGACCGGTGGCGATGCCGAGGATTACGAGGAAATCCGCTATGAGGGCTATGGCCCGAACGGCGTGGCGGTGATCGTCGAGGCGATGACCGACAACCGCAACCGCACCGCCTCGACCGTGCGGTCGACCTTTACCAAGAACGGCGGCAACCTCGGGGAAACCGGCTCTGTCGGCTTCATGTTCGAGCGCAAGGGCGAGATCGTCTACCCGGCGGATGCGGGCGACGCGGATGACGTCATGATGGCGGCGATCGAGGCCGGCGCCGAAGATGTTGAATCCTCCGAGGACGGGCATGTGATCTACTGCGCGGACACCGACTTGAACGAGGTGTCGACCGCGCTGGAAGCCGACCTGGGCGAGTCCGAGTCGACCAAGCTGGTCTGGAAGCCCACGACCACGACCGAGTTGGACCTGGACGGCATGCAGTCGCTGATGCGGCTGGTCGAGGCGCTGGAGGATGATGACGACGTCCAGCGCGTGACCACCAATTTCGAAGCCTCCGACGAGGTCATGGCGCAGCTGGAAAACGCCTGACCGTCATGCCCTGCGGCAGGATGGCCCCCGCCTTGGCGGGGGCTTTTTTGCTGGTGGGGACGGACGTTCGTAGGATGGGTGGTGTTCACCCATCCTTAACCGCTCTGTCCGAGGCTGGTGTCATGACCAACTATCGCCGCCTGCGCCTGCCCGGCGCGACCTATTTCTTCACTGTCAACCTCTCGGACCGCCGGTCCGGGGCGTTGGTGGATTACATCGACGATCTGCGCGCGGCCTGGACCATGACCTGCCGGGATCGCCCGTTTCGCACCGAGGCGGTGGTTGTCCTGCCGGACCATCTGCACGCCATCTGGACCTTGCCACCGGGGGACGCGGATTTCTCGACCCGCTGGCGCCTGATCAAGACGCGGTTCTCGCTGGCCTGCGGGCTGGCCGGGCAGCGGAGCCATTCCAAGCGGCGCAAGGGCGAACGCGGTCTCTGGCAGCGGCGGTTCTGGGAACATGCGATCCGGGGCGAGGCGGATTTCCGGACCCATCTGCATTTTTGCTGGGGCAACCCGGTGCGGCACGGGCTGGTCGCGCAGGCCGAGGACTGGCCCTATTCCTCGTTGCACCGGGATTTGCCCCTGGGGCGGGTCCCGCGCAAGATCGACTGTTTGCCGGATGGCCTCTTCGGGGAAAGGATGGGTGAGGATCACCCATCCTACGGATCCCTGCGCGCCGGGTAGGGCACAGCCGCCTTGCGGCCCGGCCTTGAAACCGCCTAAGCCGGGGTATGCTTTTGCGGGCGCTCATATTGCTGGGGGTTTTCGTGGCGCTGTCCGGCGCCGCGACCTGGTATTTCGGACACGAGGTTCTGATTGCGCTGGGGCTGATCCTGACCCAGGCCAAGGTGCTGCTGAAGAAACTTGCCGGGCTCGATCTGCCGGTGATCCTGAGCTGGCTCAAGACCCAGGGTGCGATGTTCTTTCGCGTCGAGCTGATCAAGAAATGGATCACCACCTCTGTCGTGCCGTTGATGCTGGGCAAGGCGATCCTGCGGCGCATCCAGTTGCTGGTCAAAGGCTACCTGCAGATCGTGCAGCAGCGATACGCGCGGCTGATGGACTGGTTCAACGGGCTCAGCCGTGTCGAGAGGGCGGTGGCCTGGCTGGTGATCCTCTTTGCCACCCTGGCGCTGTCCGTCACGTCGATGGGGCTGTGGCTGATCCTGTTCTCGGTGCAACTGCCGCTCTGGCTGGTGGCGGCCTTTGGCGCGACGGTACGGATGACCTGGACCAGCCTGCAAAAGGGCCTGTTCAAGGCGCTGGCCTTTCTGCAGCTGGGCTGGCTGTGGAAGGGGCTCAAGCGGCTCTTGCCGGCCTCGGTGCTGGAACGCAAGCGGCGGGCGGAATTCCGCATCGCCCGGGCCATCGTGCGGCGGCGGCGGATGACGCTGAAACAGCTGGTCGAACGCAAGGGGCGGCTGCCGTTCAAGCTGGGCCTGCTGGCGGAATACCTCTTTCACCCCCCGGGGCGGCGCCCGCGCTGAGCGTGGTCAGGCCGGTGTGGCGGGGGGAAAGACCTGTCGGCGGACCAGCGGGCTGATCCCGATCAGCACCAGCATCACGGAAAAGAGGCACCAGATCGCCGGCATCTCGTTGGGGTTGCTGGTCAGGCCTGAGGCAATCAGCGGCCCCACCAGCCCGTTCAGAAGGGCAAAGCGCCAGGCGCCGTAGAGACAGGGTAGCAACAGGCAGGCCAGCAGGTAATCCGGGAACTGCCCGATGCCGCCCAGCCAGTGCGACAGGCTGAGGAAATTGTTGAGCTGCATGCTCCAGCCCAGGTGCCAGTCGCCGGAGATGGTGCAGAACTCGGGCCCGCAGAGCGGCACCCCGGGTGGACAGACCCCAAGCCAGGGCGCGGGGAGCAGGCGTGCCAGCAAGGTCAGGGAGGCGAGCGAGGCCAGCCCCAGCACCCAGCGCCTTGTGCGCGGGTCGATGGCGGGGCCGACCAGGGCCATGCAGAAGAGGTTGACGACAATGGGTTGCAGAACGATGTGCAGGTAGGACAGCACCGTGACCGTCGTGTTGCCCGGGGTGCCGCATTGGTCGATCACGCCATAGCCCCAGGCCTGCAACCCCTCCATCGCGGTGAAGAAACCAAGGGTGCCCCAGATCCCCGCGGGCTCGCCCTTGCGCCAGGTGACGAAGGTGGCAGCCGCCCCAAGCGCGGCCATCGAGTAGGTTGCGGTTTCGCTCCAGCACATGCTCTTTCCCCTTTGAATTGGGATTTTCGGGATTTCGCGCGGGGGGTCAATGCTGCCTTCGTTCGGGATTGATCTGGGCGGCAATTCCGGCCATCAGGCGGGTCGGGTTACGAAGGGCAAGGGTATGGAAGCGGCGATTGCGGGGTTTGCACTGGGGTTCAGCCTGATCCTGGCGATCGGGGCGCAGAATGCCTTTGTCCTGCGGCAGGGGCTGCGGCGGATGCATGTGCTGCCGGTGGTCCTGGTCTGCGCAATCTCGGACGCGGCGCTGATCGCTGCCGGGGTCACCGGGTTCGGCGCACTGGCCGAGGCGGTCCCGGGGCTGGAATGGGGGATGCGGATCTTTGGCGCCGCCTTCCTTGGGTGGTACGGGGCCAAGACGCTTTATGCCGCCTGGAAAGGGGGCGAGGCGCTGGCCGCCGGCGAGGGGGCGCAAAGCCTGCGGGCGGCGGTGCTGGCCTGCCTGGCGCTGACCTGGCTCAACCCGCATGTCTACCTGGATACGGTTGTGCTGCTGGGGGCGGTCTCGGCCCAGTATGACGCTCGGCTGGCCTTTGCGCTTGGGGCGATGACGGCCTCTTTCGTGTTCTTCTTTTCGCTGGGATACGGGGCGCGGGCGCTGGCGCCGATCTTTGCGCGGCCGCGGGCCTGGCGGGTGCTGGATCTGTTCGTGGGCCTGACCATGTGGGCCATCGCGGCCAAGCTGCTCTGGATGTGACCCCCCTTGTGCCCGCCGTCCAATGGTCTAAGCCAAGGGCATGGTTGACAAGGTGCAGACCCCGGCGCGGGGCGTTTTCTGGATGGTGGTGACCGGGCTGTGCTTTGTCGCGGTCACGGCATTGGTCAAGTCGCTGGGGCAACGCATTCCGGCGCAGGAATCCGCCTTTCTGCGCTATGTTCTGGGGTTGGTCTTTCTGCTGCCGATGGCCGGGCAGTTCATGCAGGTGCGCCTGACGCCGCGCCTGTGGCGGCTGTTTTCGTTGCGGGCGCTGTTTCACACTGGTGGGGTGGTGCTGTGGTTCTATGCCATGACGCGCATTCCCATCGCCGAGGTGACGGCGATGAACTATCTCAACCCGGTCTACGTGACGGTCCTGGCGGTATTTTTCCTGGGTGAGCGCCTGGCGTTGCGGCGGGTCATGGCCATCGTGGCGGCGCTGTTGGGCGCGGTGATGATCCTGCGGCCGGGCTTTCGCGAGCTGGACCCGGGGCATTTCGCCATGCTGGCGGCGGCCCTGTTCTTTGCCGGGTCGTACCTGCTGGCCAAGATCCTGTCGGGCGAGGTCAGCGCGGCGGTGGTGGTGGTGCTGTTGTCGTTGGGGGTGACCATCGGTCTGGCGCCCTTGGCGATCGCGGTCTGGGTCTGGCCTACCTGGTGGGAACTGCTGATCCTTCTGGGCGTGGCGCTGTTTGCCACCTCGGGGCACTATACGATGACGCTGGCCTTTGCCGCCGCGCCGGTGACGGTGACGCAGCCGGTGACCTTCCTGCAACTGGTCTGGGCGGTCGTGCTGGGCGCAGTCCTGTTCGCCGAGCCGGTCGACCCCTGGGTGATCGCGGGCGGGTCGCTGATTCTGGCCGCCGTGGTCTTTATCACCTGGCGCGAGGCGGTTCTGAAACGCCGGGTCACGCCGCTGGTGTCGGAAACAAAGAACTGATTTCCCGGGGAATTGTCCACGGATCGTCAAATCTCCGCCATCCGGGCGCAATCGCGCCGCATTCCTTAACGATGCTTCAAGCAATCAGAGGCAGCATTTGAGGAGTGAAAGGAATGTTTGCAGAGGGAAAGATGACCGAGAATATGGATGAAATTCAGGACTTCCTGATGAGTGAGCGGGAAAAGGTCCTGTCCGAGGCTGAATGGCGGTTCCGGATGCGGGGATACGGCTACAACCTGCGGCGCACCGATAGCGGCGTCGAAGTGGCACGCTTGCCGCAGAACCAGCTGCTGGGCACCCTGAAACTCTGATCCCGGACAAAAAGGCTCGACAGGGTGTCGAGCGCATGTGCCTGATGTGACCCGTAAAAACGGGAGGACGGGCATGAACAGATGGATTTCGGGCGCCACGGCGCTGGTGCTGGGGGCGTTGCCGTTGGCGGCGCAGGCGGGCCTTGAGGTCTGCAACACGACGGACCTGCGGCACAGCGTGGCCATCGGGTACGAGGCCCCGGGCGGGGTCTGGACATCCGAAGGCTGGTGGCAACTGGCCCCGGGAGAGTGCAAGCCCGTCATGGCCCGTGACCTTGGGCGGCGCTATTTCTACTACCGGGCAACGACGCCGGGCGGCGATTTCGACGGGCCGTTCTCGTTTTGCAGCACGCCCGATCCCTTCACTATCGCGGGCGACAAGGACTGCGCCGCGCGTGGATATGACAAGACGCGGTTTCGCAAGGTGGACACCGGGAACGCCGCGGACTTCACGCTGACCCTTGTGGCGGACGGACCGGCGCCGGTGGCGCCGAAGGGGGCTGCGGATCTGTCGGACGAAGAAGCCCCGCTGGAAAGCCTGCACCCCTTTGCCCGCGGCAGCCTGGGCGAACCCTTTACGCAGAATGGCATATTCACCGGCTGCGAGCTGATCGACGGGCTGGATTATTGCAGTTTCGAGGTCGAGGGCTGGCGCTATCACGCCTATTATGGCGCGGGCACGGCGGATGCCCTGCTGGATGACCTGCAATACTGGCCCATGCCGCTGGCGGTCGAACTCGAAGGCGACATGATCGCCTACGGCGACATCACGGTCGAGATCGCCTTGGGCCGGGTGATAGAGGTCTTTGACGGCGATTTTTTCTCCGAGGAACGCCACCTGATGCAGGGTGAGTGGCAATCGCTGGACGATCCGGCCTCGCGCATGACGATCCGGGGCGCGGATGTCTACGACTATTACAATGGCGCGTTTTCGGGGCACCAGTGGATGACCCTGGGCGGCACCTGTCCCGATGCCCCCTTCGAGGGCATCGGCTGGACCCGGACAGAGCTGGAGACGCAGGACAGCTGGTGCGTGCACCTGGGCGAGGTCACGGCGGACCGGCTGGAACTGATCAACCCGGGGCGGGGCAATATCCTGACCTATAGTCGCGTGGATTGACGCGGGCAGCCTAGGGCGCAACCTGGAACGGGCCGAAATCCCTTGTGGGTTTCGGCCCGTTCCCTTGGCCGACGACGGGGCAGGGTGCGGGGCATTCTTGATTGACTCGCCAGTCAATAAAAACCATCCTGCCGCCATGCCCAAGATTGGACAGGAACCCATACGGCGCGCTGCGCTTTTGGCGGCGACGGTGGCCGAGGTCGGCGAGGCCGGCAGCCTCGACGTGACCGTCTCGCGGATCGCGCGCCGCGCGGGCATGTCCAGCGCGCTGGCGCATCACTACTTCGGCGGCAAGGTGCAGATATTCCTTGCCGCCATGCGCCACATCCTGACCGAATACGGAACCGAGGTGCGAGCGGCCCTGGCCAAGGCCCCGCAGGACCGGCGGCTGGAGGCGCTGATCGCGGCCAATTTCGCGGAGAGCTTCTTTCAGCCCGAAACCGTGTCCGCCTGGCTGAATTTTTACGTCCTGGCCCTGCGCGAACCCGAGGCGGCGCGCCTGTTGCAGGTCTACCAGCGGCGCCTTCACTCGAACCTGGTGCACGCGCTGCGCGGGCGCACCGAGGCCCCCGAGGTGGTGGCGGACCGCATCGCGGCGCTGATCGACGGCGTCTACCTGCGCGCCGCCCTGTCCGGGCAGGGCGTCTCGGGGGCCGCGCAGAACGTGACTGAAACCGCCCATGCCCTGATGAGGACCCAATGACCAAGCCGAATATCCTGATCCTGATGGTCGACCAGCTGAACGGCACGCTGTTTCCCGACGGGCCGGCGGACTGGTTGCATGTGCCCAACCTGCGCGCGCTGGCGGCGCGTTCGGTGCGGTTTTCCAACGCTTATACCGCCTCGCCGCTTTGCGCGCCGGGGCGAGCCAGTTTCATGTCCGGGCAGCTGCCCAGCATGACGCGGGTCTATGACAACGCCGCCGAGTTCGCGAGCGACATTCCCACCTATGCGCACCACCTGCGCCGGGCGGGCTACCAGACCTGCCTCAGCGGCAAGATGCATTTCGTCGGGCCGGACCAGCTGCATGGATTCGAGGAACGTCTGACCACCGACATCTACCCGGCCGATTTCGGCTGGACGCCGGACTATCGCAAGCCCGGAGAGCGCATCGACTGGTGGTATCACAACATGGGCTCGGTGACGGGCGCGGGCGTGGCCGAGACCTCGAACCAGATGGAATACGACGACGAGGTCGCCTACAACGCCTCTTCCAAGATCTATGACCTGGCGCGTGGCAACGATGACCGGCCCTGGTGCCTGACCGTCAGCTTTACCCATCCGCATGACCCCTACGTGGCACGCAAGCGGTTCTGGGATCTTTACGAGGAGTGCGACCATCTGCTGCCGCAGGTCCCGGCGATGGACTACGAGGATCACGACCCGCATTCGAAACGGATCTTCGACGCCAACGACTGGCGCAGCTACGACATCACCGAGGAGAACATCCGCCGGTCGCGCCAAGCCTATTTCGCCAATATCTCGTACCTGGACGAGAAGATCGGGCAGCTGTTGCAGGTTCTGGAGGACACCCGGCAGGAGGCCATCGTGGTCTTTGTCTCGGATCACGGCGACATGCTGGGCGAGCGGGGCCTGTGGTTCAAGATGTCCTTCTACGAAGGGTCGGCCCGGGTGCCGATGATGATCTCGGTGCCCGGCATGGAGGGCGCGCAGGTCGCGGCCCCGGTGTCGAACATCGATATCTGTCCGACGCTCTGTGACCTGGCGGGTGTGGACATGTCCGAGGTCATGCCCTGGACCGAAGGCGAGAGCCTGGTGCCGGTGATGCGGGGCGGCGAACGTGTCTCGCCGGTGGCGATGGAATATGCCGCCGAGGCCTCATATGCGCCGTTGGTGTGCCTGCGGCGGGGCAAGTGGAAATACACCGATTGCACCCTGGACCCGGAACAGCTCTTCGACCTCGAGGCCGATCCGCATGAGCTGGTGAACCTGGCCGAGGCGCCGGAACAGGCCGAGATCATGGAGGAATTCCGCACGGCGGCGGCGCGGCGCTGGGACCTGGGGCGGTTCGACGCCGAGGTCCGGCAAAGCCAGGCACGGCGCTGGGTGGTCTACGAGGCGCTGCGGCAGGGCGGCTATTACCCCTGGGATTTCCAGCCGCTGCAAAAGGCCAGCGAGCGCTACATGCGCAACCACATGGATCTCAACGTGCTGGAGGAAAACAAGCGTTTTCCACGGGGGGAGTGATGCGGCCTGTCCACCCGGCAGGACGGTCAGGCCGGAACCTCGCTTTCCCCGTCGCCCTGGTAGGTGACGGTCGATCCGGGCAGGCTGGCCAGAACGGTCAGCGCGGCCACGGGCGCGCCACGGTCGTGGCGCAGGGTGCACTCCGTGCAGGAGACGCGGGCAAAGCCGGCCTCGTCCAGAAGGCCCGTGACATAGGCGCGGGAATGCCGGAAACGGCGCCCTTCGTGCAGCGTCACGGGACCGTCGCCCTGTTCCACGTTGAAGACCAGCGTGCCGCCCGGGGTCAGCGATCCGGCGCACCAGCCGATGGTGCGTTCCAGCGCGCCGATATAGTTGAACACGTCGCCCGCGGCGATCAGGTCATAGCTATCGCCGATCTCCAGCGCGGTGATGTCCGCCTGATGCAGCCGGTCGTAAAGCTCCTTTTCGCGGGCTTCGAAGAGCATCCCGGCAGAGATGTCGATGCCCGCCAGCCAGCCACTGCGCGGGCGCAAAACGGCGCCGGTCAGTCCCGTGCCGCAGCCGAGGTCCAGCGCGCGGTCCACGCGGATGATCCCCGCCCGGTCCAAGGCCTGACCCAGTTGTTCCGGGCCGCGATAACCCAACTGATCCACCAGCGCGCGGTCGAACCGGGGCGCGTATTGATCAAAGAGCAGTTCGACGAAGGCGGGCGGCAGGCGATCGGCCAGCGGCACGTCGCGCAGGAGGTCGCGGCGCAGCCCGGCGCCCAGCGGATCGGCCGGGTCGGCGGCGCAGGCGCGGTTGTAGGCCGTGACGGCGGCCTCGGTGTCGCCCGTGGCCTCGAGGTATTCGCCAAGGCGGAACCAGCCCGCCGCCCATCCGGGGGCCAGCTCCAGCGCCCCGGTCAGGGTCTCGATGGCGCCGGCGGCATCGCCCAGGTGGGCCAGGGTTTCGGCAAATTCGGCACGCCTGTCGGCCTGCGGATCGCCGGAGGGAAAACGCGTCCCATGCATCGGGTCAGACTTTCGAGAGGTCGCTCATGGACCGCGCGGGCGGTCATGCGGCGAAAGACATGTGCCGGCCAGTGGCGGGCGTTCTGGAATAAGGGGACAGGCGGTGCGCCTGTCAAGTGGGCGCCGTGCCCCTGTCCCCGGCAAAATCACCAGCGGTGAGGGAAATGGAAGCGGATTATGTGATCGTCGGTGCCGGTTCGGGCGGATGTGCGGTGGCGGGGCGCCTGACAGAGGCGGGCAAATCGGTGATCGTCATCGAGCATGGCGGCAGTGACTGGGGGCCCTTCATCAACATGCCGGGGGCGCTCAGCTACCCGATGAACATGGCGCGCTACGACTGGGGCTACCAGACAGAGCCGGAACCGCACCTTGGCGGGCGGCGGCTGGTCTGTCCGCGTGGCAAGGTCATTGGCGGGTCGTCCTCGATCAACGGCATGATCTATGTGCGCGGGCACGCGCTGGACTATGACCACTGGCGCGAGGCGGGCTGCGACGGCTGGGGCTATGCCGACGTGCTGCCCTATTTCAAGCGGATGGAGGACTGGCACGACGGCGGCCACGGCGGCGATCCGGCCTGGCGCGGGCAGGGCGGGCCGTTGCACGTCACGCGCGGACGCCGCGACAACCCACTGGTGCAGGCCTTCGTCGAGGCCGGGCGGCAGGCGGGCTATCCGGTCACCGGCGACTACAATGGCGAGCAACAGGAAGGCTTTGGCGCCTTCGACATGACGGTCTGGCAGGGCGAACGCTGGTCGGCGGCCAAGGCCTACCTGCGGCCCGCGCTGAAACAGGGGGCAAAGCTGGTGCGGGCACTGGCCCGGCGCGTGGTCTTTGACGAGGGGCGCGCCACGGGGGTCGAGGTGTCGCGTGGCGGCAAGGTCGAGGTGATCCAGGCCCGGGCCGAGGTGATCCTGGCGGCCAGCGCCATCAACTCGCCCAAGCTGCTGATGTTGTCGGGGATCGGACCGGCGGCGCAGCTGGCGGAACAGGGCATCGAGGTGCAGGCGGATCGCCCCGGCGTGGGGCAGAACCTGCAGGACCACCTCGAGCTTTATGTCCAGATGGCGGCGACGCAGCCGGTGAGCCTGGCGAAATACTGGAGTCTCGCGGGCAAGGCCTGGGTCGGGGCGCAGTGGCTGTTTGCCCGCAGCGGGCCGGGGGCGTCCAACCAGTTCGAAAGCTGCGGTTTCATCCGCTCCAAGGCCGGGGTGCAATATCCCGACATCCAGTACCATTTCCTGCCGATCGCCGTGCGCTACGACGGGCAGGTGGCGCCCGAGGGGCACGGGTTCCAGGCGCATGTGGGGCCGATGCGCTCGCCCTCTCGGGGGGAGGTCACGTTGCGGTCGAACGATCCCGAGGAGGCGCCGCGCATCTTCTTCAACTACATGAGCACGGAAGAGGACTGGCAGGATTTCCGCCGCTGCATCCGCCTGACGCGCGAGATTTTCGGACAAGAGGCCTTTGCACCCTATCGCGGCAAGGAGTTGCAGCCGGGCGCCGGGGCAGAGACGGACGAGGATCTTGACGCGGTGATCCGTGAACATGCCGAAAGCGCCTATCACCCCTGCGGCACCTGCCGGATGGGCCGGGCTGATGATCCGCGGTCCGTGGTTGACCCCGAGGGGCGGGTGATCGGCGTGGACGGGTTGCGGGTGGCGGACAGTTCGATCTTTCCGCGCATCACCAACGGCAATCTCAACGCGCCCTCGATCATGGTGGGCGAAAAGATCGCCGATCATGTGCTGGGCCGCCGCCTGCCGCCGGACAATGCGCAACCCTGGGTTCACCCGGACTGGGAGAGCGTGCAGCGTTAAGACATGTTAACCGCCTTCATGGGCGGTTAACCTTTCGTTAACTTTTGTCTTGAAACGGATCAGGAGCGTGCCGATCTTAACGGCATGTTAAGATTTTGTTTCGCTCTTGTTCTTGCTGCCTCCGCCACCGCTGCCTCTGCCGATCTCAATGGCCCTTTGCGGGTGATCGACGGTGACACGGTCGCCATCGGACAGACCAATATCCGCCTGCACGGCATCGATGCCCCCGAAAACGGCCAGCGATGCGGCGGGGGCGGGGCGCCCATGTGGGGGTGCGGCTCTTGGGTCAGCGGCGAGGTCCGCGCCCGCTACGAGGGCCGCACCGCCTCCTGCGTCGAGCTGGATCGCGACCGTTATGACCGCGTCGTGGCGCGCTGTCGGGTCGATGGCAAGGACCTTGGCGAAACCCTGGTCGAAAGCGGCCTTGCCTTTGCCTATGAACGCTACTCCGAGGCTTATGTGCCGCAGGAACGCATCGCCGCCCGGCGCAAGGCCGGGCTGCATGCAACGGGTGTGAAATCGCCCTCTGCCTTCCGCTCCGATACCCGTCGGGGCCACGCCGCGCAGCGCCTGGCCTCTGCGCCCGAAGGTTGCAGGATCAAGGGCAACATCTCGACCAACTCCGGCGCACGGATCTATCATGTTCCGGGACAGGCCTGGTACGAGGCCACCCGGATCAGCATGGACAAGGGCGAACGCTGGTTCTGTTCCGAGCAGGAGGCCCGGGCGGCCGGCTGGCGCCGGGCGCTGCGCTGACCGGTTCTTTTCGCTAAAAAGCGTATGCCGCGATCAGGTTTGATCCGCGTCAAAGTCTGTGCCCGCCGCCTGTGCAAATTGGAGGGCGGACACAAATGAAGGAGACGCCAATGTCCCACACGCCGCATGAACTGTCGGAGGAATTTCCGGAATTCACCGACAAGATGCACGCTCTGAAACAGTCGAGCGCGCATTTCGCCAAGCTTGCGGACGAGTACCATGAGGTCAACCGCCAGGTGCACCGCGCCGAAACCAACGTCGAGCCGATGGAGCAACTGGCGGAAGAGCAGTTGCGCAAGCAGCGCGCCGCCCTCAAGGACGAGATCTACGCGCTGCTGAGCGCCTGATCCCCGGGCTTGGCCCTGCCAGACAACACGCGCCCCGGTCCTATGGCCGGGGCGTTTTCAGTTCAGCGCCTCCTCGATGGCGCGGGTCATCTTGGCCGACAGTGGTCTGGTCGTCGATCCAAAGGTGGCCCGGACGGTGCCATCGGCGCCGATCAGGATCTTGTTGAAATTCCAGGCCGGGCTGAACCCGGTCTGATCCGCGACCCAGCGGTAGAAGGGATGGGCCTGTGCCCCGCGCACATGGGTGATGTCGGTCATCGGCATGTCGAGGCCAAAGTTCACTTCACAGAATTCCTTGACCTTCTCCGCCGAGGACAGTTCCTGCCGGAAATCGTCCGATGGCACGGCAAGGACGATCAGGCCCTGGTCGCGATAGCGGTCGTACAGCGCCTGCAGGCCGTCATACTGGGGCGTAAACCCGCAGCGTGAGGCGGTGTTCACAACCAGAACTGGGCGGTTCTGCCAATCGTCCATCGACAGGGTGCCGCCGTCGATACTGGCAAAGTTAAAGCCCTGCGCGGCCCAGGCGGGCAGGGCGATGATGGCGGACAGGAACAGGGCGGCGAGTCGGATCATTACGGGCACTCCTTTTGCACTGGAGGTAGCGCAGCGGCAGGGCGGTCAAGACCGGGATCGGCGCCGCAGCCCATCTTGCGCCGGTCGGGGCTTTTGTGCTGGACTGACGCGGTGGGGCCCTGGGCGGCAAAGAGGTGTGACATGGCAGGCGGATGGAGCAGGGACGGCGCGGTCAGCGAACAGATCGAGGCCAGCATTGCCGAGGAACTGGAACGGATGAAGCTGCGCCGCGGTCCGCAGGGTGACAGCCTGAAGGAATGTGCCGACTGCGGCGAGGAGATCCCGGAAAAGCGCCGCCTGGCGATCCCGGGGGTCAAGCTGTGTATCGACTGCGCCAGCGAACGCGATGGCCGTTCGGCACAGCGCGGGGGCATCAACCGGCGCGGGTCCAAGGACAGCCAGCTGAAGTGACTCAGCCTATGGTGCGGGCAAGGCAGGCTTGCCAGTTGTCGCGGGCCAGTTTGGCGATCAGCACATCGTCGTAGCCATGCGCCGACATGGCGCCCAGCAGACCCTGCACGCCGGTGACGTCGCCGATGAGGTCGGGCAGGACGCAGCCGTCGAAATCCGACCCCAGCCCGACGTGATCCTCGCCCAGGGTTTCGATCAGGTGGTCGATGTGGCGCAGCATCATTTCCCAGGGCGTGCCGGCATCGGCGCGGCCATCGGCATTGATGTAGAAGGTCGCATAGTTGAACCCCACCATGCCGCCCGTGTCGCGGATCGCGTGCAATTGCCGGTCCGTCAGGTTGCGCGGCGAGGCGCAGAGCGCATGGGCGTTGGAATGCGTGGCCACCAGCGGCGCTTTGGACAGGCGGGCGACGTCGTCGAAGCCGGCCTCGTTCATGTGGGACAGGTCGATCAGGATGTTCAGCTCGTTGCACAGCCGGATGAGTTCGCGGCCTCGGTCGGTCAGGCCAGGGCCTGTGTCCGGTGTGCCGGGAAAGGCCATCGGCACGCCGTGGCCAAAGATCGTCGGGCGGCTCCAGACGGGCCCCAACGAGCGCAGCCCCATATCGTGAAACAGGTAAAGCGCGTCGAGATCCGGGCCGATGGCCTCGGCGCCCTCCATGTGCATGACGCCGGCGATGCGGTCACTTTCCATTGCTGCGTTGATCTCATGCGCGCTGCGGCACAGGGCAAAGTCATCAGGCGCGGCACGTGCCATCCAGTGCAGCAAGCCCGCCATCTCCAGCGCGGTGGGCTGGGCGGTCGCGTGGTCCATCTCGGGTGGCAGTGGCAGGGCATAGGGCGGTTCGGCCATGAGCGTCTTGAAGTCGGGCGGCGGTGCTCCGTCCGGCACCGGCGGCACGAAGATCGCGAAGAGCCCGCCCGCGAACCCGGCCTGTTTCATGCGTCGCAGATCCATATGCCCGGCAGAGGTGCCCAGCCATGTCTCCTCGCGCGGGGCGGGGGACTTCATCAGCCTCAACAGGAAATCATTGTGGCCGTCAAAGAAGGGGATGGGCATGGGCGGGCTTTCGGGCAGGGACATGGCCGCGATCTGACCCGATTGGCGGCGGGCTTGGCAAGGGCGATCCTTGTCTCTTGGCGGCAAGGCAAGGCGTGGTTAGGATTTGCCCATCGTATCGGTGGAACGGGGGTGTCATGGCGAACGACGACGACAGGATCGAGGGGCGGCTGCACGGAGAGCAGCCGGAGGTCGAGGCAGAGCCGATGGGGATGCGGCTGCTCTACATGGTGCTGATCTGGCTGATGCTGAGCCTGGCGCAGACGGTGCTGACCGTTGCGACGGTGGTGCAGGCGATCATCCTGCTGGTCAACAAGCACGAGCCGAACGAAAGGCTGGCGGAGTTCGGCACAGACCTTGGCATCTGGATGGCCAAGGCGGCGCGCTACCAAACCGGGGCGTCGGAGGTGAAACCCTGGCCGTGGACGGAGCTGGACTAGGCGGCCGATGCCAGATCTCGTCGTGCATTGAACAAGACGAATGCAGTCCCGGACTGTGCGATGGGCTGTTGTGGCATCCGGACCACGATTCGGCTTTGCCGAGAGCACGGCGTCAGGGTGGGTTGAAAACCCACCCTTTGTTTTCACTGGGCCTGAAGCGCCGATTACCCCTCCATCGCCTCAAGCTGATCGATGAATCCCTCGATCATGCTCAACCCCTTGTCCCAGAATTTCGGGTCGCTCGCGTCCAGTCCGAAGGGTTCCAGAAGCTCCTTGTGGTGCTTCGATCCGCCCGCCTTGAGCATGTCGAAATACTTGTCCTGAAAGCCCTCGGGCGCCTCCTGGTAGGCGGCGTAAAGCGCGTTCACCAGACCGTCGCCAAAGGCATAGGCGTAGACGTAGAAGGGCGAGTGGACGAAATGCGGAATGTAGCACCAGAAGGTCTCGTAGCCTTCCATGAACTCGAAGGCGCCGCCGAGGCTTTCCGCCTGCACCGACATCCAGAGCGCGTTGATGTCGTCCGGGGTCAGCTCGCCGCCGCGACGGGCCTCGTGCAGCTTGCACTCGAAGTCGTAGAAGGCGATCTGGCGGACCACCGTGTTGATCATGTCCTCGACCTTGCCGGCCAAGAGGACCTTGCGCTCGGCATCGTTTTGCGCGTTCTCCAGCATGCGCTGGAAGGTCAGCATCTCGCCGAAGACACTGGCGGTCTCGGCCAGCGTCAGGGGCGTCGAGGACAGCATCTCGCCCTGTCCTGCCGCCAATACCTGGTGCACGCCGTGGCCCAGCTCATGCGCCAGGGTCATCACGTCGCGCGGTTTGCCCAGGTAGTTGAGCATGACGTAGGGGTGCACCTCGGTCACGGTGGGATGGGCGAAGGCACCCGGCGCCTTGCCCGGTTTCACCGCCGCGTCGATCCAGCCCTTGTCGAAGAAGGGGGTGGCGATCTCTCCCATGCGGGGGTCGAAGGCGTTGTAGGCGTTCATCACCGTCTCGCGCGCCTCGTCCCAGGTGACGGTGCGCGTGGCCTCCATCGGCAGGGGCGCGTTGCGGTCCCAGACCTGCATGGTGTCGAGGCCCAGCCACTTGCGTTTCAGCTCGTAATAGCGGTGCGACAGGCGCGGATAGGCGTCGACAACCGCGTTGCGCAGCGCCTCGACCACCTCGGGTTCCACGTCGTTCGACAGGTGGCGGCCGGTCTGCGCCGTGGGCATCCCGCGCCAGCGGTCCAGCACCTCCTTCTCCTTGGTCTGCGTGTTGTGCACGCGGGCGAAGGTGCGCAGGTTCTCGGCAAAGACACGGGCCAGTTCGCGGGCGGCGGCCTCGCGCGTGTCGCGGTCCTGCTCGGTGAGCAGGTTCAGCGTGCCCTCGATGTTGAGTTCCTCGCCGTCGACCTCGAAGGTCAGCCCGGCGATGGTCTCATCGAAAAGCCGTTCCCAGGCGTCGCCGACGACGCCGAGGTCGTGCAGGAACTTTTCCAACTCGTCGGACAGCTGGTAGGGCTTCATGGCGCGCATCCGGTCGAAGGCACGCTTGTAGCGGTTCAGATCGGGATTGGCTCCAAAGAGCGCCTCGTAGTGGTCGTCACCCAGGCGGTTGGCCTCGAGCGAGAAAAAGACCAGCGGGGTGGTGTAATTGGTGATCTTCTCCTGGCAGTCAGAGAGGAACTTGGCGCGCTCCGCGTCGGTGGTCAGCTGGTAATAGCGCAGGCCCGCAAAGGACATGATGCGCCCGGCGATGGTCGAGATCCGCTCGTTGCGCTGCACCAGGGTCAGGAAGGCGTCGGCATCCAGCGTGTCGAGCTTGCCCTCGTAATCCTCGGCAAAGCTGCGGCAGGCCTCTTCGAGCCAGTCGAGATCGCGTTTCAGCTCGGGCGCGTCGGGAGAGGCATAGAGATCGGTCAGATCCCATTCGGGCAGATCGCCCAGGTTCTTGCCCCCGGCACTGGCGTTGGCGTCGAAAAGCGGTGTTTTGGCGAACGTGTGCATGGAGAACCCTCTTGTCGTTTCCCTTCACATAGGGGGCAGGCCCGCGCGAAGGCAACCGGCGCCCCATATTTTTGGAGGGCTTGACGCAGAAAAGATTTCGGATCGGCGGCGGAGTCTGGCTAAGCTTGGGTCAGGGAAGAACCAACAATCGAATTCAGGGAGGAGATTTCAGCATGTCGAATACTTCGCTGCTTTTGGGTGCAGGCGGCCTCGTGATCGGGGTCCTGGCCGGCGTCGCCTTCAGCGGGTCGGACAGCCCCGCCGACCTGCGCAAGGTCATCGACGATACCGTGGTGCCCGCGCAGGAGGCGGCCGAAAAGGCCGCTAAGGCGCATGGGGAACAGCTGGCCGCCTTGCAGAAACGGCTGGACGCGCTTGAGACGGGTCTGGCCGAGAACGCGCCCGACATGTCGGCGCTGACGGCGGGCTTGTCGAAGGAGATGACCACCAAGCTGGACGACCTGCGGACCAAGCTGGGGGACGACATTGCCAAGACCTCGGCGGCACAGGCCGAGACGATCAAGACGTCGCTGGCCGACCTGTCGAAGGGGATCGAGGAAACCACACGCGTGGCCGCCGCCGCTGTTGCCGCGCCGGCTGATGCCGGACCAGATGCGACGGAGGTGCCGGAACCCGACAGCGGCATGGCCTCTGCCGATGCGCTGAGCGTCGGCGATACCGCGCTTTTCGCCGATGGCGCGGTGCGGGCCTTTGTGTCCCGGATCGACCCGGCGGGCGGGTCCGTGCGGCTGTCGGTGAACGGATCGCTGGTGACGCTTGGGGCCGGTGGCTCGACCCCTGTGTCGATGGATGGCCGGGACTGTTCGGTCACGGTTGCGTCGATGAGTGACCGGGGCGTGACGCTGGGGTCTGACTGCGGGATGATCCCGCCTGCGGTGACTGTCGCGGCCCCCGATAATGGCGTGTTGCCGGGTCACACGGTCAGCCTTGCCGACGGTGCCCTGCGTGTCTTCGTGTCCAGCGTGGACAGCGAGGGTCAGGAGGCGCGGATCGCCGTGAACGGAGTCCAGACACAGCGCGTTGCCGCCGACAGCAGCCTGGGTGTCGATGTGGGGGACCAGTCGTGCACCTTGCGCGTCACCGGGATCGGCGAAGGCATGATCGGCTTCGACGCGTCCTGTGGCTGAGGCCTGCCGGGTAAACTGACGATGCAGCGGGATCAGAATCGCCGTTCGAGCGTCAGGTGAATACCGCTGCCACCGCGTCCGTCGGTGGCAGCGAAGAGGACGCTTGTATCGGGGCGCAGCTTGTAGTCCAGCGCGATGCCATAAGCATCGTCCTTGCCGCCGTCGGTGAATTCGCCAAAGGCCATCATGTCCAGTTTCGTGGTCACGGGAAAGACGAGGTCCAGCGCGATCGCGTCCGGTTTGTCGTTGACCTCGGGGTGTAGCCAGGTCACGCCGAAATCCGCGCGACCGATGTCGAAGTGCGCGCCCAGCTTGGCGTTGATGCCGTGGTGATCCATCGTGCGCGAGGTCACGGTTTCAACCGCGCCTGCCAGTTGCCAGCCATCGCCGTTGTAGGTCACCGCCACAGAGGCGGCACGAAAGCTGCCCTTGACCGCGTCGTGCAGCGACACGGCGACATCGGTCCGGCCATAGCTCTGCTGCCAGGACAGTCCCCAGGGCACGGCGGTGCGGCGCATGGCCTCGACCGTGGCATGGGCGCGGGTGTATTCCGCGCGCTCATAGGCGAGATAGGGCGCCGCACGGGCAAAGACCGAGGGCAGCACCTGGTCATAGGCCGGACGCACGACGCCCGCGCGCCAGGTGTCGTTCCAGGCGAAAGCGGCGTAGGTTTCATGCGGCCGTTTGCCATCCAGCCCAAAGAGGTAGGTGCCGAATTCCAGCGTCAGAGGATAATCGCGGCTGAGCGGGATCGACGCGGTGGCATCGATCACACCGATGCCGGACAGGTTGCGGTAGTCATGCGCGCTGATCGCGACGGTCCCCTCGATGTTGAAGGACTGCGCATGGGCAGCAGCGGGCGCAAATAGCCCGAGGCAGAGCAGGAGGGGGCGAAGCATGTCGGCAAGGTCCAGTTCAGAATGCCGGGCCATGTACCCACAATGTCCCTTTTGCTGCCAGTCGGGAAAACCGGACATTGGTCCTGATGTGACTTTCCCGTCAACCGTAGGCTGCCAGGAGCGCCCGCAGATCGTCCAGCGTGTTGGCGTCCTGCGGGGTTTTGTCGTGACGCCAGCGCGACATGCGCGGAAACCGCAGGGCCAGGCCCGACTTGTGGCGCGGGCTGGGCTGGATGCCCTCGAAGGCGATCTCGAAGACATGTTCGGGGCGCACCTGCCGCACGGGACCAAAGCGTTGCTGGGTGTTCTTGCGCACCCAGGCCGTGATCGCGTCGAATTCCTTGTCCGTCAGCCCTGAATAGGCCTTGGTGAAAGGGACCAGTTCGTTGCCCTGCCAGACGGCAAAAGTGAAATCGGTGAACAGGTTGGCGCGGCGACCGTGGCCCTGCTGGGCGTAGATCATCACCGCGTCGACGGTCAGCGGGTCCAACTTCCATTTCCACCAGTCGCCCTTCTTGCGGCCCGACAGATAGGGGCTGTCGCGGCGCTTCAGCATCAGGCCCTCGGCGCGGAAATCGCGGGCCTTCGCGCGGGTCACTGCCAGTGCGTTCCAGTCTGCGAAAGGCACGACGGGAGAGGCCCGCACCGGCGCGTCGGAGGGCAGGTCGGCCAAGAGCGCGTCGAGCCGTGCACGGCGCGTGGAGAGCGGTAAATCCCGAAGGTCGGCGCCGTTTTCTTCCAGCAAATCGTAGGCCAGCAGGATCACCGGCGCCTCGCGCAGCAGTTTCTTCGGCACCGTCTTGCGCCCGATGCGCGGTTGCAATGCGCTGAAGGGCATGGGCTGCGTGCCTTCCCAGGCCACGATCTCGCCGTCCAGCACGGTGCCGGGTGGCAGGAAGTCGGCAGCGCGGGCAAATTCGGGGAAACGATCGGTCATCAGTTCCTCGCCGCGTGACCAGACGTGATGGGCCTGCTCGCGCACAATCAACTGGCCGCGGATGCCGTCCCATTTCCATTCCGCCTGCCAGTCTTCCGGGGCGCCAAGCGTTTCCGGCGCCTCGTCCAGCTGGTAGGCGAGGTAGAAGGGATAGGGTCGGCTCTGGTCGGCGGCAGGGTCCTCTGCCTCGATCAGGGCGTGGTAGCTGGTGGTTTCGGGTGTCCATCCGCCCATCAGCTTGTGCGCCAGCACTGCCTCGTCCTGGCCGGTTGCCTGGGCCAGGGCGCGGGTCATCAGCTTGCGGCTGACGCCGATGCGAAAACCGCCGGTGATGAGCTTGTTGAACAGGAACCGTTCGGTGGTGTCGAGCTGGTCCCAGGCATTCAGGATACGCGGTTTTCGCTCGTCCAGAGAAACATCATGAAGGCCACGCAGAACGTTGATCCAATGTGATAAACTGTGATCTGAGGCCTGCGCGGGAGGTGGCAGGACCAGCGCGATGGTTTCGGCCAGGTCGCCGACGATGGGATAGGATTCCTCGAGCAGCCAAAGGGGGATGCCCGCCCGTTCGGCCGCCCATTCCCGCAGGTTGGTGGTGGTCACGGCCCGTTTCGGGCGACGGCCCGAGAACAGCGCGATGCACCAGAGCTTGTCTGCCTCGGGTGCTTGGGTAAAGTAATTGGCCAAGGCCTTTGTTTTGACAGTAGTTTTCGTGGTCTGGTCGATCTCGGTGAACAGCCGGGAAAAGCGCTTCATGACGCGGCCCCGTCCTCGGCGTCATCTTCGACTCCGAACTCTGTCGGGACGATGGCGGCATCATAGCCCTGCTGGTTCAGCCAGCGCGAGAAGATTTCCGTGTAACCATGCGTGACATATATGGTTTCTGCGCCCGTGGACTTGATTGCCTCTTGCAGGCCGGGCCAGTCGGCATGGTCGGATATGACGAACCCGCGGTCCATGCCCCGGCGGCGGCGGATGCCGCGCAGGCGCATCCAGCCAGAGGCAAAGCCGGTCGACGCGGGGCCGAATTTGCGCGCCCATGTGCTGCCCAGGGCCGAGGGTGGTGCGATGACAAGAGCGCCTTTCAAGGCCTTTACATCGGTGTCGGGCGTGACCTGAATGGTCTCTGGCAAGGGGTAGCCCTGCGCGCGCAGCACGGCATTCGTGGCCTCGACAGCGCCGTGTGTCAGGATCGTGCCCTGGGGCTCCAGCATGGACATGAGACGCTGTGCCTTGCCCAGCGAATAAGCCCCCAGCATGGATGTGCGGCCCTCGGCGGCATTGGCGGCCCACCAGGCGTTAATTTCAGCCGCGACGTCTTTCTGCGAGGGCCAGGTGAAGACGGGCAGGCCGAAGGTGCATTCGCTGATGAACGCATGGCAAGGAACCGGCTCGAAAGGTTCCGACAGGCCGTCGTCCACCACCTTGTAATCGCCCGAGACGACCCAGACCTGGCCATCCACCTCGACCCGGATCTGGGCCGAGCCGGGCAAGTGGCCGGCGGGATGAAATGAGACGCGCGCGCCGCCGATCTGTCGCGCTTCGCCATAGGCGATGCCCTCGGCCGCGATCTCGCCCAGGCGGTGGCGGATGACGGGCAGGGCGCCGTCCGTGGCCAGGTAGGCGGCATGGCCGGGGCGGGCGTGGTCGGCATGGCCGTGGGTGATCAGCGCACGGTCGACCGGGCGCCAGGGGTCGATATGGAAATCGCCCGCGGGGCAGTAGATGCCGCGATCTGTGAAGGTGAGGACGGGCTGGCTCATGCGGCTGAGGATAGGCGGTTTCCGCCGTCGGGCCAGTGCCGGATTTTCGGGAGGTTGCCTCAGGCGCGCAGGGCGGTCCGGTCTGTTGCGCTGTCGAAATGCGCGACGATCTCGGACAGGACGCGTTCGCGGATATGCGGGCTTTCCATCAGGATCTCGTGCTCGCCGGCCTCGACCATGTCGAGGCGCCCGTTCGGCCATCGCGCCATGCGCGAGCGGATGCGGTCGATGTCGACGATACGTTCGTTGGTGCCGCAATAGCAGATGCAGGGCTGTTTCGGAGAGGGACGTCGGGCCAGGCGGCGGGTTTCGGCAAGCGCCTCGTGTAGCCAGTGTAACGAGGGGCCGCCCAGTTGCAGTTCGGGGATCGCCAGCACCTGGCGGCGCATGTAATCCCATTGCTCGGTGTCGGTGGTCAGCAGGTTGTCGTCAAAGGCGTTGGAGGCGATGTAGCTGTCGGCCCCGGTGCCCGGTGCAAAGAGATGGCCCAGGCCCACGGTTTTCGACATCCGCGAGATCGCCCAGGCGGCGGGGCGGACCGGGTCGGCGATGCGGATGCCCCACATCGGGCCGGTAAACACGCAGGAGGCCACGTCGAGACCGTCAGAGACAGCGCGGAGCCCGATACAGCCGCCCATCGAATGGCCGATCAGGTGGCGCGGACCGGGCAGGCCGAGGTCGTCGGCCAGTTGCACCATGCTGGCGACATCGCGCTGGTAGTCCTCGAAGACGCCGACGTGGCCGGTGCGGCGTTCGTCCAGCATCCGGTCGGCCAGTCCCTGTCCGCGCCAGTCGATGGCAAGGACATGATAGCCGGCATCTGAAAGATGGCGGCTGACACGGCCGTATTTCTCGACGTATTCGGTCCGGCCGGGGAACATGAAAACCGTGCCCCGCGCCCCGTTGCTGCCATAATGCGCGATGCGCACACGCAGCCCGTCCGAGGTGGTCATCCACCAGGCACGGGCGTCTGCCGGACCTTCTGCAAGATCGGCGTGGAAGGGCGCGGGAACGGCGTTCATCAGGCCAGGACCTGTGCCAGGCGCATGGCGGCGGACATGTCGCCCTCGATGGCAAGCTTGCCCGACATGAAGGCCGAGGTCGGGTCCAGATCGCCTTCGACAATGGCAAGGAAGGTGTCGGCGCTGGCGGTCATGGTCACATCTGCGGACTCGTCACCGGCATGTGCGCCGTTTTCGTCGATGATCAGGCTGCCTTCGTCCTCAATGGTCATTTTCGCGGTTCCGTCGAACCCGTTTCCGCCCATTTTTTCATTCAGGGCTTTGACGGCCGCGTTGACTGTGTCGCTCATTTTCGCTCCTAAAGCTTGCTCTCATAATCGTGCGCTGGCCAACTGGCGTTCAGACGCTACACTCAGCCCAAGTTATGAGGACGGCACATATGGATTACAAACGTATCCTCGCGGCATTTTGCGCCCTAGTCATGATTTCCCTACCCTCCCTCGGGAGGGCGGAAGATCGCTCGGCAGAGCTGCTTGCAGAGCTGCAGAAGGCCGAGACCGCGACCGCCGCGCAGCGGCTGGAAAACCAGCTGATCGCCGAGTGGTCCAAGTCAGGTTCGGCAAGCATGGACCTGCTCTTGAAGCGCGGGCGTGATGCGCTGGAGGTCAAGAACCACAAGGCCGCGATTGAGCATTTTCGCGCCCTGACGGACCATGCGCCGGATTTCGCCGAAGGGTGGCACGGGCTTGCGCTGGCCTATTTCGGGGCCGAGAAGTTCGGCCCGGCGATGGACGCCCTGGAAAGGGTTCTGGCGCTGAATCCAAACCATTTCGCGGCGCTGCGCGGGGTCGGGGCGATCAATGAACAGGTCGGAAAACCGGCCCTTGCCTATCGCGCCTTCGAGAAGGTACTTGAACTCAGGCCGCATGATCCCGACGTCCAGAAGGCGATGGAGCGGCTCGAGCGCAGGGCCATCGGCATCACGCTCTGACGAGGCAAGAGAGGCGCCGCGCCGACAGGTGCGGGGCGCCTGAGACATAGGCGGCCCAATGGCCCAGAATTCCCGGATCGCGGCCGTTCTCGGCCCGACCAACACAGGCAAGACCCACTACGCCATCGAGCGGATGCTTGGCTATCGCACCGGCGTGATCGGATTGCCGCTGCGCCTGCTTGCGCGCGAGGTTTTCGACAAGATCGTGGCGATCCGCGGCCCGTCTGTGGTGGCCCTGGTGACCGGCGAGGAACGGATCGTTCCGCCACGGGCGAAATACTGGGTCTGCACGGTCGAGGCGATGCCCGAGGGCATGGGCACGGATTTCGTCGCAATCGACGAGATCCAGCTTTGCGCCGATCCAGAACGCGGCCATGTCTTTACCGACCGCCTGCTGCGGATGCGCGGCACGCATGAGACTCTGTTCCTGGGGTCCGACACGATGCGCGGACCCATCGGGGCGCTGGTGCCGGGGGTGGAATACGTCCGTCGCGAACGGATGAGCCAGCTTGTTTATACCGGCTCGAAAAAGATCAGCCGCCTGCCGGCGCGGACCGCCATCGTCGGTTTCAGCGTCGACAATGTCTACGCCATCGCGGAACTGCTGAAACGGCAGAAGGGCGGGGCGGCTGTGGTCATGGGGGCGCTGTCACCCCGGACACGCAACGCGCAGGTCGACCTCTACCAGAATGGCGAGGTGGATTACCTGGTGGCGACAGATGCCATCGGCATGGGCCTGAACCTCGACATAGACCATGTTGCCTTTTCCTCGCTGACGAAATTCGACGGGCGGCGGATGCGCCCCCTGCAACCGAACGAGCTGGCACAGATCGCGGGGCGTGCGGGGCGCGGCATGTCGAACGGCACCTTTGGCGTCACCGGCGATACGGGGCCGATCCCGGACGAATGGGCAGAGGCGATCTGCAACCATTCCTTCACCCCGCTGAAGAAACTGAACTGGCGCAGCTCCGCGCTCCGCTTTGGGTCCATCGACGCTCTGGATGCCAGCCTGGACGCCTCGCCGGACCACGAGATGTTGACCAAGGCGCGCGAGGCCGATGACCTGCGCGCGCTCCGTGCCCTGGCCTCCGAGGCAGAGGTGCGCGCCCGGGCCTCGGACACGGCATCGGTGCAACTGTTGTGGGATGTCTGCCGAATCCCCGATTTCCGCGGAATTTCGCCGGCGGAACACGCGGGCCTTTTGGGCGTTATCTTTGGGCACTTGCATCAAAACGGACGCGTGCCCGATGATTTCCTGGCCCGACAGGTCAACAGGATCGACCGGACCGATGGCGACATTGACACATTGTCGAAACGGCTGGCGTATATCCGCACATGGACTTATGTGGCTCAGCGAAAGGGCTGGGTCGCGGACGAAGACCATTGGCGCGGGCGAACGCGCGCTGTAGAAGACGCCCTGTCGGATGCCCTGCACGAGCGTCTGACGCAGAGATTTGTAGACCGGCGCACCAGTGTTCTACTGCGCCGGTTGAAACAGAAGGAGGCCCTCTTGGCCGAAGTGAACGATCAGGGTGAAGTCACCGTCGAAGGTCATCTCGTCGGCAGGCTCGAGGGGTTCCGGTTCCGGCAGGACAAGGATGCGACAGGCCAGGAGGCCAAGACGCTGCGCCAGGCAAGCCTGCAGGCGCTGACACCGCATTTCCACCTGCGCGCCGACCGATTCTACAACGCGCCCGATACCGAGATCGACTTTACCGAACAGGGTGGGTTGATGTGGGGCGACCAGGCGGTCGGCAAACTGGCCAAGGGCGACGATCCGCTCAAACCGCGCGTGGTGGCATTCGTCGACGACGAGGCCGGGCATGACGTGGCCGAGAAGGTCACGCGCCGGTTGCAGCATTTCATGGACCGCAAGATCGCGGCGCTGTTCGAGCCGCTGCTGAAAATGCGCGACGACGAGGCCCTGACCGGGCTGGCGCGCGGATTTGCCTTCCAGATGGTCGAACAGATGGGCGTGATCCCGCGGTCGCAGGTGGCCGATGACGTCAAGGCGCTGGACCAGGATGCGCGTGGCTCCCTGCGCAAGCACGGTGTGCGGTTCGGTCAGTACACGATCTTCATGCCGCTGCTGCTGAAACCGGC
Source organism: Mameliella sp. LZ-28 (assembly GCF_012274245.1). NCBI lineage: Bacteria > Pseudomonadati > Pseudomonadota > Alphaproteobacteria > Rhodobacterales > Roseobacteraceae > Antarctobacter > Mameliella sp. LZ-28. Next base: position 164,034 of record NZ_JAANYX010000037.1, on the reverse strand, counting down.
GCCGACGCGGCTGCGGCTGGTGCTGTGGTCGTTGGCCAACGGGCTGGACGAGTTCCCCGAGGCGCCGCCGCCGGGGTTGGTCACGGTGCCGAACATGGACGAGGTGCCGGCGCAGCATTACACGCTGGCGGGCTACCGTAAATCCGGCGCCCGGGCGATCCGCATCGACATGCTGGAGCGTCTGGCCGACATGCTGCGTGCCGAGGACAGCCGCGGCGGGTTCGAGGCCAAGGCCGACATGCTGTCGATCACCGGTATGACGCTGGAACAGTTCGCCGACCTGATGCAAGGCCTGGGCTATCGCGCCGAAAAGGGAGAGCGCGAAAAGGTCAAACCCGCCGATGCGGTGGTTGCAGGTGAGGCAGGGGCGCCGGCCGACGACAAGCCGGTCATGGACGCAGCGGGCGAAGAGCCCGCAGGCGTCAGCCCGGACGCAGGTGAAACGCCGGAGCCGGCCGATGTGGCCGCGCCGGTGGCGCAATTGGAAGACGAGGGCGAGGCGCCGGTTTCCGCCGAGCCCGCTGAACCCGTGGCCGAGAGCCCGGTGCCCGAGACGCCCGAAGAAGAGCTGACCCCGGGCGAGGCCCCGGACGAGGCGCTGGCCGGTCCCGAGATGGAGATCTTCTATTCCTTCACCTGGGGCGGCAATCGGGGCAACCAGCGGCGTGGCGGGGGCAAGCCCCGGCGCGATGCGCGCGGCGGCGACGGCGCCAAGGGCGGCGGACGTCCGCAGCGCGGCGACCGGCAGGACAACAAGGGCGGCGAACGTCCCCGTGGCAAGGGTGGCAAGCCGAAGGGCAAGCCGCCGCGCGACGGTGGTGGCCGCAAGTTCGAGGCGCGCCCGCCCAAGAAGGACAAGCCGATTGATCCGGACAACCCCTTTGCGGCAGCGCTCATGGGGCTCAAGGACAAGACCTGAATGGGGGAAGGCCCCGCCAAGATCCGCCTGGACAAGTGGCTCTGGCATGCGCGGTTCTTCAAGACGCGCTCGCTTTCGGCCAAGCTTGTATCGGGCGGGCATTGCCGTGTGAACGGCTCGCCGGTGGCGAAACCTGCCTTCATGGTGGGGCCGGGGGACATCCTGACCTTCCCCAAGGAACGCGACGTGCGGGTGATCCGTATTGTCGCGCCCGGAGAGCGGCGCGGGCCTGCGCCTGAGGCGCAGGCGCTCTACGAGGATCTCGATCCGCCCAAGCCACGCGAGCGTGAACCGCGGGCGCCGCGCTATGAGGGCGGCGGTCGCCCGACCAAGAAAGACCGCCGCGCATTGGACAAGTCGCGCCCCTCGGCGCTTGAATGATCCGGACCGCTGGATTAGCTAGGCGCAAAAGCGCGCCGCGAGGAACCAGAAGCTCATGACCTACATCGTCAACGATGCTTGCATTGCCTGCAAATACACCGACTGCGTCGAGGTGTGCCCTGTGGATTGCTTCTACGAGGGCGAAAACATGTTGGTGATCCACCCCGACGAATGTATCGACTGCGGTGTCTGCGAGCCGGAATGCCCTGCCGACGCCATCCGCCCGGACACCGAGCCGGACATGGAGAAATGGGTCGAGTTCAACCGCAAGTACGCGGAACTCTGGCCGGTGATCATCTCCAAGAAGGATCCGCTGCCCGAGGCCGAGGAACGTGACGGTGAAAGCGGCAAGCTGGAGAAGTACTTCTCCGAGACACCGGGCGAGGGCGGTTAAGAACGATTCGCTCCGTCGCTTTTGGCAGGGCATGGAATTGCTTGCCTAAATCCCTGATATTCAACTGGTAAACCTCACTTCGTGAGGGCGCTAGGATGCTTTCGTATTCTATGCTATACATGTTGTTCACATGATGACTGCACGTTCGGGGCGTAACGCCCGACGTCCCTACGGGGCATAACCAGACTGTATGACATGAGATGAGCGGGAATCCAGCGATCCCCGGTCGTCTTTTTTGTCGCCTAGTCAACTGATGAGTTGCGAGGAACGACCTATATGACCAAGACCAAGAAAAACGACTTCCGTCCCAATGACTATGTGGTTTACCCGGCGCATGGCGTAGGCCAGATCGTGTCCATCGAAAAGCAGGAGATCGCCGGGATCAGCCTCGAACTCTTCGTGATCTCCTTCGAGAAGGACAAGATGACCCTGCGCGTGCCGACGCACAAGGCCACCGAAGTCGGAATGCGGTCGCTGTCGTCCCCGGACGTTGTGAACGAGGCCATGAAGACCCTCAAGGGCAAGGCCAAGGTCAAGCGCGCGATGTGGTCGCGCCGCGCCCAGGAGTATGAGCAGAAGATCAACTCGGGTGATCTGATCGCCATCGCCGAGGTGGTGCGCGACCTGCACCGCGCCGACGATCAGCGCGAACAGTCCTACTCGGAGCGTCAGCTGTACGAAGCCGCGCTGGAGCGTCTGACCCGCGAAATCGCCGCCGTTTCCGGCGACGAGGCCGCCGCCGCCAAGCAGGTGGACGAAGTTCTGGGTCTGCGCGCCGCGTAAGCGACCTGCGAAACGGAAATGAACTGACCGCGTCCCCCGGGGCGCGGTTTTTTCGTTTCCGGTTGCCGCCTATGCCGCGTCCTGCTTTCCGCGTTCGGTGAGCGCGGTGTAGAGTTCCGTCTCCAACTCGCGTTCCAACTCCTTCGAGCGGGCCACATAGGCGGCGTTCTCGGCCGGGGGAATCGACGGATCCCAGAGCTGGGCCAGCTCGCGGATGGTACGTCGGTCATGGTGATAGAACGTTTCTTCCGCAATGGCGGCTTCGAATTCGCTCATACCGACGTTTTCCAGAACGTACCGGCCGGCACGAAGACTGCTGTCGAACATCTCGCGCACGATGTCATTTGCCCCCGCCTGGTAGAGCGCATAGACGTGCGTCCGGTCCCGTGCGCGGGCGACGATGTGCAGATCGGGGCGGATGCGGCGGGCATAGGCCACCAGCTTGGTCGTGGCCTTGGGATCGTCCAGGGCTGCCACCAAGACACGCGCGGAATCTATCCCGGCGGCGTGCAAGAGTTCGGGCCGCGTGGGATCGCCGAAGAAGCCCTTGACCCCGAACCGCCGGATCAGCTGGATCGTCTTGATGTCATGGTCAAGCACCACGGTACGGTGCCCCGCAGAACGCACGAGACGATTGACGATCTGGCCAAAGCGCCCGATCCCCGCGATCAGCACCGGGCCTTCTTCGTCGATGGCGTCTTCCTCGGCGCTTTCGGTGAGCTTGCTGAACCCCTTGTTGAGATAGTCGAACAGAAGGAAGAGCAGGGGGGTGATCAACATGGTCATGGCGATGATCAGCAGCAGCCGACCGCCGAGATCGGCGGAAAAGACGCTTTGCTGACGACCGAAGGAGATCAGGACAAAACCGAACTCGCCGGCCTGGGCCAGGCCCAGCGTGAACAGCCACAGCCCGCGCTTGCGCAGCCCAAAGGCGCGCCCCAGACCATAGAGCACGACGCCCTTGACCAGGATCACCGCCAGCGCCAGCCCGAGGATGGTCATGGGTTCGCGCAACAGCGACTCGACGTCGATCCCGGCGCCCACGGTGATGAAGAACAGCCCCAGCAGCAGACCCTTGAAGGGTTCGATGTCCGATTCAAGCTCGTGCCGGAACTCGGAGTTGGCAAGGACAACCCCTGCGAGGAAGGTGCCAAGCGCCGGAGACAGGCCGACCAGCATCATCAGAAAGGCGATGCCGATCACGATCAGCAGGGCGACGGCGGTGAACATCTCGGGCAGATGCGCGGCGTGGATGTAACGGAACAGGGGGCGGGCCCCATAGATACCGGCAAGGATGATCGCGGCGATCACCGCCAGCGTCACCAGCGCAGCACCCCAGCCGGGCAGGCCTTCGACCAGGGACATGGCCGCGTGATGCGCGTCTGTGCCGTGATCTCCGCGCTCGGCGTTCTCTTGCAGGAAGGTTCCCGGACTGACGAAGGCGGGTATCGACAAAAGCGGCAGGATGACCAGGATCGGGATCACCGCGATGTCCTGCGTCAGAAGAACCGAAAAGGCGGATCGCCCGCCATTGGTCTGCATCAGGTTCTTTTCATTCAGTGTCTGCAGCACGATGGCAGTCGACGACAGCGCCAGCGCGAGGCCCACGGCCAGGGCCGTCGGCCAGGCCAGGCCAAGCGCCATGCCCCCGGCGAGGATGGCCGAAGTGGTCAGCACGATCTGCAATCCGCCGAGGCCGATCAGACGATGCCGCATGTCCCAGAGCGCGCGGGGTTCCAGCTCCAGCCCGATGATGAACAGCATCATGACCACGCCGAATTCGGCAAAATGCTGGATGTCGTCCGTCGCCACGATCAGCCCGAGTCCGGGTCCGATCACAAGTCCGGCCAAGAGGTAGCCAAGTACCGAGCCCAGCCCCAGGCGCGCTGCGAGAGGCACAGCGATCACTGCGGCAAGAAGAAAGACAGAAGCCTGAAAAAGAAAGGAGTCCACACGCTTCTCCGCTGGTTGGCTACTCTTCCATATTGGGCCGGGGAAGGCCGGAGAGGCAACCGGAGACATGTGAAATCTGCCTGCAATACGGGCAGGTTGCCCTATACGAGGCAGCGGCGGGTTACTCGGCGGGCACCAATGGTGGTTGCGGGCGCGGCAACCGTGGGCGCAAACGCGACCAGCGTGGGGCGCAGGCGGTGGGCAGGACCGCCCGAAGGTCGTCCATCGGTAGGGTGCCGCTCAGGATGGCGCGGTAGAGCGGAAAGACACCCTCGCGCAGGTACGGCGACCAGTGGCAGATCAGGCGTTGCGGCGGTGCGATCGGAAAGCCCAGGCGGCGCAGGGCTGTTAAGCTTTGTTCATCGTCGAGCTGCAACGTCACCATTTGCGGCAGGTCTACGCCACCATGCCCCAACATCCGGTCACCCGGATGCGTCGGAGGCACCAACCGTTCCAGCATGAAATCGAACAGGTCGTTTTCGCGGCTGGTGACGTTCAGGACCTGCGTCCGACAGCCCCTTGCGCTGTCCAGCGTATGACGCGCCACCGCGCCGTATTCCGCCGCAGCCAGCAGAATGGCGCGGGTGATGGCGCCGGGGGCGCCCGCACGCACTGCCGCAAGGGCAACCCGGGCACCAAGCGAGTGGGCGATGACATTGACCGGGCGCCGCGGGGCCAGGTGGCGTACCTCGCGCACGAGCGCCGCCAGCGCCTCTCCCGCCAAAGCTGCGCGACGGTGTGCTGCCCAGATCGAGCCGCGCGCCTGCCAGCCAAAGGATATGGCGACACGCCCCTGAAGGCCCAGACGGTCGGGCCAGCTGACGACCCTGCGGTCCTTGGCGCGCGGGGCTGGGGACATCAACGAGGTATGTGGACAGTGCACTGGGTGGCCGGGCTGGTACTTGTAGCCATGCACCATGATCGTGACCGGCCCGGAATCGGTTGCCAGCGCATCGGCGAGCGCGGGCAGCAGGGGGGCAGTACCGCCATGCAGGCGGGCCTCATGTTCGATGACTGTGATCCGTAGCATTGGCATGGCAGCGTCCCACTACATCTTGTGCGTGGCCCTACCTCAATGCTGCGACGGTATCGTGAAGAGCGGGTTACAACGTCGTGACGCCCTTGCAATGTGATCTTAACGTCTCTATGCCAACGCCCGTGGCGATTTGTTACCGGATTGCGGGCCACGGAGGGCATCGCCCCTTGAAATTCCGCTAAAGAGGTCAGACGGAAGGCTCCTTTCGCTTGACCGCGATCGGGGCTTTTTTGTTGGGAGTGGACCCATGAGCATCGAAGTGAAACAGGCGCACGGCAAGGCGACGAACCTTGTGCACGGCGGCACCAAACGCAGCCAGTGGGGCGAGGTCAGCGAAGCGATCTTCCTGACGCAGGGATTCGTCTATGACACTGCCGAGGCGGCGGAGGCGCGCTTTCTCAAGGCGGGCGAAGACGAATTCATCTATGCCCGCTACGGCAACCCCACCGTGGCGATGTTCGAAGAGCGCATGGCGCTTCTGGAAGGGGCCGAGGACGGATTCGCCTGTGCCAGTGGCATGGCGGCGGTCAGCGGCGCGCTGACCTCGATGCTGCGGGCCGGCGATCACGTCGTCTCCGCCAAGGCGCTGTTCGGTTCCTGTCTCTACGTTCTCGAAGAGGTTCTGACGCGCTACGGGGTCGAAGTGAGCTTTGTCGATGGTGAGGACCTGTCTCAGTGGCAAGCGGCGCTGCGCCCCGACACCAAGGCGGTCTTCTTCGAGAGCATGTCGAACCCGACGCTGCAACTGGTGGACATCGCCGGGGTCGCGGACCTGGCCCACAAAGTGGGTGCCACGGTCATCGTTGACAACGTCTTTTCGACGCCGATCTACTCGAAGGCCATCGCGCAAGGCGCTGACCTGGTTGTCTATTCCACGACCAAGCATGTCGACGGGCAGGGCCGCTGCCTGGGCGGCGTGATCCTTGGCACCCGTGAGCATATCCGCGGCGTGGTCGAACCCTACATGAAGCACACGGGCGGTTCGATGAGCCCGTTCAACGCCTGGGTGATGCTGAAGGGGCTGGAGACGCTGAAACTGCGCGTCCGCGCCCAAACCGAGGGCGCCGTGGCCTTGGCGGAGGCATTGGTGGATCATCCCAAGGTATCGCGGATGATCTATCCGGGGCATGCCAGCCATCCGCAGAACGGACTTGCCCAACAGCAGCTTGGCGCTGGCGGCACCCTGATCGCCTTCGAGGTCGAGGGCGGCAAGGAGGCAGCCTTTCGCATGTTGAACGCGCTGCAGGTGGTCATCATCTCGAACAACCTCGGCGATGCCAAATCCATCGCGACCCATCCGGCGACCACCACGCACCAGCGTCTGAAACCCGAACAACGGGCGGCTTTGGGCATCGGTGACGGGATGATCCGGCTGTCGGTGGGGATCGAGGACCCCGAGGATCTCGTTCGGGACGTTCTGCAGGCGCTGGACGCGGTCTGACGGCCATGTGCCGCCCGCGAGTGATCCGGGCTTCGCTTGGCGACGTATACTATTTCGAGATTGGAATTGATGTGAACAATTCCTAGGTTAAGCATCGAAGACATGCTCGAAAGGGGTGGCCATGAACGTCCACACACCGGAAATCGATCGGAAGCCCAGCCAGGAAGAGGCGGCAGAGGCACTGGAACTGCTGCGTCGCTGGGCTTCGAAGGCGCAGGACGCCGAGATCGAGGCGCTGGATCCCCTCGTGGCCCGTCTTGCACCCGATTCGGCGCCGGATTCCTATCCGGCGCTGTCGCGTGCCTACCCGGACAATTTCAGCGTCGATTCTGACTACAAGGCGGGTTTGCCGGACCTGCAGAATGGGCCGTCCTCGCTGATTCGTGGGGCGAATCGTGCCATTCAGCACGTAGGCATTTCCAACTTTCGCCTGCCGATCCAGTATCACACCCGCGACAATGGCGACCTGCACCTGGAAACCAGCGTGACCGGCACCGTCAGCCTGGAGGCCGACAAGAAGGGCATCAACATGAGCCGCATCATGCGGTCCTTCTATGCCCATGCGGACAAGACCTTCAGCTTCGAGGTGATCGAGGCGGCGCTGGACGATTACAAGAGTGACCTGGAAAGCTTTGATGCCCGCATCAACATGCGCTTCTCCTTTCCGATGAAGGTCGACAGCCTGCGGTCGGGCCTGTCCGGTTACCAGTACTACGACATTGCTCTGGAGCTGGTGGAACAGGACGGCGTGCGCCGCAAGGTCATGCACCTTGACTATGTCTATTCCTCGACCTGCCCGTGCTCTCTGGAATTGTCGGAACACGCGCGACGGACGCGTGGGCAGCTGGCCACGCCGCATTCGCAACGTTCGGTTGCGCGCATTTCCGTCGAGGTCAAGGAAGGGGAGTGCCTCTGGTTCGAGGACGTGGTGGACATGTGTCGCCGCGCCGTCCCGACAGAGACGCAGGTCATGGTCAAGCGCGAAGACGAACAGGCCTTTGCCGAACTGAACGCGGCCAACCCGATCTTTGTCGAGGATGCCGCCCGTCTGTTCGCGGAGCAGCTGCAGGCGGATGCGCGTGTCGGCGATTACCGCGTGGTCGCCAGCCACCAGGAAAGCCTGCACAGCCACGACGCGGTCTCCGTCCTGACCGAGGGCGATCTTTTCGCGGCAGAAAGCCTGGACCCCAAGCTCTTCTCGACACTGTTTCACGTCGGCTGATGGAATAGGCGGCAGGGCCCCTGGTCCTGCCGCGCCTTTGTGCAGCGACTGGCGCCTCACGGCAACGCTCGGCGCTTTCATGGATTGGTTACCTCTTTTGTGAGAGGGTAAACCGCAGGGAGGAAACCGGCCACGCAGGATAAGGTTTCCAGTCATGACACGCGACAATGTTCAGATCGGGATGGGCCACAGGTCCCTCAACAGCCGGATCGATGTCTTCCTGTCCGAAGTGGGGTTCGGGATGAACCCGGGACAGCTTCGCAGGGCCAAGTTGCGGCAGATCATTGCCCTGGAATGCGCGTCGGACGCGGAACTTGCCGCTCTGGGTATTGCGCGCGACGATATCCTGTCCTTCGTCTTTCGCGACCTTCTGGCCGCCTGACGGACGGCGTTGCGGCAAGGGTGCGCAGGGCGCTTGACAGTCCTGCACCGGCGGGCCAACGCTCCGTCTCATGTTCGATGTTCGCCCCGTCGCCTATGTGATCGGCCTGCTGGTCGCCTGCCTTGGTGCCTGCATGTTGCTGCCGCTCGTGGTCGACCTGGCAGAGGGGCGGGGTGAATGGCCGGTCTTCCTTGAAAGCGCAAGCATCACCATGCTGGCGGGCGGCCTGACGTCTTTGTCCTGTGCCAACGCGGTCAAGAAAGGGCTGACCCTGCAACAGACGTTCCTGCTGACCACGGGCGTCTGGGTGGCGCTGCCGGTCTTCGGGGCGCTGCCCTTTGTCCTGGGGGCCACAGGGGTCAGCTATACCGATGCCTTTTTCGAGGCGATGTCGGGCCTGACCACCACCGGATCGACCGTTCTGACGAACCTTGACGGATTGCCCAAGGGGCTGCTGCTGTGGCGGGGACTGTTGCAATGGCTGGGTGGGATCGGGATCATCGTCGTCGCGATGGTCTTTCTGCCGGAGTTGCGGGTCGGTGGGATGCAGATCTTTCGATCCGAGGCTTTCGACACGATGGGCAAGATCCTGCCCCGGGCGACGCAGATTTCGGCCTCGATCTCTTCGATCTACATCTCGCTCACGCTGTTCTGCACGATCAGCTACCTGCTTTGCGGCATGAACGCCTTTGACGCGACGGTGCATGCGATGACCACCGTCTCTACCGGCGGGTTTTCAAACTACAACGCCAGCTTCGGCACGTTCTCCGGGCCGGCGGAATATGTCGCTTCTGTCTTCATGATTCTCGCCGCTCTGCCATTCGTGCGCTACGTCCAAATGGTAGCGGGGCACAGGTTCGTCCTGTTGTCCGACAGCCAGGTACTGACCTTTCTCGCCATCATCGGAACCCTGGTGGTCGTGACTTCGATCACGCTCTTGTCGATCTTTCCGCATCATCCTGAACAGGCCGTGCGCGAGGCGCTGTTCAACATCACCTCGATCATCTCGGGCACCGGATTTGCCAGCGTCGACTACATGAGTTGGGGACCTTTCCTGATCGCCATGTTCTTTTTCATCGGGCTGATCGGCGGCTGCGCCGGGTCCACGGCTTGCTCCGTCAAGATCTTCCGCTACCAGTTGCTCTTTGCCTCGATCCGGGTGCAGTTGCGCCGCATCCGCGCGCCGCACGGGGTCTTTGTGCCGCGCTACCAGGGGCGCCCGGTGGGGCCGGACGTCCTGAGCTCGGTCATGAGCTTCTTCGTCTTTTTCGTGGTGTCGCTGGGCGTCCTGTCCGTTGCGCTCAGCCTGACGGGCCTTGACTTCATCACCTCGGTGTCCGGCGCAGCGACCGCCATTGCCAACATTGGCCCGGGACTGGGCGACACGATCGGACCGGCGGGCAATTTTTCCAGCCTCAGCGACACGGCGAAATGGATACTCAGCTTTGCCATGCTGGTGGGGCGGCTTGAAATCCTGGCGGTCTTCGCACTCTTTACCATCGGCTTCTGGAGGGCATGATGACGAAACCCCTTGGCGCACAGGTCAGCCATGCTCTCAAGGCGCGCGGGGTCGAGGTGATCTTCGGCATCCCCGGCGTGCACAACATCGAGATGTATCGTGGCATCGAGGAGGCCGGGATCACCCATGTCCTCGCCCGTCACGAGCAGGGCGCCGGGTTTATGGCCGATGGCTATGCCCGGGCAACCGGACGGCCCGGTGTCTGCTACCTGATCACGGGTCCCGGGTTCCTGAACGCGATGACGGCGCTGGGACAGGCCTATTCAGACAGCGTTTCAGTGCTGGCGCTGGCCTCCTGCCTGGACGAAACGGCGGCCCGGCGGGGACAGCTGCACCAGATGCGCGACCAGCGCGCGGCGGGGGCCACGGTCTGCGACTGGTCCGAGGAGGCGGGGAAGCCCGCGGCTGTCTATGCCTTGATCGACCGCGCCTTTGGCGAGTTCGCCAGCGCGCGGCCCCGGCCCAAGGCCCTGCACATGCCGATCGCGGCCCTGGGCGCGCCGGCCGAGCCTGCCCCGGAACCGCCTCTGCGGCCAGAGCGCCCGCACCTGACCCACAACCAGATCTACGCGGTGATCGACGCGCTGAGCGAGGCGGAAAAACCGCTGTTCATCTTTGGGGGCGGTGCGGTCTCGGGGGCGGCGCATGTGCCGGAGCTGTTGCAGCAGACCGGGGCGGCCAGCTTTGTCACCTATGCAGGCCGGGGGATCGTGCCGGCGGATCAGCCGCTGTTCTTTGGCAGTTCGCTGGCGCGGCCCGAAAGCGCGGAAGTGGCCGCGCAAGCGGATCTGGTGGTCGCGCTGGGGACGGAGCTGTCCGAGGTCGATCTCTGGCGTGACGAGCTGGGTCATTCGGGGCGAATGATCCGGGTGGACCTGGATCCGGCGGTCCTGTCCGGCCTGCGGGTGGGCGACCTTGGCTTGATCGGGGACGTGGCGGCACTGATCCGGGCAATGACCATTGCCATCCCGGCGCGCAATGATGACCGTCCGCCCTGCTGGTACGCGGAAGAGGTGGCGGCGGCGCGGGCGCGTTGGCGGGCGCAGGTCCGCGCGGAACGGCCCGGCGTGGTGGAACTGTCAGAGGCACTGCAGGCGGTCATGCCGGCAGAGGCGATGATCTATTCCGACATGACCCAGTTTGCCTATGGCGCGCTGGAGGTCTGGGACATGCCCCGGCCCGGCCACTGGCACCATCCCAGCGGTTTCGGCACGCTGGGGTATGCGCTGCCTGCTGCCATCGGTGGTGCCGTCGGCCGACCCGGTTTGCCGACCTGCGCGATCCTCGGGGACTATGGACTGCAATACACGCTGCCAGAACTGGGGACGGCGGTGGAACTGGGCCTGCCGCTGCCGATCCTGCTCTGGGACAACGGTGCACTGGGCGAGATCCGTGAGAACATGGTGAGCGCCCAGATCGAGCCCAACGCGGTTGTGGCGCGCAACCCGGATTTCCTGGCGCTGGCGCGGGCCTATGGGGCAGGAGCGGTGGAACCGGCGAGCCTGGCCGGGCTGCAGCGGGCGGTGACGGCGGCCTTCGAGGCGGACGGGCCGACGCTGATCCGGATGACGCAGGCGCTGTTCTAGGTTCGCGCGGGCAGCGGGAAAGAGAGGGGGCTCTGCCCCCGTCTCCCTGCGGTCGACTCCCCCGAGGTATTTGGAAAACCAAAGAAGCTGTGACCGGGCACCGGAGGCGCCCGGTCAGCGGTCAGGCCGTTTCAGCCGATTTCGGCCAGCCGGGCGAGTGCCTCTTTCAGCTTGGCCTCTTCGCCTTCGCGGGCGGCCAGGTTTTCCTGTGCTTCCTCGACCACCTCGGGCGGGGCGCTTTCGGCGAACTTGGGGTTGTTCAGCCGCCCCTTGAGGCCGCCTATCTCCTTGGCCAGCTTGCCCAGCGATTTTTCCAGCCGGGCCTTTTCTTCACCCACGTCGATGATGTCGGCCAAGGGCAGGCCAAAGGTGGCCTGGCCCACGGGAACCGTCACGCAGCCCTTGGGGAAGTCATCGACCGAGGTCAGCCCCTCGATCCGGGCCAGTTTCAGGATCAGCGCCTGGTTGCGGTCCCAGGCGGCCTGTTCCTCGGCGCCGATGCCCTTGACCAGCATCGGCACATAGAGCCCCGCCGGTACATGCATTTGCGACCGGGCCGAGCGCACGCCCTCGATCAGCGAGATCACCCAGGACATTTCCGCATCGGCCTTGGCATCGCTGACCTTGGCGGCGCTATAGGTCGGCCAGTCGGTGTGAACCAGCATGCCGTCGCGCGTGCCCAGCGTGTCCCAAAGCTCTTCGGTGATGAAGGGCATGACCGGGTGCAGCATGATCAGGCATTGATCCAGCACCCAGGCCATCGTGGCGCGGGTCTCGGCCACCACCTGAGCGTCCTCCGAGCCGAAAAGCGGCTTGGAGAACTCCACATACCAGTCGCAGACCTTGCCCCAGACAAAGCTGTAAAGCGCGTTGGCCGCGTCGTTGAACCGGTAATCGGTCAGGGCCGCATCGACGGTTTCCCGCACACGCGCGGTTTCCCCGATGATCCAGCGGTTGACCGTCTGCTGGGCCGTGGGGGCAAATGCCGGGTCGGAGCTGGACTTGTGCGTGTCAAAGACCTGGTTCATCTCGGCAAAGCGGCACGCGTTCCAGAGCTTGGTGCCGAAGTTGCGGTAGCCTGCGATCCGGTCGACTGAGAGTTTCAGCACGCCACCGATGGAGGCCATCGCCGCATTGGTGAAGCGCAGCGCGTCCGCGCCGTATTCGTCCACGATTTCAAGCGGGTCGATGACGTTGCCAGTGGTCTTGGACATCTTCTTGCCCTTCTCGTCGCGGACGAGCTGGTGCAGGTAGACGGTGTGGAAGGGTTTTTGATCCACGACGGCCAATTGCATCATGATCATCCGGGCAACCCAGAAGAACAGGATGTCGAAGCCGGTGATCAGAACCGAGGTCGGGAAATAGCGGCGCATTTCCTCGGTGTCCTCGGGCCAGCCCAGCGTGCCGATCGGCCAGAGACCGGAGGAGAACCAGGTGTCGAGCACGTCGGATTCGCGCCAGACCGGGTAGATAAGCTGCGTCGGGTCCTGTGTCGCCTCGTACTGGGCGAGGGCCTCGGCGAACTGGTGCACGGCGGTATTGCGGTCCTCGACCTCGATCACGCGGGCGTGGTTCAATGGCGTGGGCAGGCCCGCCAGGACATCCTCGAATTTCGCGCGGACGGCCTCGAAATCATGCGCGGCGTGGTGGCGTTCCTCGCCGATCAGCAGGCGCTGGTCGTCCAGAAGCTCGCGCATCTCGACGAGGTCGAGCACGCCGTCGTTTTCCTGGTCGTATTGCTTGCCGGACCTGGCGGAGAGGTCGAGCCCGTACCAGACCGGGATCTGATGCCCCCACCACAGCTGGCGGCTGATGCACCAGGGCTCGATGTTTTCCAGCCAGTGATAATATGTCTTCTCGCCGCTCTCGGGCATGATCTTGATGTCGCCGTTGCGCACGGCGTCCAGCGCCGGGCCGACGACCTTTTCCGCATCGACGAACCATTGGTCGGTCAGCATCGGTTCGATGACCACCTTGGACCGGTCGCCGAAGGGCTGCATGATCGGCTTGGTCTCGACCAGCGGCACCTGCGTGACGGGCGGTTCTTCCTCGCCTTTCTTTAGCTTGGGTTTCGGCCCAAGGCGCGGATCGTCGGAGGTGGTCATGACCGCCAGACCTTCGGCGGTGATCTCGGCGATGACCTTTTCGCGTGCTTCGAAGCGGTCCAGACCGCGCAGGTGATCCGGGACCAGGTTGATCGAATCCGCCTCGGCCTCGGTCAGGGCGCGGTCGCCCTCTGCCACCTGCATGGCGATTTCAGCAGCCTTGGCATAGGCTTCGCCGTCGGCGCGCATCTGGCCGCGGGTGTCCATCAGACGGTACATCGGGATGCCGCCGCGCTTGGCCACCAGGTAGTCGTTGAAGTCATGCGCGCCGGTGATCTTGACCGCACCGGAGCCGAAGTCCGGATCGGGATATTCATCGGTGATGATCGGGATAAGGCGGCGGTGGTCCTTTGGGCCGACCGGGATCTCGCAGAGCTTGCCCACGATGGAGGCATAACGCTCGTCGTCCGGGTGCACGGCGACGGCGCCATCGCCCAGCATGGTTTCGGGGCGCGTGGTGGCGATCGAGATATAGTCGCGCGTCTCGCGCAGGGTAACGTTGCCGTCCTCGTCCTTCTCGACATATTCGTAGGTTTCGCCACCGGCGAGCGGGTACTTGAAGTGCCACATGTGGCCTGCGACCTCGATGTTCTCAACCTCGAGATCGGAAATCGCGGTTTCGAAATGCGGATCCCAGTTGACCAGCCGCTTGCCGCGATAGATCAGCCCCTTGTCGTACATGTCGACAAAGACCTTGATGACCGCATCGTGGAAATTCGGGCTGTTCTCGTGCCCGGTTTTTGGATCACCCGGCGCACCGGCCATGGTAAAGGCGTTGCGGTTCCAGTCGCAGGAACAGCCCAGCCGTTGTAGCTGGTTGACGATGGTGCCGCCATACTGGCCCTTCCATTCCCAGACCTTGTCGAGGAATTCCTGCCGCGTCAGGTCTGTGCGGCGCAGGTTGCTTTCGGCCTTCAGCTTCTTCTCGACCTGCAGCTGCGTGGCGATGCCGGCGTGGTCTTGTCCGGGCTGCCAGAGCGTGTCGAAGCCGCGCATCCGGTGCCAGCGGATCAGAATGTCCTGCAGGGTGTTGTTGAAGGCATGACCCACATGCAGCGCGCCGGTCACGTTCGGCGGCGGGATCATGATGGTAAAGCTTTCGTCGCGGCTCTTGTTGGCGCCGGCGCGGAAGGCGCCGGTGTCGAGCCATTTCTGGGTGAGGCGCGGTTCGGCCTCGGCGGCGTTGAAGCTCTTTTCCAGCGGCATGGGTCTTGTCCTCGTCCAGTGTTGGCGGTGGGTCTACGACAAGGGCGCGCCAAGGGGAAGGGGGCCGGTGGCCGCGTGCTCCCGGCGGAGCGGGCTATGGGTGCAAGCACCCATCCTACGGGCGGACCAAAGCGCAGAAAAAAGCCCGCGATGCAGTGCATCGCGGGCTGAGGCTACGGAACCCCAGGGAGGAGGAGAGGGGCCCCGAAACTGATTTGGGCAGCGGCGCCAGGGAGGAGGAGAGGCGCCGCTGCCATTGAAAGACCCCAGGGAGGAGGAGAGGGGCCTGACAAATTGGTCGGGTCGCGCGACCCGGAATTCCTGTGCGGCGGTGCCAGGCAGGAGGAGAGGCACCGCCGCTTATGCGAGATCCCAGGGAGGAGGAGAGGGACCCGACATGTCGTTCGGACCGCGAGGCCCGGAAAACTGGTGCGGCGGCACCAGGGAGGAGGAGAGGTGCCGCCGCGTATGAAAGGTCCCAGGGAGGAGGAGAGGGACCAGACATATCTGTGGGCCGTTTGGCCCTGAATTCTTGCGCGGCGGTGCCAGGGAGGAGGAGAGGCACCGCCGCATATGCGAGATCCCAGGGAGGAGGAGAGGGATCCGACATCACGTTCGGGTCATGCGACCCTTGAATTTCGTGCGGCGACACCAGGGAGGAGGAGAGGTGTCGCCGCTCTGTCTGCGGGCCGAATGGGAGGAGGGCCCGCATATGGTGTTGGGGTCATGCCCCGAAACTTTTGGGTGCCGGCTCCAAAGGGAGGAGAGTGGAGCCGGCACCAGAACAGGAGGGACTGGGAGGAGGAGTGTCCCGCCTGAAAGGCTTAGTTCTCGTTGGCGGCCTGCCACGCGATGCGAGAGATTTCGCTGCGGGCCAGACCCAGATCGGCCAGGTCGCGGTTGCTCAGCGAGGCCAGCTCTGCGTAGGTCTGCTTGAAGACCCGGCGGCGGGCGCGGCGTGCCTGAAAGGTTGCGACCAGCCCGGAAATGCGGGCGCCCAAACCGCTTTGGGCATTGGTGATGTTCGCCGTTGCATGTGCCATTATTTCCGTGCCTCAGTGTCTGTGCGTTGCCTTGGTTGCGACAAAGATGGGGCAAATGCTGCGACTGCACAATGGCTACGGCGTCATTTCTGCTATGCAGAAAGTGCATATGAAAACTGTTCAATTCTTGGCAGTTAAGGTTGATTGCTGTGCAGCTGCATGATCTGAGGTTGCGCTAACGCAAGGGAAGCGCCACTGAAAATGGCAAAACCACGGGGTAAGACATGTCGGAAATGAAGGACGCGGTCGAGGCGGCGCTGGAGCGGGTTGATCTGCCGGATGGGGGAAACCTGATTTCCAGAGACATGATTCGAGCGTTGCGCGTCGAAAACGGCGTGGTGCGCTTTGTCATCGAGGCGCCGAGCGCGGAACTGGCACGGCAGATGGAGCCGCTGCGCGCCATTGCGCAGAAGGCGACCGAAGCGGTGCCCGGGGTGACCTCGGCCAGCGTGGTGCTGAGCGCGCCGACCGAATCCAAGGCGCCGCCACAGCTGAAGATGGGCGGACATCCGAAACCGCAGGACAGCGTGATGAAACCGGCAGGGGTCAAGACGATCCTCGCCGTGGGCTCTGGCAAGGGCGGCGTGGGCAAGTCCACCGTCTCGGCCAACCTGGCCGTGGCGCTGGCGCGCGCGGGCAAGCGCGTGGGCCTTCTGGATGCGGATATTCACGGGCCCAGCCAGCCGCGCATGTTCGGCCTGACGGACAAGCCGGCCAGCCCGGACGGCAAGACGATCATTCCGCTCAAGGCGCATGGAGTCACCGTCATGTCCATCGGGTCGATGCTGGCAGAGGACAAGGCGGTGGTCTGGCGTGGCCCGATGTTGATGGGCGCACTTCAGCAGATGTTGATGCAGGTGGACTGGGGCACGCAGGATGTGCTGATCGTCGACCTGCCTCCGGGCACGGGCGACGTGCAGCTGTCGCTGTGCCAGAAATCCGAGGTGGCGGGCGCCATTGTGGTGTCGACGCCGCAGGACGTGGCGCTGCTGGATGCGCGCAAGGCACTGGATGCCTTTGCCACGCTGAAAACGCCGGTGCTGGGGCTGATCGAGAACATGGCCGTGTTCACCTGTCCGCATTGTGGCAAGGACAGCCACATCTTCGGCCATGGCGGCGTGGTGGCCGAGGCGGAAAAGATCGGCGTGCCGCTGCTGGCGCAACTGCCGATCGACCTGGACACGCGGCTGGGCGGCGACGGAGGCACCCCGGTGGCGATGGGCGACGGGCCGATTTCCCAGGCCTATGCGCAACTTGCCGAGCGTCTGATCCAGGGGGGGATCGTCTGATCCCCGCCGGGCGCGCCTGCGGCAGATGTCGCGGGCGCGCCTGCGGCGCGTGTTGGGGTATTTTTGCCAAGAAGAAGCCGGGACGCGGTTCGCGATGGGCAACCGGTTTTCAAGATTGGCCAGGGCGCGGCGCATGCGAGGCCGGGGACCGAGCGGGTCGGGGCCGGTTTGTACAAAACGTACAAAACGTACGCGGAAATCAGCATTTTGTACAAAACGGCCCGGGCGGGGCATTTTCCAGAGAGGCGTCCCCCCGGCAAGGGCTTGCCCGGTCCCCATGCGGGCTTCGTGGGGTCGGGGGAGGCGTGGCGATGCCAAGGGCGGGCGGCAGGCGTGTCTTCATGCTGCCTTGCAGCATGAGCGGAGCTGGCCTCGGGTCGTGGCTGGACATTTTTCCGGATTTGCGCTGCGATGCAGAAAGGGCGGCTTGAATGTCAGGATAGCTGACGCACTCCGGCCAAAGCGCTTTCGAATTTCGCTGAAAAGCGGGTTGGTCAGGCGGCTTTTTGCAGTTGCAGGAAGAGGTCGGTGACAAGGGCCGCCGGGTCGATGTTGACGGCGCGGGCATGGCGGGCGCGGTCGCCGGCCTCTTGGGCCACGTCGGCCCAGCGGCGGCCTGCCGCCGGATCGCCTGCGAGGCGGCTGAGCACCTCGCCTTCGCCGGGCAGGACCTGTGGCGGCGGGTGGCCGGTGACGCCGGTGCGGGCGAGGCGGGCGGCCAGTTGTCCGGCCAGGGTCAGCAGCAGGTCCAGCCTTTCGTCCTTGCCCTTGCCGGCACAGGACTCGGAAAGCGACAGCAGGCGGGACCGGTCGAGCGCGGGCAGGCTGCCCAGCAAGCCCAGGATCTCGCGGTAGAGCGCCAGCCCGTCGTTGTTCAGAAGCCGCATGGCGGCGCCGACCGATCCCTCGGCCAGCATGGTCAGCGGTTCGACCTGGTCCGGCGGCACCTCGGCCCCGGCCTGCGCCAGTGCCTCTGCCATGTCCTCGGGGCTGAGCGGCGAGAGCCGCAGGGTGCGGCAGCGCGAGCGGATCGTCGGCAAGAGCCGCGCGGGCTGGTGACTGAGCAGCAGGAGCGTGGTGCGCGCAGGCGGTTCCTCGAGCATCTTGAGGAGCGCGTTGGCGGCCTGGGTGTTCAATTCATCCGCGCTGTCGACGATGACGACGCGGCGCCCGCCATCGGCGGCGGAAAGGCCGAAGAAGGCGTGCAGCTTGCGGATCTCGTCCACGCGGATGTAGTCGGAAAAGCGGCCCTCGCGCAGGGCCTTGTCGCGTTCACTGTCGGCAGATCCCGCGCCGCCCCGGCGCAACAGGAACAGCCCGGGTTCCGAGAGCGCACGCATCCGGTGGGCGACCGGGTGCTCGGGGTCGATGTGCAGCGACAAGGGCGGCGGCGGTGCGCCGAACAACCCGTCATCTTCTCCGGCGGGCGGGGTGGCCAGCAGGAAACGCGCGATTTCCCAGGCCAGTGTCGCCTTGCCCAGCCCGCGCGGGCCGGTCAGCAGCCAGCCGTGATGCAGGCGCCCGGAGTTATGCGCGGTCAGGAAAGCCTGTTCCGCCTCGGCCTGGCCGATCACGCGCGGGGTTTCGCGCGGGTGCGGCGCGCCGTCGAGACGGTCGGGTTCGGGCAGGTTTTCGGTGTCGCTCATGATGAGGGGGCCAGTTCCCGGAGCACGGTGGCGTGAACGTCGCGGGCAACGCTGTCCATGTCGCGGTTGCCGTCGATGACGCGAAACCGCGCCGGGGCCTCTGCCGCCAGCGCCAGAAAGCCGTCGCGCATCCGCTGTTGCAGGTCGAGGCCGAAATCCTCGAACCGCTCTTCGTCGGTGGCGCGGGATTTCGCGCGGGCCAGCCCGGCCTCTGCCGGCATGTCGATCAAGAGGGTCAGGTCCGGGTCGATGCCGATCATCAGGTCATGCAGGGCGTCGACCTTGTCACGCAATCCGCCGCGGCCCTGGTACATGCGGGTGCTGTCGGCGAAACGGTCGCAAATCACGGTGCGGCCCGCCTGCAGCGCGGGCAGGATCGCCCGTTCCATGTGGTCGCGCCGGGCGGCGGTGAAAAGCAGAAGCTCTGTTTCCGCAGACCAGCGGTCCGGATCGCCCTGCAGCACCAGGGCGCGGATCTCTTCTGCTCCCGGGCTGCCGCCAGGTTCGCGGGTCAGCAGCGGATCATGTCCCTCGGCGCGCAGGCTCTCATACAACTGGCGCGCCTGGGTGGACTTGCCGGAGCCGTCAATGCCTTCGAAGCTGATGAAGAGACCGGGCCAGGGCCGGAGCGGGGTGGTCACATCGCCTCCTCGGCGTCTTCGGCAAAGCGTTTGATGAGCAGCCCGCTGACGGTCATCATCCGGTCGAGAAAGCCGCCCGCATCCACCTTGTCGGCGGCAAAGAGCGGCACGCGGGTTTCCGGCAGGCCCTCGGGCTGGATGATGAGCTCGGCCAGTTGCTGGCCCTTGGTGACGGGGGCCTGGATCGGGCCGGTATAGACGACCTCTGCCTTGATGCCGCCGGGGGTCATGGTGGGCAGGAGCAGGCGGACGTCCTTGTCCGAGACGAGGCCGACCTGTTCGGCGGAGCCCATCCAGACCTCGGCCTGGGCGATGGCGGTGCCCTTGGTCACGACGGTCTGTTCGGCGAACTGGCGGAAGGCCCAGTTGACGATGGCCTCGGATTCCTCGGCGCGCGCCCGGGTGCTGTCCAGCCCGGTGATGGCAAAGACGACGCGGCGTTCACCGTTCTTGGCGCTGCCGACGAGGCCGTAGCCGGCCTCTTGCGTGTGGCCGGTCTTGAGCCCGTCGGCGCCCGCAACGAGGCCAAGGAGCGGGTTGCGGTTGTTGACGTTCGAGGGGGCGCGGCCGTCGAACTCGAACTTGCGCTCCGAGAACATCGGGTAGAATTCGGGGAAGTCGCGGATGATGTGCGAGGCCAGCAGGGTGAGGTCGCGCATCGACATGGCATGACCCTGCGCGGGCCAGCCGGAGGCGTTCTTGAAGGTCGAGGAGGTCATGCCCAGCTGCTGGGCGCGCTGGGTCATGAGACGGGCGAAACCGGCCTCGGTGCCGTCGGGGCTGAGCGCCTCGGCCAGGACGACGCAGGCGTCGTTGCCCGAGAGGACGATGATGCCGCGCAAGAGGTCCTCGACCCGGACACGGTCGGTGGTATCGAGGAACATGGTCGAGCCGCCGAAGGACATGGCGTGGCCCGAGACGGGCAGCCGTTCGTCAAGCTTCAGGCGGCCTTCGCGGATCGCCTCGAACGCGATGTAAAGCGTCATCAGCTTGGACATGGAGGCCGGAGGCAGCGCGTCGTCGGCGCGCTTGGTCAACAGAACGGTCCCCGTGGTCTGGTCGATGACAAAGGCCGCCTTGGCGCGGGTGTCGAAGGCGGGGGCCTGGGTGGCAAGCGCCGTCACAAGGGCGGCGGAGGCCAGCAGGCTGCGGGCAAAGATGGTCACGTTCGGGACTCCTGTCCTGTGCTCGATTCAGGCTCTTGCCCCGTTATCGCGTATCGCGGCGGGCGTGTCACGCCGCGCCGTGCCCAGACGGGCGGCTCATCGCCGGGGCAGGCGGCTCAGGGTGAGAGAAACTTCGACGACATCCAGCCTGTGGTGCCCGAGGCGGTACGGACCTTCCACCAGACATCGTTCGACCGGGCGCAAGAGTTCATCGCGGAAATGGTTGCGGCGGTCAGGCGCCCACTGGAGGCCGGGCGGCAGGTTTCCCCGCATTTCTTCGAGAGCAGGGCGGCGCCGTCGAGGCTGCGGTCCAGCGGGACAACGACACGATCCCTGCCGGCTTCCATTACGACGGGTTCGCCGAATCCGGGGTTGGCGCGCAAATTGGAGAAGGTCTGTACCCCGACCACGCGGTAGCCCTGGGCGATTGACGCGCAGGTGCCTTCGGCGACGCGGGCGTCGGTCACGCCGGGGCGGGGATCGGCAATCGTGTCGAGGCGCGTGCCGATCGGGGTGGCAAGCGCGGGCAGGGCGCTGCCGAAACCGTCGGCCTGTCGTGACAGCTGTGAGGCGAGGAAACGCGCGCTGGGAGGTTGCGGGTCGTCCTATTGGCCGCGATCCGTTTGGATGTCGCGAAAGAGCCGCAGCGCGATCCGGTGCGGCGCACGCCATTCGACACGACAGGCGTCGATCATCAGCGTGCCCTCGGCGGTTGTGCCAGACAGGTAGACCCAGTTCCGCGCGCCGCTGTTGCTGTCTGGCAGGGCTAGTATCCAGTCTCCGGCGAAACGGGTGCCGCTGTTCTGGTCCTGGTATTGTGCCGGTCCGAGGGACGGAAATTCCGCCGTGCAGAGATCGCGGATGCGTTCACGGTCGATACGCTCTGGCAGGGGGCCTGTCCCGGTCAGGGTCACACCGAGTTCGCGCGCCCGGTCCGGCGTATCCACGAAATCGAAATCCTGTCCCGAGACAACGAAGACGGAAATCGCGAAGTCCCGGCTGATCCGCAGGTCTTCCAGGCTGCCGAAGATCTCGGCAGAGGCGCGGATGGCCATGTCGAAGGCCTGTCCGACGACCGTTTCCGAAAACTGTCCGGCGGGCACGTTCAGTTGGGGCGCGTGTAACCCAAGGTCGCGGTGACATGCATCGACCGGCTGCGATTGCGGGTCAGACCGTCCTCGACCCAGAATTGCGTGCCTCCCAAGAAGGCCAAAGCCCAGGCGGACAGGCAACTGTCCTGTTCGGCGACCTGGGTGCTGATCCCGGTTTCGCCGAGATAGGTGGCCAGGTCGAGGCCTTCGGGAAAGCTGCCGCCGGGGCTGTCGAGACACAGGCGCGTGTGGATCATTGCGCGGTCAAAGGCGTTTTGGCCCGGGGGAAGGATGGCGCGCAGCCGGTCGGTATCTTCATCCACGATCTGCCCCGAGAGCATCGCGTGGCATCCCTCGGGGTGGTCGTTCAGTATCGTGATGTCGGTGGCCTTTGTCGGCGCTGCCAGCGTGAGGAAGGCCAGTGAAAGAAGGGGCAGGGGCGCGACGAAGAATGCCGTCAGAGTAGCTTTGTGCGAATACATGCGGGGATCGGGTTTGGTCGAAACGGGCGGGACTGGTGCATCGTCCCGCCAGAAGGCTCAGTCCGTCACCGCGTAGGCATCGGTAAAGCCGGTCTTCTTGATCTTGGCGAGCAGCGTTCCGCGTTCGTCGGCGGACATGGCCGGGCCGACGACAACGCGCCAGAAGGACTTGCCCTTCGAGCTGAAGGTCTTGATCGTCGGCACCATGCCGGCCTGGCGCATCGAGGTCGCGGTGTCCTTGGCGTTCTGCTGAACGCTGAAAATGCCGATCTGGATATAGGGCTTGTCCAGTTTCGAGGCCTTCGGCGTTGGAGCGGGCGGCTTGGCCGAGGCGACCACGGCGGGTTTGGCGGCGGGCCGTGCCGCCGGTTCGGGACGGGCCGGGGGCAGGGGGGTGCCGTCGATCGCTGCGGCGGCTCCGTCGATCACCGGGTCAAGCGCACCTTCGCTGACGTCGGGGGCCGCGGGCATGGCTCCGGGCGCCGCGGCCAGCGGGTCGCCCGCGGCGGGATCGGGGTCCGGCGCTTCCTCGCGGCGCAGGGCGACAACGTCAAGGTTGGTCGGTTGCCCGGCCAGGACGCCAAGTGCGGCGGCGGCATCGGAGGAGACCTGCAGGCGGGGGCCGGGTGTTTCGCGTTCCTTGCGGAACAGGGCGCCGATCACGAACTTGCCGTTCTGCTGGTTGCGGATGATGACGCGTTCGGGGTCCTTGGCATCGGGATGCGCGACCCAGACGCCACCCAGCGAAGGGCGTCCGTCCCAGAGCCCGGCTTCCTTGGCCTCGAAGACCTCGGGCGCCTCGACATCGCGTGCGGCGCGGGGGCTGTCGGCGGTGCTGGCGCGGGCAACGACATCGCCGTCAGCGTCTTTCGCCTGCAGGAAACCCGGCATCTGCCCATCGGCACAGCCCGAGGCCAGCAGGAGCACGGCCCCCACGGAAGAGAAACGCAGAGTCCTGGAAAGATTGGAAGATTTACCGCTCATGTCTTGCCTCTTGCCCTAGTCGCGCCTCGGGTTGTTTCCCGGGCCCACGCCGGGTTTTCCCGGTCGCGCACTGCCTCAGAGGGGCTCTGACGGCCCCATTCACATGCAAGAATACCCTGTCAAAGCCCACATGGAAAGCCTGCAAAGGGTTTGTACGCGGATTTTCGGAGAGGCGCTTTCAGAATCGGAACAGGCGCACTATCGATGAGCGCCACGGAGGTTTGGCAGAGTGGTCGAATGCGGCGGTCTTGAAAACCGTTGGGCGTGAGAGCGTCCCGTGGGTTCGAATCCCACAGCCTCCGCCACCCACACATTTTTTCTGATGGCAGGAAACAGCGTACAGTGACCGAGGGCCCTGCAAACGCGGGGTTCTATCCTTGTCCGGGGTTTCTCGGGATTTTGTTCGTTTTCGCCTGTGTGCTTCCCTTGCGTGGTCGGAATGGTGGTAAGACGGCGGCGCTGGGCGGCAAGCTGACAAGGCGACTGGTGGAGAACCTGGGGCCGGGGCGGCATGGCGACCGTGTGGGCCTTTACCTGGTGGTTGACCCGTCAGGCGCGCGGCGTTGAGTCGCGCGGGTCACAGTGAAGGGACAGAAGAACCGCAAGGGCGCGCGACTGCGCACGGATTTCGGGCTGGGCGGGGCCGATGTGGTGACCCTCAATCAGGCGCGCGAGCGGGCGCTGGAGTATCGGCGCATGGCAAATGTGGTGCTAGCCGCGCACCCGAGCGATGCTGTCGAGCTCATGGCCAACGCGCTGCCCTGACAGCGAGGTGGCCACGACCGCGGCCAGGCATTCCCGGCTGTAGCTCTTCTCTGTCCTGGCCCAGTCCACTGCTCGTCGCCTTGCACCGGGCTTCAGACGTTTTTTTCCCGGCATCACCTTGAGCGTGGCCACATCCAGCATCTGCTCCGCGAGCATCTTCTTGAGCTGCGCGTTCTCAGCCTCCAAGGCCTTAGGCCGTTTGGCCTCCGACACTTGCATGCCCCCAGACGTCGAGCGCCACTTGTAAAACGTGCCATCGCCGATGCCATGCTTCCGGCAGAGCTCCCTGGCGCCTATCCCGGCTTGGTTCTCCTTCAAGATGCCAATGACCTGCTCTTCGCTGGAACGGCTTTTCCGCATCGTCTGTCTCCTCGTTTCGAGAACAGGCTAACCTCAAACCGCAGACGTTTCAGGGGAGCAGGTCAGAGGCGCCCTATCGCTTGCCGGATCTCGGAGCGAAGCTCGGCTTCTTCGAGGCCGTATTCCTCTGCCGCTTCGGCCACCGTGTGGAACGGTGCAACGGGGCAGCCGGGGCACAGCATCTGTCGAGAAAGAAAGGGCACAGCTGCAGAAGGCCAGAAGACGAACAATTTTTCCAGCGTCAGCTCCGGGTCGTCGATGTCGGGGCGTCGCATGAACGGATCTCCTTTTGCTGCAGCGACCCTGCCACCCTCTTTCCGCGTGGTCTTTGCGATTTCGCAACAAGCCCCGGCAGGGCCCCGGCTATTCGGATCGTGTTCGAAACGAAAACCGGAACGCGAAAGATGTCAGAGATCTTCACCAAGTCGCGGGCCAGGAACGTGTTCTACGGGGGATCGATCTTCTTCGTTGCCGTGTTCGTGGCCCTGACGGCGCAAAGCCACCTCCATATCACCCGAACCGCGACGGCGGGCATGCCGCTGACCGACGAGGTCCGCCTTGGCAAACATGTGTGGGAACGGAATTCCTGCATCAATTGCCACACGCTACATGGCGAAGGCGCGTATTTCGCCCCCGAGGTCGGCAATGTGATGACCCGCTGGGGCGTCATGGACGATCCCGAAGGCGCCTACGAGATGCTGGACGCCTGGATGGCCGCGCAGCCCTCGGGGATCGAGGGGCGCCGGCAGATGCCGCATTTCGAGATCACAGAGGAGGAGATGCGCGCCCTGTCCGAATTCCTCCGCTGGGCCGATCAGACCGACACCCAGAACTGGCCGCCGAATGACGCCGGCTGACCCCTTCGCAAGGAGAAAACCATGAAATACCAATCGCAACGGGTGGCCTACTGGTACTTTCTGGCCGCCATGACCCTGTTCGGCATCCAGGTGCTGGGCGGGCTGCTCGCAGGCTGGGTCTATGTCTCGCCGAACTTTCTGGCCGAGATCCTGCCTTTCAACGTCATCCGCATGATCCATACCAATTCGCTGATCGTCTGGTTGCTGCTCGGCTTCTTCGGCGCGGCCTATTACCTTGTCCCGGAAGAGGCCGAGCGCGAGGTGTTCTCGGTCAAGCTGGCCTATCTTCAGTTGATCATCCTGCTGGTGGGCACACTGGGCGCGGTGGGCAGCTATCTCGTCGGCATCCACGGCGGACGCGAGTTCCTGGAACAGCCCCTTTGGGTCAAGTTCGGCATCCTTGTCGCGGCGGTGATCTTCCTGGTGAACATCTCGCTGACGGTTCTGGCGGGCAGGAAGACGGCGATCACCAACATCCTGCTCATGGGGCTGTGGCTCTTGTGCCTGCTGTGGGTCTTTGCCTTCATCAACCCCGACAACCTGAGCCTTGACAAGATGTACTGGTGGATGGTCGTGCACCTGTGGGTCGAGGCGACCTGGGAACTGGTCATGGCCGCGATCCTCGGCTACCTGATGCTGAAGCTGACGGGCGTCGATCGCGAGGTGGTTGAGAAATGGCTCTATGTCATTGTCGCCACGGCGCTTTTCTCGGGCATCCTCGGCACCGGGCACCACTTCTACTGGATCGGCACGCCGGGTTACTGGCAGTGGATCGGGTCGATCTTCTCGACGTTCGAAGTGATCCCCTTCTTCGCCATGATGTCCTTTGCCTTCGTCATGGTCTGGAAAGGCCGCAAGAACCACCCGAACAAGGCCGCGCTTCTGTGGTCGCTGGGGGCATCGACCGTGGCGTTCTTCGGGGCGGGCGTCTGGGGCTTCCTGCACACGCTGCATGGGGTGAACTTCTATACCCACGGCACGCAGATCACCGCCGCGCACGGGCACCTGGCCTTCTACGGCGCCTATGTGGCCCTGAACCTTGCCATGTTCAGCTATGCCATGCCGGTCTTGAGGGAACGCGCGCCCTACAACCAGGTGCTGAACATGGCCTCATTCTGGCTGATGACGGGGGGGATGGCCTTCATGACCTTCGTGCTGACCTTTGCCGGCACCATCCAGACGCACATGCAGCGGATCGTCGGCGAATACTACATGGTCGTCCAGGACCAGCTGGGCCTGTTCTACCTGATGCGCTTCGGCGCGGGGGCGGCCGTGGTGATCGGTGCGATCCTGTTCATCTACAGTCAGCTCGTGGTGCGCCGCGAGTTGGTGAAACCCGGCCCGCTGGCCGTCCCGGGAGAGTGATCCGATGAAAGATGTATTCCCCTCCGACCTGCCGTTCTACACGCCGCAAGCCGATGAGTGCGCGCTGTTCGAGACGGCCCATGCAAACGGTCTGCCCCTTCTTCTGAAGGGGCCCACCGGCTGCGGCAAGACGCGCTTTGTCGAACATATGGCGGCGCGGCTGGGACTGCCGCTGCACACCGTCGCCTGCCATGACGACCTGTCCGCAGCCGACCTGATCGGGCGCTACCTGCTGAAGGGCGGAGAGACCGTCTGGGTGGATGGCCCGCTCACCCGTGCGGTGCGCGAGGGCGGCATCTGCTATCTCGACGAGGTGGTTGAGGCGCGCAAGGACGTGACGGTCGTGCTGCACCCGTTGACGGATGACCGGCGCAGGCTGGTCATCGACCGGACGGGTGAGGACTTGCAGGCTCCGCGCGGCTTCATGCTGGTGGCCAGCTACAACCCCGGCTACCAGAACATCCTGAAAAAGCTGAAACCGTCCACGCGGCAGCGGTTCCTGTCCATCGGTTTCGATTTTCCCGATGCGTCCGTCGAGACACAGGTCGTGGCCGCCGAGTCCGGCCTGGACACGACCCGCGCGGCGGCGCTGGTCCGGCTGGCGGGCCATGTCCGTCAGCTGTCCGGCATGGACCTGGAAGAGGGTGTATCGACCCGGTTGCTGATCTACGCGGCCTCCCTGATCGCAAGCGGCATGCAGGTCGACCGCGCCATCGAGGCCGCCATCGTCGAACCGCTGTCTGACGAGCCCGACGTTCAGCAGGCCCTGCGCGACCTCTCCGCCAGCGTCTACGGGTGACGTCATGATGCACCCGCTGGATTTCCTCGAACCGGAAGAGGCCGTCGGAAGCCTCTGGCACGGCTTTGCCTCGCGGCTGGGACGGGCAGAGGCGGATGCCGGCGCGGCCGTCCCGCTGGAGGTGGCGCGCGCTTCGGTGGTGGCCTTGTTCCGCGCGCTTGGCGGGCCCGCCGGGGTCGAGATCACGTCCGCTCCGGCCCGGGCGTCGGACCATCGCACCGGACGTTTGCGCCGGATCGGCACGCCGCGAGAGACCTTGCATGTGCCCGAATACGATGGCGACCGGCTGCGCTTGCCGCCCGTCATGGATGTCTTTCCCGATGCCGCGCTCAACCGCCGTGCCTATCTCTGGCTTGCGGCCCTCGCAGCGTTCATCGAGCTACCGATCCCGCACCCTGACCGGTTCGAGGCGGACAGGGTCGAGATTGCGGCCAACGTCGCGGCGGCGCACCGGGTGAGGGCGGCCTGCCCGGGGCTGTGCAGCGCGCATGACATGATGTCTGTCTACATTGCCAACCACCGCCGGCGCAGCGGGCTGCCTTTGTGCGAGGACTGGATCGAGCGCCTGGTGATCGACCACCTGGCAGGGCGAAACGAGGCCGGAGAATGCCCGGCTGGCGACCGCCCGCGCGGCTACCGCCCCTATGCGCCCGTGCCGATCTGGCTGCGGCTATCCGCCCGCTCCACGGGCAAAGGCGCCGCCGTCGACCCGTCGGAGGCGCCACAGGCTCTGCTGGCCCTGCCGTCGCGCAAGACCGGCAAACGCGAAGACCGCGCGCAGGCCGACCGGCGCGACAGTTTCATCGTCCACCGGTTCGAGGCACTGCTGTCCTGGGCCGAGAGCCTCAACATCAACCGCATGGTCGATGACGATGACCAGGACAACGCGGCCAAGGCCGCAGAGGACCACGACGAGATCGTCCTGTCGGAGAACGGCAAGCGTGCGGCGACTCGGCTGCGCCTGTCGCTGGACCTGTCACCGCAGGATGCCGACCACGAGCGGCTGGCCGGCACGCATTGCTATCCGGAATGGAACCGGCGCACCGGAGACTACATGCCGGACCATGTGCGCGTGCTGGAGGCAGAGGCGACGCCGGCCTGCGATTTCACGCCGGATGCGCGGCTGGTGTCGCGCGTGCTCAGGCAATTCGCCCCGCTTCACCCGCGCCGCGTGGTGCTGCCGCGCCAGATCGACGGCGACGACCTGGACCTGGACGCGCTTGTCGCGCGCGAAACGGATCTGCGTTCGGGGCATGATGCCTCTGACCGAGTCTGGCAGGCGTCGCGGCCGATGGCGCGGGATCTGTCCGTGGCCCTCTTGATGGATTGTTCCCGCTCGACAGAGGCCGTGGTCGGTGACCGCGCCGTGATCGATACCGCCAAGGACGCGGTGGCGGCGTTGGCCGCAGGTATCGACACGGCGGGGGACCGGTTGGCGATCTGGGGCTTTGCCTCGCTCCGTCGCGACCGCGTCTTTCTGCACCGCTGCAAACACTTCGCGGAAAGCATGGGCCCGGATGTCACCGCGCGTATCGGCGGGCTGAGGCCCGGCCACTACACCCGTCTCGGCGCCGCGATCCGCCATGCCTCGGCGCAACTGGCCGGGGAGGGGGCGACCCGGCGTCTGCTTCTTGTGCTGACCGACGGCAAGCCCAACGACCTGGATCATTACGAGGGCCAGCACGGTATCGAAGACAGCCGCATGGCCGTCCGCGAAGCGCGCGCCCTGGGCCATGCCGTGCATGGCGTTGTCATCGACCAGGACGGACAGGATTGGTTTGCCAGGATTTTTGGCCGGGCAGGTCATACCCTTCTGCCTGATCCGGCGCGGCTGCCGCGCGCCTTGCCCGAAATCTACCAATCCCTGACGATGGAGGCGTGACATGCGCTATTTCCTGCCCTTCCTGCTGTTCCCGGTCCCGGCTTTTGCCTTTGACCGCCCGATCCCCCAACCGCAGACGGAGACCGCCGAATTCTGGTTCCTCGTCGCATCGGTCGCGCTGATCGCGGCGCTGGCGGCGGTTCACTGGTTGGTTGCGCGGCGATGAAACCGGGTTGCATGCTGGTCGCCGCGCTTTATCCCTTTGGCATGGGCGCGGTTGCGGTGAACCTGTTCTTTGCCTCGCTGATCGGGTCCTGGGTCGGCCTTCCGGTCCTGACACCTTGGCAGGCGGTCTTTTGGGGTGTGCCTCTGGGGCTGCCCGTGGCATGGGCCTTTGCCGCGCATGTCGAGCGATTGAAAGCGGAGGCGGATGGATGAGCGGCTGGACGGAGTTCGCCCTGGCAATGACGGCCTTCGTCGGCAGCCATTTCCTGCCCCGCCTATGGGGCTTGCGCGAAAAGCTGATCGGCAGTTTGGGTCGGCGCATCTACTTCAGCCTCTACGGCCTGCTGTCTCTTGCCATCCTTGCATGGGTCATCGGGGCAGCAGGGCGCGCGCCCTATGTCGAACTCTGGCCGGAGACGGGGTGGGGCCGTTGGGTGCCGAATATCGCGATGCCCGTGGCGCTGGTCCTGACCGCACTGGGCGTCGGTATCCGGCAGCCGCATACGCTCGGGGCCAGGCGCGGCGCGGATTTCAATGCAGAGGCACCCGGCCTTGCAGCTGTCACGCGCCACCCGTTGCTGTTGGCGCTGGCGCTTTGGTCGCTGGCGCATCTCTTTCCGAACGGCGATCTGGCGCATGTCATGCTGTTCGGTGGCTTTGCCGCGCTGTCCCTGGCGGCGATCCCCTTGTTCGATGCGCGGGCGCGCAGGGATGAGGGCAAGGAGTTCTTCGACGCTACTGCCATCCTGTCGCTGCGACCGCTGTTGCGGGCCGATTGGTGGCGGTCTGCGGGGAAAGGGGCTTTTGTCCGGGTGGCAGGCGCGCTTGTGCTATGGATCGCCTTGCTGCACGCGCATGCGACGTTGTTCGGGGCCACGCCGTTTCCGGGCTGAACCTTTCGACAGATCCCAGCGTGGTTTGACGATTGCCCTGCGGCTACGACCGGAGCGCCGATCCACCGGTGCCGCTGAGCATGACCAACCGGTGTGGATCGGTCACGACGACATGTTTGCGTGTGGATTTGACAATGCCGTCCTTCTGCCATCCCGACAGCAGCCGGCTGACCGTGTGCAGCGTCGTGCCCGTCATGTCGGAGATGTTCTGGCGCGTCACCGGAAAGGCGATCTCGATGCCCTCTTCGGTCTTGCGCCCGCTCTGGTTCAACATGCGCAACAGCGCAGCCGCGACCCGCTGCTCGACGGCCTTTGTGGCCATCTCGGTCAGGGTTTCCTGGATTTCGCCAAGGCGACGGCCCAGCGTCTTGTAGCTTTCCGAGGCAAAGCCCGGGTAGGTCTCGGTGAAACCGTCCCATAGCCGCGTCGGCCAGCGCAGCGCGATGCATTCCGCCGCCGCGACGGCGGTTGCCGGATAGGTCTCGCGCTGCAGCGCCTTCGCGATCCCGAACAACTGGCCTGGGGCGACGTGCAGCACGATGATCTGCTCGCCCCCTTCGGTCGACCGGACCACGCGGATATGCCCATCCAGCAGCAGGTAGAAATGGTCCGCATCGAAGCCTTCACGGAAGATCGCCGCGCCCTCGTCAAAGCGCAGGGACGTGGCATGATCGAGGATCCGCCGGACCTGCGGGCGGTCAAGCTGGCTGAACGGGGGCAGGCCGGTCAGCAGGCTTTCGTCGAGCTTGGGCAAGAAAGCACCGGGAGTTTGTGAAAGGGCAACGTTCGAGAGGTCGCGGTATCGCATATCGGGGGCAACCGACACAACCGGATAGACAGAAAGGACGATCCGATGCTGAAAACCCTGACCCTCGCCGCAAGCCTGGCCCTGACCGCGGGCCTCGCCCATGCCTCTGACGGCGCGGTGCACGAGATCCAGATGCTCAACAAGGGCGCTGACGGCGCGATGGTGTTCGAACCGGCCTTCGTCCAGGCGGATCCGGGCGATGTCATTCGATTTGTGCCCACCGACAAGGGGCACAATGTCGAGGCCATCGACGGCATGCTGCCAGAGGGCGTGAAGGGCTTCAAATCGAAGTTCAACAAGCCTTTCGACCTGAGTGTCGAGGCCGAAGGCGTCTACGGCGTCAAGTGCACGCCGCACTACGCGATGGGGATGGTTGCGCTGATCCAGGTCGGCGACGCCGTCAATCTCGACGCGGCGCAGGCGGTCAAGCAGCGCGGCCAGGCCGCCAAGCGCTTTGGCCCGCTGTTCGAGCAGGTGCAGTAAGTCCCTTCGACTGAACCTGCCAAGGCGGGGCGGCGCCATGCCTGGCGCCGCCCCTTCGTCATCCCCAGGAGGCTCAACAATGCCCAGGCAATCCGACTACGCGGGTCCCGCGCTCTTTTCCTACGGGTTTCGCCCCTTCTTTCTTGCCGCGACCCTGTTCGGCCTCGGTGTCGTCCCGATCTGGCTGTTGGTCTGGCGTGGCGTTCTGATGCCGTCGGGGCCGTTCGCGCCGGTGGACTGGCATGTGCACGAGATGATCTTTGGCTATGGCGCGGCAGTCGTGGCGGGGTTTCTGTTCACCGCCGTGCCGAACTGGACCGGGCGCATGCCAACACGCGGTTGGCCGTTGATGGCCCTCCTGGCCGTCTGGGTGGCGGGACGGCTGGCCATGACCGGGTTGGGCGGGCTGGGGCCGGTTGCGGTCATGGGGATCGACATCGTGTTCCTTCTGGCAGTTGCCGCGATGATCGCGCGCGAGATCGTAGCGGGAAAGAACTGGCGCAATCTCAAGGTGCTGGTGCCGGTTTCGATGCTTGCGGTCGCGAACGCGAGCTTTCACCTGGAGGCCATGACGCAAGGCAGCGCACCCACGTCGCAGCGTTTCGGCATCGCCGTTCTGGTCTTTCTGATCATGCTGATCGGCGGCCGCATCGTGCCC
Organism: Mameliella sp. LZ-28; assembly: GCF_012274245.1. Lineage (NCBI taxonomy): Bacteria > Pseudomonadati > Pseudomonadota > Alphaproteobacteria > Rhodobacterales > Roseobacteraceae > Antarctobacter > Mameliella sp. LZ-28. Next base: position 131,730 of record NZ_JAANYX010000037.1, on the reverse strand, counting down.
AGCTTTACCCGCAACTGGCTGGCGCAGAGCGGTTCGACCAGCCGCCCGGTGCCGTTCGGGCGCTTTGACATGCTGACGCTTGCCGTATCCGTTCCGGCGCTGGGGCTGTGGGTGACCGCGCCCTTGACCGTAATGGCCGGCGTGGCCTTGGCGGTTTGCGCCGCGCTGCACCTGGTTCGGATGCTGCGCTGGGTGGGCATGCTGACGCTTGGGTCGCCGTTGTTGACGATGTTGCACGCAGCCTATGCCTTTGTCCCGCTGGGGCTGTTCGGCGCGGCGCTTGCGGCCTTTGGCATGGCTAGCCCCGCGGGGGGTGCGCATCTGCTGGGTATCGGGGCCGTCGGGGGCATGACCCTTGCGGTCATGATGCGCGCCACGATGGGCCATACCGGGCGCGACCTGGTCTCGGGGAGGGCGCTCAACCTCGGGTTCCTTGCCATCACCGGGGCCGCCCTGGTGCGCGTCGCGGGCGTGTCCGAGGTCGTTCCCGGGCTGGATGGCATCCATTTGTCCGCCGCGCTGTGGACGTTTGGGTTCCTGCTGATCGTTCGCCGGCTGCTGCCCTGGCTGGTGGGGCCGCGTGTCGCGACACGCAAACCGTCGACCGTGCAGCAACGTGCATGAGGGGCCGAATTTTTCTCTTACGCTCAGAAGGTTGCGAAACCGCAACGTTTGTCTCGGCCCGTCGGCATACTCTTGGACCAGACAGCATCGTCTACACGAAAGGAGAGAAAGATGCTTACCCGAAGAGCCACCCTGCTGGGCCTGTCCGGAGCTGCGGCGACCCCGTTCCTCGCGAAGACGGCAGATGCCAGGCAGGCGCTCACCCCCGCCGCGGCGAAGACGGACCTGTCGCGCCTGACGCGGATCAAGCGCGACCTCGTCGCGCCCCCCTTCGTTCACGAACACGAACAGGTCGCACCCGGCGCACCGCGGATCGTCGAATTCACCATGACGATCGAGGAAAAGGAAATGCAGGTCGACAGCGGGGCCTGGGTGCAGGCCATGACGTTCAACGGCTCCATGCCGGGACCGCTGATGGTGGTGCATGAAGGCGACTATGTCGAGCTGACGCTCATCAATCCCGGCACCAACATGATGCCGCACAACATCGACTTTCACTCGTCCACCGGTGCATTGGGCGGCGGTGCGCTGACCCATGTGGCACCGGGCGAGATGACCGTTCTGCGGTGGAAGGCGACGCGCCCGGGGACCTTTGTTTACCACTGCGCGCCCGGTGGCCCCATGATCCCCTGGCATGTCGTCTCCGGCATGAACGGCGCCATCATGGTCCTGCCGCGCAACGGGCTCACCGATCACAACGGCGACCCCGTGCGATACGACCGCGTCTACTATATCGGTGAGCAGGATCTCTATATCCCGAAGGACGCGGACGGCAATTACAAGCGCTTCTCCGATCTGGCCGAAAGCTATCCCGAGAGCGAGGCGGTGATGAATGGCCTGATCCCGACCCATGTCGTGTTCAACGGCAGGGTGGGGGCGCTGACCGGCGACAACGCGATGACCGCGAACGTCGGTGAAAAGGTGTTGTTCGTCCACAGCCAGGCCAACCGGGACTCGCGCCCGCACCTGATTGGCGGGCATGGCGACCTTGTCTGGGAAGAGGGCAAGTTCAACAACGCCCCGCTGCGCGACCTGGAAACATGGTTCATTCGCGGCGGCTCTGCCGCGGCGGCGCTCTACGGGTTCCTTCAGCCCGGCGTCTACGCCTATGTAAACCACAACCTGATCGAGGCGGTGAACCTTGGCGCCACCGCCCATGTGAAGGTCGAGGGCGCATGGGACAACGACCTGATGGAGCAGGTCGTGGCCCCGACCGCCATCGTCACCTGAAGGCATAACCGCGCGGAACACCGGGATGGCCACCGCCGTGGCCGTCCCTTTCACGACGTGAGGACTGGCAGATGAAAGGCGTTCTTCTGGTGTCCGCTTTGGCGGTTTTCGGTGTTCTTGGTGTCACGCTTACCCCGATCCCGCCGCAATTGCCCGGCCCGGAAACCGTCCGGGTGCCGACCGGCGAGATCGACTACCGCCCCGAAGGCAGCTTTCAGAACGCCGGGACAGCAAAGACGCCCGCTGTCCAAAGGATCACCGTGCCCGCCTTCGACATCATGCAGCGGCAGGTGTCGCGCGGCGACTATTCCGAATGTGTTGCAGACGGTGCCTGCAAGGAAACGCCACGGGGTGGTGCGGGCGACGCTCCGCAGACACATCTCAACTGGTATGACGCGCAGGCCTATGCCGCATGGCTGTCGATCCGCACGGGAGAGCGCTGGCGGCTTCCGACCGATCTTGAATGGCAGCGCGCCGCCGCCGAGGGGTTTGGCGAAGCATCGGCCCGCAGTGACGGGCGCGACCCGGGGCAACGCATGCTGCAAAGCTACGAGGCGGGGGTGTCTTTGCGCGGACGTGCCCAACTCTCCGGCCGGGACATTTCGGAAACCAACAGCCTTGGACTCGCCGGTATCTCCGACCTTGTCTGGGAGTGGACGGACGGATGCATGCAATACGGGACACTGGATGGGAAGGGCCGGGTGATAACAGCCGCGCCTTACTGCGCCGCCCGCATCGTCGGGGGACAGCACCGCGCCGTTGTCATCGACTTCATCCGCGATGCCAGCGTCGGAGGGTGCGCAGCCGGGCTGCCGCCGGATTTCCTGGGGGTGCGTTTGGTTCGGGGCATTGCGGGGCAGGGCGCCCCCTAGTCCAGGTCTCCGATCCGGGTCGGGGCGGCAACCGCACGTGGCAAACCCTGCCGGTCAATGCGCAACAGCGCGCCCCGCCAGAGGGTTTCTGCCTCGATCCCATCGTAGATTTACTGACAGGCCGTTTCCGCCTAGTGGCTGGGATCGTCGATGAGCGGTGTCGGCTTGGCCAGGCGGCGCAGATCCGTGTCGTCCGCGATCCCGACGCTCTGTCCGTTGATGACAACGCCGTACTCTTTCAGCGCCTTGATCGCCCGGCTGAGGTTTTCCGGGGTCATCCCAAGGAAGGAGGCAAGGCGCCGTTTCTCGATCGGCAGATCGAACAGCGTCGGGTCTTTCGACGTTTCGGCGCAGCGTATCAGGTAGTTGGCCAGCCGTTCCAGGGACGTCCGCAGCTTGAGGTTCTTGGAGTGCTTGACGACGTGTCGGTAACACTGCGCAAGTTCCGTCACGACGGCGCGGGCGAATTCCTGGTCCTGGTCGAATACCGCGCGCACGTCGGACGAGGGCAACAGAACGATGCGCGATTTCTCCAGCGTGCGCGCGGACATAAGGTAGGGGGCATCCTTGATGGTCGCGGCAAGGATGAAGGTCGAGACCGGCCGGACCGTCGCCATCGTCGTTTCGCGCGTGCTCCATCCGGCGAACAGCTCGACCGAGCCTTCGATCACCACGTGCAGAAAGTCGCTGGGTTCGCCCTCGCTTATCAGTTCGATGGCCGGGGGGAAATTCTGCACGTAGGCCCCACGCATGAGCGTTTCGAAATGCGCGTCCTCCATGTCCGAAAACAGGTCGAGCTTGCGCAGTTCCGACGATTCGTTCTGGCTGGTTCTGAGTGGCATGTGTCCTCGGCGTGTCTGGCTCCGACCATCTCACTTGATAATTGTCAAATCAAGGCTTGATCCATTTCGACGATCGGCTTGATTGACCAAAAGAGCCGACTTGCGCGATGTTAGCGGCCAACTTGTTTTGCCCTCGCTACACCCGAAGCTTGACATGGATCAACCATGAGGTGCGACGAGGCATGGTCAACCACTCCCTGACACGTGGCCGGAACGGCGGCCCGCGTAGCCGGAGGGACAGATGGAAATACAGAACAAGGCCACGTCGTTGTGGCGAAACTTCTTCAACGTGAAGATGGTTCAGATGCGGACGTTCCACATGACGTGGTTCGCCTTTTTCTCGTGCTTTTTCGCATGGTTCGGCATCGCGCCCCTGATGACGGTCGTGCGCGACGAACTGCAGTTGACCAAGGATCAGATCGGCTGGGCGATCATCGGGTCGGTATCGATCACGATTTTCGCGCGCCTCTTCATCGGCTGGCTGTGCGACCGCATCGGGCCGCGCAAGGCCTATACCTGGTTGCTGATCCTCGGCGCCTTCCCGGTGATGGGCATCGGCCTGTCGTGGAACTTCGAGTCCTTTCTGCTGTTCCGGGTGCTGATCGGCGGGATCGGCGCGGCTTTCGTCATCACGCAGTACCACACCACGGTCATGTTCGCGCCCAACGTGGTGGGGCAGGCGAATGCGACCTCGGCCGGGTGGGGCAACCTCGGTGGCGGCGTCACGCAATTCGTCATGCCGCTGCTTTTCTCGGTCTTTGTCGTGGGCTTCGGCTTTTCCGAGGCGGTGGGCTGGCGGCTGGCAATGGTCGTGGTCGGCACGATCATCCTGCTGATCGGCATTGCCTACTATTTCCTGACCCAGGATGCCCCCGACGGGAACTTCGACGAGTTGCGCGCCGCCGGCAAGATGGAGCAGAAAAGGGAAGTCACCGGAAACTTTAAAAGGGCCCTGCGTGACCCCCGCGTCTGGATCCTGTTCGTGATCTACGGCTGCTGCTTTGGCATCGAACTGACGGTCAACAACGTCGCGGCGCTGTACTTCTTCGACTACTTCGACCTCAGCCTGGTGGCGGCCGGTTTCGTGGCGGCATCCTTTGGCCTGATGAACCTCTTTGCCCGCACGCTGGGCGGGATCTTCGGTGACAACTTCGGCGCCCTCTGGGGCCTGCGGGGCCGCAGCGTCTGGCTGTTCATCTGCCTGTTGTTCGAAGGCATTGCGCTGATGATCTTCAGCCAGATGCATGTGCTTTTCCTGGCGCTGCCCTCGCTGATCGTCTTCTCGCTGTTCACGCAGATGGCCGAAGGTGCGACCTATTCCGTGGTGCCCTTCGTCAACAAGAAGGCGCTGGGCGCGGTGGCCGGTGTGGTCGGCGCGGGCGGCAATGCCGGGGCGGTTCTGGCCGGGTTCCTGTTCAAGAACATGATCGACTGGTCCGAAGCCTTCCTGATCCTCGGCATCGTGGTCAGCTGCGCCTCGTTCCTTGCCTTCTTCGTGCGGTTCTCCGCCGAACAGGAAACAGAGCAACGTGCCGCCTTTGCCGCCGCCAACATCGACACGCTGCGCAAGAAGGCCATCGAGGCGAACAAAGCGCTCGAAGAAGGCATCAAGGCCCTGGGCGGCAAGCCGGGCGCGACGCCCGCCGAATAACTCCTGAACCCTGGCGGGTCGCAATGGCGTGGCCCGCCCCCACCGGGGGACCCCTGAAACGGGCGCGTGGCGCGACCCGACCGGCCCTCCGCACCTTCATGACCCCATTCCGGCTGCAACGCGGCAGCCGACATTGCCAAGGAAGGACACTGAAATGGCTATCACCGAGGCCTCAAGCGCCAACAGCGGGCACACGCTCGAAGATTGGCGCCCCGAAGACCCGCAGTTCTGGGCAAGCCAGGGCCGGGCCATCGCCACCCGCAACCTCTGGATCTCGATCCCCAACCTGTTGCTGGCCTTTTCGGTCTGGATGGTCTGGTCGGTCGTCGTGGCCAAGCTGCCCGCCATCGGCTTTGCCTATTCCACCGACCAGCTGTTCTGGCTGGCGGCGCTGCCGGGATTGTCTGGCGCGACGCTGCGGATTTTCTACAGCTTCATGATCCCGATCTTCGGCGGGCGCCTCTGGACGACGCTTTCCACCGCTTCGCTGCTGTTGCCGGCGCTTGGCATCGGTTTCGCCGTGCAGAACCCCGACACCTCCTATGTCTGGTTCCTGGTCCTGGCGCTGATGTGCGGTTTCGGCGGCGGCAACTTTGCCTCGTCGATGGCCAACATCGCCTATTTCTACCCGAAAAAGACCAAGGGCAACGCGCTGGCGCTGAACGCCGGGCTGGGCAATGCCGGTGTGTCGGTCATGCAGTTCGTCGTGCCGATGGTCATCACCGCTGGCGTCTTCGGCGCGATCGGCGGTGAGCCGCAGCACCTGTCCGACGGCGGTCAGCTGTTCCTGCAGAACGCCGGTTTCGTCTGGGTGCCCTTCATCGCGCTGTCGGCTCTGGCGGCATGGTTCGGGATGAACGACATCGCGTCGGCCCGCGCTTCGTTCAAAGAGCAGTCGGTCATCTTCACCCGCCGCCACAACTGGATCATGTGCGTGCTCTACACCGGCACCTTCGGCAGCTTCATCGGCTATGCCGCCGGTTTCCCTTTGCTGATGAAGACGCAGTTTCCGGATGTGAATGTGCTGTCCTACGCCTTCCTCGGCCCGCTTGTCGGCGCGTTGAGCCGCGCAGCCACGGGCTGGATTTCCGACAAGTTCGGCGGCGGGCGCGTAACCTTCTGGACCTTTGTCGGCATGATCGTCGCGGTCTGGGGCGTGTTGCAGTTCCTGCCGTCCGACGCCAACCCGGCGGGCAATTTCTGGGGCTTCTTCGCCTGCTTCATGGCGCTGTTCTTCCTGACTGGCGTGGGCAATGCCTCGACCTTCCAGATGATCCCGTCGATCATGCGCCAGGAAGTGCCGCGCCTGAACCCGCAGCTGGACGACGCCGCGAAGCTGAAACAGTCGGAGCTGGAAAGCTCGGCCATCATCGCCTTCACCTCGGCGATCGCGGCCTACGGCGCCTTCTTCATCCCCAAGTTCTACGGCACCTCGATCAGCCTGACCGGGGCCCCGAACGGCGCGCTCTGGGGGTTCATGGCCTTCTACGCGGTCTGCGTTGTCGTCACCTGGGCCTTCTACAGCCGCAAGAACGCGCCCGTTTCCTGCTGATCCCCTGACACCTCTGGCGGCGGCCCGCCGTGGCCGCCCCACACTCAAGACAATCGGAGACATCAGATGAGCCACCTGCTCGACAGACTGAACTTCCTCCAGTCCAAGGAGTTGGAGACATTCTCCAACGGGCACGGGCAAGTGACCCGCGAGAACCGAGACTGGGAAGACACCTACAGAAACCGCTGGCGGCACGACAAGGTCGTGCGCTCGACCCACGGCGTGAACTGCACCGGGTCATGCAGCTGGAAGATCTATGTGAAATCCGGGATCGTGACCTGGGAAACCCAGCAGACCGATTATCCCCGTACCCGCGCGGGTCTGCCCAACCACGAACCGCGCGGGTGTGCGCGCGGGGCCAGCTATTCCTGGTATCTCTATTCCGCGAACCGGGTGAAGAACCCGCTGATCCGGGGCCGCCTGATGAAGATCTGGCGCCGCATGCGCGAGACCATGGACCCCATCGAAGCCTGGACCGCGATCCAGAACGATCCCGTCCTGCGGGCCAGCTACACCGAAACCCGCGGCAAGGGCGGTTTCGTCCGCGCCACCTGGGACGAGGCGACCGAGATCGTCGCCGCCGCCAACGCCTATACCGCCAAGACCTATGGCCCCGACCGGGTTTTCGGCTTTTCGCCGATCCCGGCCATGTCGATGGTCAGCTATGCCGCCGGCTCGCGCTACCTGAGCCTGCTCGGCGGCGTCTGCATGTCCTTCTACGACTGGTACTGCGACCTGCCGCCGGCCTCGCCCATGACCTGGGGTGAACAGACCGACGTGCCGGAAAGCGCCGACTGGTACAACGCGGGCTACCTGCTGCTCTGGGGGTCGAACGTGCCGCAGACGCGGACGCCCGACGCACATTTCTACACCGAAGCCCGCTATCGCGGCGCCAAGTCCGCGGTCATCAGCCCCGACTACTCCGAGGCGGCGAAATTCGGCGATGTCTGGCTGAACGTCAAACAGGGCACCGACGCGGCACTTGCGATGGCCTTTGGTCACGTCATCCTGCGCGAATTCCACCTCGACCGTCAGGCCGAGTACTTCGAGGACTACTGCCGCAAGTACTCCGACTTCCCGATGCTGGTGAAGCTGGAGGAGAAGGACGGGCGCCTTGTGCCGGGCCGTTTCCTGCGCGCCGATGATCTGGACGGCAAGCTGGGCGAAGAGAACAATCCCGAATGGAAGACCGTCGCCATCGACGGGACGTCGGGCGGGCTGGTCTCTCCGAATGGGGCTATCGGCTATCGCTGGGGCGAGGATGGCGAGTGGAACCTGGAGGAAAAGGCAGCCGGCACGGACACGCACCTGAAGATGTCGCTGGTTCTGGAAGAGGATCATGACGATGTGCGCGGCGTCGACTTCCCCTATTTCGGCGGCGCGGCGACCGAGCAATTCGCGACTGACGCCGAACACCCCGACGTTCTGACCCGCAACATCCCGGTCAAGACCGTCAGGACGCCCGAGGGCGAGGCGCTGGTGGCCACCGTCTTTGACCTGTTCTGCGCCAACTACGGGCTTGACCGTGGCCTGGGCGGCGATTGGGTCACCGATGATTACGCGAACGACATGCCCGGCACCCCCGCCTGGGCCGAGAAGATCACCGGCGTCTCCGCCGACAAGATCATCCACGTCGCCCGCGAATTCGCGCAGACGGCCGAGAAGACCAACGGCAAGTCGATGGTCATCATCGGGGCCGCGATGAACCACTGGTACCACATGGATATGAACTATCGCGGCGTCATCAACATGCTGGTGATGTGCGGCTGCGTGGGTCAGTCCGGCGGTGGCTGGGCGCATTATGTGGGACAGGAAAAGCTGCGTCCGCAGACCGGCTGGCAACCTTTGGCCTTCGCATTGGATTGGGGTCGCCCGCCGCGGCACATGAACTCGACCTCTGCATGGTATGCGCACACTGGCCAGTGGCGCTATGAGACGCTGACCGCGAATGAAATCGTCAGCCCCACCGCGCCGGAGGGCGATTGGGATATCTCGTTGATCGACTACAACATCCGCGCCGAGCGTATGGGCTGGCTGCCCTCTGCGCCGCAGTTGAGGACCAACCCGCTGGAGGTCGCCAAGGCCGCCAAGGTCGCCGGGCAGGACATCCCCGCCTATGTGGCCGAGCATCTGAAATCCGGCGATCTGGAAATGTCCTGCCAGGACCCGGACGCGCCGGAAAACTGGCCCCGCAACCTGTTTGTCTGGCGCTCGAACCTGCTGGGGAGCAGCGGCAAGGGGCACGAATACTTCCTCAAGCACCTTCTGGGCACCGATCACGGCGTCATGGGCAAGGACCTGGGGCAGGAGGGCGCGCAACTGCCGAAGGAGGCGAAGTGGCACGCCGACGGCCCGCAGGGCAAGCTGGACCTGCTGGTGACCATCGATTTCCGCATGAGCACGACCGCGGTCTATGCCGACGTGGTTCTGCCGACGGCCAGCTGGTACGAAAAGAACGACCTGAACACCTCGGACATGCACCCGTTCATCCACCCGCTACAGGCGGCTGTGGACCCGGCGTATGAATCGAAATCCGACTGGGAAATCTTCAAGGCCATTGCCAAGAAGCTGCAAGAGATCGTGCCGGGTTACCTGGGGCAGGAAACGGACATCGTCGCGCTGCCGATCCTGCACGACACGCCCGGGGAAATCGCCCAGGACCAGGTGCTGGACTGGAAGAAGGGCGAATGCGACCTGATCCCGGGCAAGACCGCGCCGAACTATATCCCCGTGGAACGGGATTACACCGCGATCCACGACCGGTTCACCGCGCTTGGTCCGCTGATGGACAAGATCGGCAACGGCGGCAAGGGCATTGCCTGGAAGACAGAGCACGAGGTGCAGGCGCTGCGCGACCTGAACGGTGTGCACCTTGACGGGGCGGCCAAGGGGTGCGCGAAAATCGTCACTGATATCGACGCGACCGAGGTGATCCTCATGCTTGCGCCGGAAACCAATGGCGAGGTGGCGGTCAAGGCATGGGACGCGCTGTCGAAGTTCACGGGGCGCGATCACACCCACCTGGCGCTGCCGAAGGAAGACGAAAAGATCCGCTTCCGCGACATCGCCGCCCAACCGCGCAAGATCATCTCCAGCCCGACATGGTCGGGGATCGAGTCGGAAAAGGTCTGTTACAACGCCGGTTACACCAACGTGCACGAGCTGATCCCGTGGCGCACGCTGACAGGCCGTCAGCAGCTGTATCAGGATCACCTGTGGATGCGGGCCTTTGGCGAGGGGTTCGTGGGCTATCGCCCGCCGGTCGACCTCAAGACCATCACCAAGGATGTCCACGACGAAGGCGACTGCCTGGTGCTGAATTTCATCACGCCGCACCAGAAATGGGGCATCCACTCGACCTATTCCGACAACCTGCTGATGCTCACGCTGAACCGTGGCGGGCCGGTGGTCTGGCTGTCCGAGACCGACGCCAAGAAGGCGGGGATCGAGGACAACGACTGGGTCGAAGCCTACAACGTGAACGGCGCGCTGACGGCGCGGGCGGTGGTCAGCCAGCGCATGAAGGACGGCACCGTCTTCATGTATCACGCGCAGGAAAAGATCGTGAACACGCCGGGATCGGAAAAGACCGGCCTGCGCGGGGGCATCCACAACTCGGTGACCCGCGCCACGCTGAAACCCACCCACATGATCGGCGGCTATGCCCAGCAATCCTACGGCTTCAACTACTACGGCACCGTGGGGGCGAACCGGGATGAATTCGTCGTCGTCCGCAAGATGAAAAAGGTCGACTGGCTCGACCGCGAAGCGACCGAAAAGGAGGCCGCGGAATGAGAGTGCGCGCACAAATCGGCATGGTGCTGAACCTCGACAAATGCATCGGGTGTCACACCTGTTCCGTGACCTGCAAGAACGTCTGGACCACACGCGACGGCGTCGAATACGCGTGGTTCAACAACGTCGAAAGCAAACCCGGCACCGGTTACCCGACCGACTGGGAAAACCAGAAACGCTGGAACGGCGGCTGGACCCGGACGAAATCCGGCAAGCTGCAGCCCAGGCAGGGGTCCAAATGGCGGATCGCGGCGAACCTCTTTGCCAACCCCGACCTGCCCGAGATCGACGACTATTACGAGCCCTTCGATTTCGACCACGATCACCTGAAATCCGCCCCGGAGATGGAGGCGTTCCCCACGGCGCGCCCCTATTCCAAGATCACCGGTGAGCGGATTGAGAAGATCGAGAAGGGTCCGAACTGGGAGGAAATCCTGGGCGGTGAATTCTCGAAACGCGGGCAGGATTACAACTTCGAAGGCATCCAGAAGGAGATCTATGGGGAATACGAGAACACCTTCATGATGTATCTCCCCCGGCTGTGCGAACACTGCCTGAACCCGGCTTGCGCGGCGTCCTGCCCCTCGGGGGCGATCTACAAGCGCGAGGAGGACGGGATTGTCCTGATCGACCAGGAGAAATGCCGCGGCTGGCGTATGTGCGTCTCGGGCTGTCCCTACAAGAAGGTCTATTACAACTGGTCCACCGGCAAATCCGAGAAATGCACCCTGTGCTATCCCCGGATCGAAAGCGGCAACCCGACCGTCTGTTCGGAAACCTGTGTCGGGCGCATCCGCTACCTGGGCGTGATGCTGTACGATGCGGACAAGATCGAAGCGGCCGCCAACGCGCCGCATGAAAAGGACCTGTACGACGCGCAGCTTGACGTCTTCCTCGACCCGAACGACCCGGTGGTGATCGAGACCGCCCGAGCCGACGGCATCCCCGAAGACTGGATCAAGGCCGCGCAGGAAAGCCCGGTCTGGAAGATGGCGATGGAGTGGAAGGTCGCCTTTCCGTTGCACCCGGAATACCGCACGCTGCCGATGGTTTGGTACATCCCGCCGCTCTCGCCGATCCAGAACGCCGCCGAGGCCGGCAAGATAGGTACCGATGGCGCAATGCCCAACGTCCATGACCTGCGTATCCCGGTGCGTTACCTCGCCAACATGCTGACGGCGGGGGACGAGGCCCCGGTGGTCAGCGCGCTGGAACGGATGCTGGCGATGCGGTCTTACATGCGGTCCAAGACCGTCGATGGCGTCATCGACGAGGCCATCGCCGCCCGCGCCGGCCTGTCGGGCCGGGTGATCGAGGACATGTACAAGATCATGGCCCTGGCCGATTACGAGGATCGCTTCGTCATCCCCACGACCCACCGCGAGCAGGTCGAAGAGGCCTATGATCTCAAGGGCGGTTGCGGCTTCACTGACGGCAATGGCTGTTCTTCGGGCATCTCCAAGGGCTCGCTCTTTGGTGGTTCCAAACGTCCCCTGAAAATGCCCGAGGAGGTGCGCTGATATGGACCGCACGATCAAATCCCTGTCGCTGCTGCTCAGCTATCCGACGCGCGAGTTGCAGGCGGCGATGCCGGAAATCGGGGGTGTTCTCGCCTCCGACACCCGGTTGACGGCGGCGGCGCGGCGCGCGTTGCGCCCGCTGGTCGAGGAGCTGGCGACGCGCGACATCTATGACCTCGAAGAGCAGTTCGTCATGCTCTTCGATCGCTCGCGCACCTTGTCGCTCAACCTGTTCGAACATGTGCACGGCGAAAGCCGTGACCGGGGCGGCGCGATGGTCTCGCTGGTCGAAACCTACCGCGCGGGCGGGTTCGACCCGATGACCTCGGAACTGCCCGATCACCTGCCGGTGCTGTTGGAATTCCTGTCCACGCGTCCCTTCGTCGAGGTGCAGGAAACCTTGGCGGACGCGGCCCATATCTTTGAGGCGCTGAACGCCCGGCTGGCCCGGCGTGACAGCCCCTATGGCGCCGTGTTCGCCGCCCTTTTGCAGCTGTCGGGCGCCGAGGCCGACCGCGAGGCGGTGGCGGAACTGCTGGACCAGCCGGATGTCGACCCGAACGACCTGGAGGCGCTGGATCAGGTCTGGGAGGAATCCGAGGTCGTCTTCGGCCCCGATCCCAACGCCGGCTGTCCTCAGGTGCGCGATATGCTTGCCCAGATGGACGTTCCCGTCAATTCCGCCCCCGCCGCGACGCCGGCTGAATGAAGGAGGCCATGATGAACCAGTTTTTCTTCGGAACCTTTCCCTATATCGCGCTGGCGATCGGCATTGTCGGCTCTATCGCGCGCTACGAACGCGATCCCTTCACGTGGAAGACGTCTTCCTCGCAGCTCTTGCGCCGCAAGCAGCTGGTCATGGGGTCGATCCTGTTCCATGTCGGCGTGCTGGTGATCTTTGCCGGGCATTTCGTCGGGCTGCTGACCCCGATCTGGGTGTTCGATGCGCTGGGCATCAGCCACGGGGCCAAGCAGACGCTGGCCGTAGTCGCGGGTGGTATTGCCGGGATCATGGCGCTGGTGGGCGGCGGGATGCTGTTCCACCGCCGCTGGACCGATCCGCGCATCCGCAAGACGTCGAGCTTTGCCGACATCGCCATCCTGGCCATGCTGCTGGCCCAACTCGTGCTGGGCCTGTTGACCATCATCGCCTCGCTGGGGCACCTCGACGGGCACGAGATGGTCAAGTTCATGGCCTGGGCGCAGGGCATCTTTACCCTTGATGGCGCGGCGGCCAGCCACATCGCGGACGTGGCGCTGATCTTCAAGTTGCACATCGTGTTGGGCCTGACGATCATCCTCGTCTTCCCGTTCACGCGCCTCGTGCACATGCTGTCTGTTCCGGTGCGCTATTTTAACCGGCCCGGATACCAGATCGTGCGGTCGCGCCGCCAGGTTCCGTTGCCCGAACGTGGCGCGGCATTGGCGACCGCGCAGGCAAAGCCCGCGCCTGCGTCGGATGCGGCGGCGCAACCGGCGGAGTGACCAAGATGAATGCGCTCTTTCCCGATGTCGTCGTGAACGGCACCACCATCCCCTCGGCGGCCATCGCTGCCGAGGCCCAGAACCACGAAGCGCCGCGCGGCAAACCCGGTGTTGCCTGGCGCAAGGCTGCCAATGCGCTGGCGGTGCGTGCGCTGCTCTTGCAAGAGGCCCAGCGGCGCGAGATCCCGGCAGATCCGCAAGAGCTCGAACCGGGACGGTTCGAGACCGGGAACGAGGCCCGCATAAGGGCCCTTCTCGAAGATGCGGTGCAGGTGTCGCCGCCATCCGAGGAGGAGGTGCGCGCCGAGTGGTCCCGCGATCCGTCAAAGTTCCGCGCTCCGCCATTGTGGAGCGTCTCGCACATTCTCTTCGCCTGCGACCCGCAGGACGAGGAGGCGGGCAAGCAGGCCCTTGCCCGTGCAATTGACGTGACAGGCCGCGCGCTGGGCCATCCCAAGAGCTTTGGGCGCCTCGCGCGCCAGGAAAGCGATTGCCCCTCCAGGGATCGCGACGGAATGCTTGGCCAGATCGGACCGGGCGACACGGTTCCTGAATTCGAGGCAGCGCTGCGTACCTTGTCCGCAGGCGACATCACATTCGAACCGGTGCGGACTCGGCATGGCTGGCATGTCATTCGCATGGATGACCGTGCCGAAGGCGACGTGCTGCCCTTCGAGGCCGTCGCGCCCCGGCTACGCGCCGCGATGGAAAAGCGCGCCTGGGGGCAGGGGGTCCGCGACCTGGTCACCACGCTTTCGCAAAAGGCCGACATCACCGGGGCCGATCTGGGCAACTGTCCCTGAGGCGCGGGTGCGGACGAGATGACAACCTTCACAACACAGGGAGTGGCAAGCCCATGCTGAACGATCTCCTGGACAGGAACAGGACCTGGTCGGCCGAGCGTCGCGCCGCAGATCCCGGGTTTTTCGCCGGGCTTGCGGCACAGCAGACGCCGGAATTCTTCTGGATCGGCTGTTCGGACAGCCGGGTGCCGGCCAACGTGGTGGCGGGGCTGGACCCGGGCGAGGTCTTTGTCCATCGCAATGTCGCCAACGTGATCCACTCGTCCGACATGAACATGCTCAGCGCGCTGGAATTTGCCGTCGAGGCGCTGAAGGTCCGCGAGATCATCGTCTGCGGTCACTATGGATGCGGCGGCATTCGCGCCGCGACAGAGGATATTCCTCACGGGCTGGCGGATCACTGGCTGGAACCGATCCGGAGGTTGGCGCGCCAGGCGCAGGCCGAACTTGACGTGCTGACGGACATGGAGGAACGCCGGGACCGGCTGGCCGAACTCAACGTGATCGAAGGCGTCGCACGTGTCGCCGAGACACCCATCATGCGCCGCGCCTGGGCCGATGGCCAACCGGTGCGCCTCCACGGCCTGATCTATGGATTGCGGGATGGGTTGCTGCGCAATCTGGAATGTTCGGTTGGTCTGCCCAACCTGAAGAAAGGAGCCTGCCATGAAGCTGCATGACCTGAGTGACCGCACCTGCGGCTGCGATGAAAGCGAAGGGGCACCCGGTCTCACGTCGTTGAACGAGGCGCTTGCCCTCTGTGCCGCCGAGACACCCCTGGTGCCGGGGGTGGATATACTGCCGATTGGCGAGGCCCTCGGGCGTTGTCTGTCGGAACCGGTGATGTCCCGGGTGAATGTGCCGCCCTTCGCCAATAGCGCGGTCGACGGCTACGCCGTGCGGTGCGGGGACCTGATCGGACCGGGTCCGTGCATCCTGCCGGTCGTGGACCGGACCGCCGCCGGGGACGCCCCTGCACAGCTTGATCGTATTGCGACGGTGCGGATCTTTACCGGCGCGCCGCTGCCCGCCGGGGCGAACGCGGTGGTGGCACAAGAACACGTCACCCTGCGTAACGGCATCGCCCGCTTTGATCGCCTGCCCACCGTCGGGGCCAATGTGCGCAGGGTCGGAGAGGACATGGCGGCTGGCGATGTCATTCTGCCCGCGGGCAGGCGCATCGGACCGCGCGACATTGCCGTGATGGCCGCCGCTGGAGTGGCAGAAGTCAGGGTACGCCGAAGGCTGCGCATTGCGCTTCTGATCACCGGATCGGAATTGGTCGCGCCGGGGCAGGAGGCTGCTCCGGGCAAAATCAATGACGTCAACGGCCCGATGCTGGAGGCCCTGATCGCACAGCCGGGTGTCTCCATCGTGGAAAAGGCCCGTATCGGTGATGACCTGGGCAGGTTGTGTGCCGAACTGGAGCGTCTCTCGGGGGCGGTTGACCTGATCGTCACCACGGGGGGCGTATCCGTCGGAGAAGAGGACTACCTGCGGCGCGCTGTCGAGCGGATCGGGGACCGTCTCCACTTCGCGGGCGTCGCCCTGAAGCCCGGAAAACCCGTCAGCTTCGGCCGCATCGGCACCGCGCTCTGGCTCGGGTTGCCGGGCAACCCGCAAGCCTCGTTCGTGGGCTGGCATCTTTTTGGCCGTGCCATCGTGGATGCCTTGCAAGGGGCCACCGGCAAACCGCGCAAGATGATCGTGTCGTCCGCCGTAAACCTCCGCCACAAGCCCGGTCGCTGCGAATTGCGTCCCGCGCGACTCGTCGGTTTCGACCTGCGCGGGCGCGCGACGGTCACCGCCGAGGCGGCCACCTATTCCGGTCGGGTCAGCCCCCTTGCCGACGCCGACGGCCTGTTGCTGTTGCCGTCGGAGGCCGACCAGATCGATACGAGCATGTTGCTCGAATTCCTGCCTTTCGAAGAAAGTTGAGATGACCCATGACTCAGATCGCGACCCTCATCATGCCCGGACGTGGCGATACCGATGAATTGCTGTACGCCTTTGCTCAGCAGATGCTGGCGCGTGGGTATAAGGTGCGTGGCCTCGTGCAAATCAACACCGAACGTGAAGGCGACCATCCCTGTGACATGGACGTGCAGGTTCTGCCCGACGGACCGGTTTTTCGCATATCCCAGAACCTCGGCAGTGCTTCGCGCGGTTGCCGGCTCGATCCCGAAAACCTCGAATTGTCCGTGGCGGCCGTCGAAACGTCCCTGGCCGCAGGCGCAGACCTCATCGTCCTGAACAAGTTCGGAAAGCAGGAAGCGGCGGGCCGAGGGTTCCGCGACGTGCTTGCCCGCGCCGTTGCGGATGACATACCGGTCGTGGTTGGCCTGAACGCGATGAACGAGCAAGCCTTCGAGGACTTTGCCAGTGGATTGGCGGACCGTTGTGCCCCCTCTATCGAAGCCTTGACCAGCTGGGCATTGAAGGCGCTGGACGCATCCGAGGACATGGTTGCGTGATGCTTGAGACCGTCCCGGGAGGGGTGTTGGGGGTGGGCCGTGTGCGGCACCCACTCAAGTGATGAAGGCGCGTTCACCGCCGTTTGTTGAAGTAATCCGGCGCGCCCGCCGGGTACGCGTTCCGGGGATGCCTGGGGGCGATCCCCGATCCAGGTGGTCACGAACCGGGGGGGGCGGTGGCGGGAAACCTGCTCAAGGAATAAATTTTCACCGCTCAAAATCCGATTATAGGATCAATAGAGGAAAAATGATCCGATAAATGGTCTTGTCTTCGTCTGTGCCAGGTCTCGCGCTAGACCGGCGGGTGACGGTAACGAAGACGGGGTGGGGCGATGGCCTGGCGCATCGGCATCGATTCTGGCGGCACATTCACGGATGTCTGCCTGATCGACGAAGACAGGGGCGATGTTCATATCTGGAAGGTCAGCTCGACCCCGGACGACCCCTCGCGCGGGATTGCGCAGGCCTTTGCCGAAGGGCTGTCGCGAACCGGGATCGCGGCGCGGGATGTCGGCTTTTTCGGGCACGGCACCACGGTTGCAACCAATGCACTGATCCAGCATCGGGGCGTCAGGACGGGCCTGATCACCACCGAAGGCTTCCGTGACCTGTTGGCCATCGGTCGGCAGAAACGCCCGCATCTCTATGACATGAGCGCGGACAAGCCGCAGGAGCTTGTCACGCGAAATCTGCGCATCGGTGTGCCGGAACGCCTGCGAGGGGACGGCAGCACCGAGGTTCCGCTGGACGAGGCGGCGCTGCGCGAGGCGGTCAGGCAGCTGCGCACGGCGGGGGTCGAGTCCATCGCCGTCAGCTTTCTCTATGCCTTCCTGTCCGAGGCCCATGAACGGCGCGCCGCCGAGATCGTGGCCGAGGAATTCCCCGAGGCTTTTCTTGCGCTGTCGCACGAGGTGGCGCCCGAGTTCCGCGAGTATGAGCGCCTGTCCACAACCGTGGTCAATGCCTACCTGGGACCGGTGATGCGGACCTATGTCACCGCTTTGAAAACTCGTCTGGCAGAGGCAGGCCTGCCGGTCACGCCGCATCTGACCCAGTCGAATGGCGGCGTGGCGGGGTTCGACCAGGCAGCGGGCTTGCCGGTGCGGACGGTCCTGTCCGGCCCCTCGACCGGGGTCGTCGCAGCGCAGGCGCTGGGGGCCATGACCGGCATCGGCAACCTGATTACATTCGACATGGGCGGCACCAGTTCGGACGTGGCGCTGCTGGAGGGCGGCAGGTGCCGCGTGGTGGCAGAGGCCGAGGTGCATGGCTACCCGCTCAAGGCGCCGATGCTGGACATTCACACCGTGGGCGCCGGGGGCGGGTCGATCGCCCATGTGGACAGCGGCGGGTTGCTGAAGGTCGGGCCGCGCAGCGCTGGCGCCCATCCCGGACCCGCCTGCTATGGTCTGGGCACCGAGGAACCGACTGTGACCGATGCAAATGTCGTCCTGCAGACCCAGAACCCCAAGGCGCTGCTGAACGGGCAGATGCCCATCGACCGTGACCTGTCGGTGGCAGCAGTGGAGCGGTTGGCCGGCCGTCTGGGCCTGGGCGTGATGGAGACCGCGGACGGCATCCTGGACATCGTGACGGCGAATACCGCCAAGGCGATCCGGCTGATCTCTGTCCAGCGCGGGCATGATCCGCGTGACTATGCGCTGGTGGCTTTCGGTGGTGCCGGGCCGGTACACGCGGCGCGGCTGGCGGCAGAGCTGGGCATGGACCGCATCCTGATCCCGCGCACGCCGGGCGTGCTTTGCGCGCTGGGCCTTTTGATGACCGACCTTCGGACGGACTATGCGGCGACGCAGATCCGGCTGCTGGATGAGGCGCAGCCCGCCGATCTGGCCGAGGTTTTTGAGGGGCTGGCGCGTCAGGCGCGGGACTGGTTCGCCCGCGAAGGCATAGCGCCCGAGGCGCAGGGGCTGAACTCGCGCGTCGATATGCGCTATGCTGGTCAGAACTACGAGATCGCCGTGGATCTGCCGGAGGGGCCGATCGACGAGCAGAGCCTAGACGCGCTGCGCGAGGGGTTTCTGGCCCGGCACGAACAGCTTTACGGTTTCGTGGCCGAGGGCGACGCGATCCAGATGGTGACCTATCGGCTGCAGGCCACCGGCGTCGTGCCCAAGGCGCAGATGCCGGCATTTCCGGACGCGGGGCCGGATGCCTCTGCCGCGCGGACCGGCCAACGCCCGGTCTGGATGCGCGAGGCGGGCGGTTTCGCCGAGACACCGATCTATGATCGCACCCTTTTGAGACCGGGCAACCTGATCGAGGGACCCGCGATCATCGACCAGCTCGATACGACCACTGTCGTCCCGTCGGGGATGACGGCGCGCGTCGATCCCTACCTGACCCTGATCATGGAGCGCAGCTCATGACCCGGACGCTGAATCCCGTTACCGTCGAGGTGATCGGCAGCGCCTTTTCCTCTGCGGTGGACGAGATGGGCGAGGCGCTGGTGCGCGCCAGCCATTCCACCAACATCAAGGAGCGGCGCGACTGTTCCACAGCGCTTTGTACGGCAGGCGGAGAGATCCTCTGCCAGGCCGAACATATCCCGATGCACCTGGGCAGTTTCCTGCAATTCGTGCCGCGCCTGCTGGAGGCCTATCCGGCGGAGGACCTGCGTCCCGGCGATGTCTTTATCGGCAACGATCCCTACGCCGGCGGCGGCACGCATCTGCCGGACATCGTCATGGCCGAACCGATCTTTGTCGAGGGTGCGCTGTTCGGCTGGGCCATCAACACGGCGCATCATTCGGATTTCGCGGACCGGGGCCATGCCCATGTCTACCAGGAGGGGCTGCGCATTCCGCCGATCCGCCTGCAGCGGGACGGCGTCCGCCAGCCCGAGGTCATGCGTCTGTTTCTGTTGAATTGCCAGGTTCCGGACGAACGCCTGTCCGACCTGCGCGCGCAGATGGCCGCGAACCGGCTGGGCGTGCTGCGGATGCAGGAGCTTTGCGCGCGTTTCGGGGTCGAGACGGTACAGGCGGCGGGCAAGGACCTGATGGCCTATGCCGAACGCAAGATGCGCGCCGGGATCGCGGCGCTGCCGGATGGTACCTGGACCTTCTCTGACATCTTCGAGACCGAGAGCCAGGCCGAGCACATGACACTTTCGGTCACGCTGACGATCCGGGGCGAGGACATGGCGCTGAGTTTCGACAGCCCGCCACAGGTGCGCGCGGGACTGAACGTGATCTACACTGCGCTGCAGGCGACGGTCTATTACGCGGTGAAATCGGTGGTCGATCCGACGATCCTGCCCAATGCGGGGCTGGCGCGGCCTCTGACCATCACGGCGCAACCCGGGACGCTGTTGAACTGCGTGCATCCGGCGGCGGTGGACGGGCGTATCTCGGCCTGTCAGCGGGTGGTCGACCTGATCCACGGCGCGTTGGCGCAGGTGGTCCCGGACCGTGTCAGCGCGGCGGCCTGCGGATCGGTTCATGTGGCCAGCTTCAGCGGCACGCGGCCCGATGGCGGTCTGTGGGTCTACCTGGAAACCATTGCCGGGGGCTCTGGCGCGCGACCCGACAAGGATGGGCTGGACGCGGTGCAGGTGCACATGACCAACACGTCAAACCTGCCGCTGGAGGCGCTGGAGGCGGAATATCCGATCACCCTGATGGCCTATGAATTCGCCGAGGACAGTGGCGGCGACGGCACCTGGCTGGGCGGCATGGGGGTGCGGCGGGTCTATCGCGCCGATGCGGATTGCAGGGTTCAGATCATGGGCGCGCGCCTGACGTCACGGGCCTGGGGGCTGGACGGTGGCGGTCCGGGGGCCAGCGGCGCCTTCCGCATCAATGGCGATCCGCAGGCCATCGACCTGTCAGGCAGCGCGGACCTGGCGGCGGGCGACATCTTCGAGGTCATCACCCCAGGCGGCGGCGGTCACGGCGATCCGGCGGGGCGTTCTGCCGGGCTGCGGGATGCGGATGCGCGCTCGGGGCGCAAGGCAGCCCGCGCATGAGCACGCCGCGCGCCTCTTCGAACGCGGCCCGTGCCGCGCGTATCCTGGCCGTTCTGGGCGAAGCCGGGGCAGAGGGCCTGTCGCTGACGGCCCTGGCCGAGGCGCTGGGCGATGCCCGCGCGCCGGTGCATCGTGCGGTTGCGGCGCTGGTGGACCACGGGTTCGTCATGCAGATCGGGCGGCGCGGGAACTACCATGTCGGCCCCGCGATCCACGCCATCGCGCTGAAGGAGGCGGCGGTGGGCGACATGACCGCCTCGCTGCGTCCTTTGCTGATCAACGTGGCCGCTGAAACCGGGCTGCCGACCTTTCTGATGGCGCGGGCGGGGTTCGATTCCGTCTGTCTGGATTGGCAAAGCGGGTTTGCCCAGGTGCCCGCGATGTTCGACGGCATCGGCGGGCGCCTTCCGCTGGGCGTCGGTGTCGGCGGGCTGGTCGTGCTGGGCGAGATGGACGCCCCGGGCCGCGAGCAGGTGCTGCGCATCAACGCGCCGCGCTATGCCGACTGGGGCCTGAGCGAGACCGGCGTCCGGGGCGAACTGGCGCGCTATCTCGAACAGGGCTGGCTGCTGGTTTCCCGGCGTTCGGGGCAGGTGGATGTCTGCAGTCTGGCGATGCCGGTGCGGGACAACGTCGGGCGGGGCGGTGTCGAACTTGCGGTCTCGGTCCTGGCGCCGGGGCGCGACATGGAGGCAGAGCTGAAACGACGCGTCCGCGAGAGCCTGTCCCGTCACCTGTCGGCGCGGGAGCTGTGATCATGGGTTGCCCGCGCTTTGCAATCTCAGCCCGCCCCGGCCTGACGTTCGCGTTCGGCAAGGGCCCGCGACACCCGTTCCGAGCCGTCGTCGATGGCCCGGCAGATCGCCTCTCCGGCGGCCGCGGCGTCGCCGGCGCGCAGGGCCTTGATCAGCGCCTCGTAGTTGGCGTGTTCGGTGCGGCTCGCTCCGGGATCGGGAAAGAGGTAGTTGAAGCCCGGCCCGGCGCGCAGCCAGAGCGTCTCGATCGTCTGCAGGAGGATCGGCATCTCGGCGGCGGCATAAAGACTGAACCGCAACTCCTTGTTTTCCTTGAGCGCCTCGTGCGGGTCGCGGGTGTGCTTGGCCTCGATGTAGGCCTGTACCTGTTGTTCCAGCGCGTCGATCTGGGCGGCGGTCATCTTTTGTGCGGCGGTCTCGGCGGCGAGGGATTCCACGCGTTTTCGGATCGCTCCAAGCTCGGCGTAGCTGGCCACCGTCATGACAGGCACACGAAAGGAACTGGCCGGCTCCGCAGTCAGGACGCCCGAAGCCGCAAAGCGCACCAGGGCCTCGCGGACCGGCGTGATGCTCATGCCCAGAGAGGTCGCCAGCTCCTTCGTGACCAGTCGTGTGCCCGGTTCCAGGCGGCCCTCGATCAACGCGTCGCGCAGCTGGCTTTCGACATGGGCGGTCA
The DNA here is from genome assembly GCF_012274245.1 of Mameliella sp. LZ-28. Taxonomy (NCBI): domain Bacteria; kingdom Pseudomonadati; phylum Pseudomonadota; class Alphaproteobacteria; order Rhodobacterales; family Roseobacteraceae; genus Antarctobacter; species Mameliella sp. LZ-28. The sequence continues at coordinate 109,463 of NZ_JAANYX010000037.1, read as the reverse complement.
GGCTCTTGCGGGGCGGGGCACTGAATCCGGTCTGCATAAAAAATAATCTCCTGCGTGTGGTCTGACTGCGCGCGGGGCCGCGCCCGGCTTGCGGAGTCATGATATATGATATATTATATTCTGGATCGCTGCGAAAGATCCAATCAAGAGGCCAAGACAGGCGGCCCGCTTCCCCATCCAACCTGCGACTGCATCCAATAGGAGGTCTCACGACATGAAGAGTTTCCCTGCATTTGCCCTCGGTCTTGCCCTGGCCCTTCCGGCCACGGCGACATTCGCACAGGACGACACGCTCGTCATTGGGCGATCTGCCTCGACCAACGCGCTTGATCCCGGTTTCCTGCGCGAGGCGGCCACCATCGTCGACAATATCTTTGACACGATGGTCATGCGCGACGAGGACATGAAGCTGGTTCCGGGCCTGGCCACCGGCTGGACCTCGATCGACGACACAACCTGGGAATTCACGCTGCGCGAGGGTGTGAAATTTCACAACGGCGAGCCCTTTGACGCCGAGGCGGTGAAATTCAGCCTCGACCGCGTGCTGAACCCGGACAACAAGGCGCCGACGATTTCCTACATCCGCACGATTGCCTCGGTCGAGGTGGTGGACCCGATGACCGTGCGCATCACCACCGCGGAACCCGATCCGCTGTTGCCGACACGGATGAGCCGCTATCCCGCCTATATCGTGCCGCCGAAATACATCGCCGAACATGGGCGTGAGCATTTCGCCAACAATCCCGTCGGCACCGGCGCCTATACCTTCGTGGATTTCGTGCCCGACGAGCGCGTGACCCTGGAGGCCAACCCCGACTACTGGCGCGGTCAGCCGGACATCAAGACGGTGATCTGGCGCCCGATCCCCGATGCGACGGCGCGGATCACCTCGCTGATCACCGGCGAGGTGGGCCTGATCGAGGATGTGCCGGTGGACCTGGTGCCGATCTTGCAGCAATCGCCCGACGCCGACCTGGTACAGGTCGAGAACGGCGGCCTGACCATCTACCTGGGCCTGCGCATGGACAAGGCGCCGCTGGACAACGTCAAGGTGCGCCAGGCGCTGAACCACGCCATCGACCGGGTTTCGATCACCGAGAACCTGCTGGGCGGGCTTGCCACGCCGAAGGGCACGCAGGTCGGTGCCGCCGATTTCGGCTATCTCGATGTGCCGGTGCCGGAATTCGATCCGGAGCTGTCACGGCAGCTGCTGGCTGAGGCAGGCTTCGCGGACGGGTTCGAGATCACCATGCAGTCGTCGTTCCGCTACATGAAGAACGCCGAGGTGGCCCAGACCATCGCGCAGGGGTTCGAGGACATCGGCCTGGACGTGAACCAGGAAACGATGGAATGGTCGGTCTACACCCAGACCGTGCCCTTCGAGGGGCCGATCTACATGCTGGGCTGGGGCTCCACCCAGACGCTTGACGCGGATGCGGCGATCTATGCGATCATGAAGTCGGGTGAGCCCTATTCGGGGGCCCGGATCGACGCCCTCGACGCGCTGCTGGACCAGAGCCGGTCGACCGTCGATCCCGAGGCGCGCGCGGCGATCCTGCAGGAGATCCAGGAGGTCGCGGCCGAGCAGGTGCCGCTGATCACCCTCTACCAGGAGGACAAGCTGATGGGCAAAGCCCCGAATGTGACCTTCGACGGCCGGGCCGACGCCCGCATCCCCGTCTTCACCATCACGGTGGACTGACCCCTTGACCGGAAGTTTGCGCATCAAGGGAAACGAGGACGCCGCGCTGGCGATCTTCCTTCTCGCGGCATCCGTGGCCTTTTGTATCCTGGTCCCGCTGGCCTGGCCGCTGGACCCGCTGCGCGGTGACATTTCCGCGACGTTCAAACCTCCGATGACAGTGGTGGGGGATGCGCTCCATCCGCTGGGAACCGATCAGCTCGGGCGGGATCTTCTCGCCCGGCTGGGACTGGGGACGCTGGTGTCCTTCGGGATCGTGCTGATCGCGGCGCTGATCTCTGTCGTGCTTGGCACCGCGCTGGGCATGATCGCGGGGTATTACGGCGGCTGGGTCGATGCGCTGATCATGCGCCTCGTGGACATCCAGCTGGCGGTGCCCTTCATCCTGCTGATCCTCTTGCTGGTCTCGGTGCTGGGCCCCTCGATGACCAACCTCGTGATCGTGCTGGGCCTGACGGGCTGGGCGATCTTCGCCCGGGTCGCCCGGGGCCGCACGCTGGAGGTGCGGGAACTGGAATACATCGACGCCTCGCGCGCGATGGGGCTGTCGGACATGACGATCATCTTTCGCCACGTCCTGCCCAACATCATCGGGCCGCAGACCGTGCTGCTGACGCTGGACCTGCCGCGCCTGATCATCCTCGAGGCCTCTGTCGGGTTTCTCGGGCTGGGGGTGCAGCCGCCGATGCCGACGCTGGGCAACCTGATCGGCGAGGGCCGGTCGGTGATCCTGATCGCGAACTGGCTGGTGCTTTATCCCGGCCTGATGATCGGCGCGCTGGTCATCGGCTGCAACCTGCTTGGCGACTGGCTGGTCCGCCGGGCCGAAAGCAAGGTGTCCTGATGAAAGGCCTGCGCTTCCTGCTGTCCCGTGCCGCTCAGGGCCTGATCGTGATGTTCGGCGTCTCGGCGCTGGTGTTCTTTGCGCTGTTCCTGACCGGCGACCCGGCCGTGCTGATGATGGCGCCCGATTCCACCGCTGCCGAGATCGACGCCTTCCGCGAGGCGATGGGCTTCGACGATCCGATCATCGTCCAGTACGGGCGCTTCCTGGTCGATGCACTGCAGGGCGACCTCGGGTCGTCCCTGCGCTACAGCCGCCCGGCGATGGACCTGTTGACGGAAAGGCTGGGCGCGACCGCGCTCCTGGCGCTCTCGGCGCTGCTCTGGTCGTCGTTGCTTGGCTTCCTGCTGGGCGCCATCGCGGCTGTGCGCAAGAACAGCCCGATCGACTTTGCCATTCGCGTCGTTTCCCTGCTTGGGCAGGCTGTGCCGGTGTTCTGGCTGGCGCTGATGCTGATCATCCTCTTTTCGCTGAACCTGCGCTGGCTGCCTTCCAGCGGTTATGGCAGCCTCGGTCACCTGGTCATGCCTTCGCTGGCGCTGGGCGCCTATTACCTCTCGGCAATCACCCGGCTGGTGCGGTCCAGCCTGATCGAGACGCTGGGCGAGAACTATGTTCGCACCGCGCGCGCCAAGGGGCTGACCGAATGGCGCATCGTCGTCCGCCACGCCCTGCGCAACGCGATGATCCCGGTTGTCACCCTGCAGGGCATGTACCTGGCCTCGCTCATGGGCGGTGCACTGGTGACCGAAATCATCTTTGCCTGGCCGGGGATCGGGCGGCTGGCGGTCGAGGCGATCCAGAACCGCGATTTCCCGGTCGTGCAGGCGGTGGTCCTGTTCGCGGCACTGGTCTTTGTCGTGGCAAATTTCCTGGTCGACGTGGCCTACACCTGGCTCAACCCGAGGATCCGCCTGTGAGGACGGCGCCCGCGCCCCTGCTGGAAGAGGCGCTGGACCTGACGGCGCTCTGGTGCGCGATCCCCTCGCATGCAGGCGATCCGACGGCGCAGGCGCGCCAGGTGACCGCGCTGCTGGATTGGCTGATCGGCGACCTGGGGGCGACCATCATCGCACCGGTCGAAGGGCCAGAGGGCGCTCCGGTGATCCATGCGCGACTGGACGTCGGTGCGGATGAGAGCGTGATCCTCTACAACATGTATGATGTCATGCCCGCAACGCCCGAGGGCTGGCGTGTCGATCCCTGGACGGGCGGGCGGACCCGGATGGAGGGGCTGGGCGAGGTCTTTGTCGCCCGCGGCGCCGAGAACAACAAGGGGCCGCTGGCCGGAATGCTTGTCGCCCTGCGAGACGTGCACCGCGCGGGCCGACTGGACGTCAACGTGGAAATCCTGCTGGACGGTGAGGAAGAACACGGATCACCTGCGATGCGGCGCTACCTAGCCGCGCCCGGGTGTCCCTTGCCGTCCTGCACCGGAGGGCTGTTTCCCAGCCTCTGTGAATATGGTGGCGGGGCGCCGCGTGTGTACTTGGGTTTTTCGGGGATCACCAAGGGCCGGCTTCTGGTCGAGGGTGGCGACTGGGGCGGCCCGCGCACCGCGATCCATTCCAGCAACGCGCCCTGGATCGCCAACCCGGCACGGGTGCTTGTCGACGCGCTGGCGGACTTCGGCGGCGCGGTGACGGGCGAACTGGCGCAGGTGGTTCTGGATGAGGAGGCCTCGGCGCTGATCACGACGCTGGCGCAGGGGTTCGACCCGGAGGCGGAACTGAAATTTCGCACTGCCAGCCGCTTTGCCCTTGGTGGCGATGCCGAGGCGCTCCTACGCCATGTCCTGCGCACCGCCTCGCTCAATGTCTCTTCGCTGGCCAGTGACCCGGTGGGGGACACCGCCGTGATCCCGCACAGGGCCGAGGCCCTGTTCGACCTGCGTACCCCGCCGGGACTGGAGGCCGGGCGTTTCCTGGCGGCGCAGCGCGCCCGGCTGGACGGCAGCGCCGTGACGCTGGAGGTGGGAGAGAGCGCTCCGGGCGTGCGGTTCGGCGCCGACAGCCGGGGCGCGCGGGCCCTGATCGCGGCCTATGAACAGACGTCGCAGACACCGCAGGTCTGGCCCTGGGCCCTGGGCTCTGCCCCCGGGCACGCCTTTGCCCGGCATGTCGAGAGCTTTCTGATCGGCGGCGCAGGTCGAGGCGGGAATGCCCATGCGGTTGACGAATTCCTGCAGATTGAGGGGTTCGGACGGTTCATCGCCTCGGTCCAGGCCTGGCTGACGGGCATGGGGCAGGCGGCATGACCGGGCGTTACCTCAACCGCCGCGACCTGATCGCCGCGGGGGCGCTGGACTGGGATGCGGCCCTGGCGGATGTGCATGACGCCCTGGCCCTGTTGCGTGCCGGAAAGGCCGAGATGGCCGCCGAGAATGTCCTGCCGCTGGGGACCGATCCCCGCGCCAGGGGATATGGGTTGCCGGCCCGCGTCGGCGGACGCTTTGCCGCCGCCGGGCTGAAATGGGCGGTACACCGGCCAGAGGCCCCGCAGGGGGGCGAGGCGATCACCTCGCGCACCATCCTTGACGACCTTGAAACGGGCCTGCCGATGGGCATTGTTGACAGCGCCATGCTGACCCGGGTGCGGACGGCGGCGCTGTCCGGGTCGGTTGTGCGGGCGCTGAAACCCGGCGTCCCGCGTATCGCGATCCTTGGCGCCGGAGCACAGGCGCAAATGCACCTGCGGATGGCGCGGGCCGTGTTCCCCGACCTGGCCGAGGTGCATCACTGGACACGCTCGGGACGCGCGATAGAGGCGCCCGAGGGGATCGAGATCCGCCGCCACAGGACGGCCTCGGAGGCCAGTCTGGCTGCCGAGGTCACCTTTGCCTGTACCTCGGCGCCGGAACCGATCCTGGGGCCGGAAATGATGGCCAAGGGCGCTCTGATCCTGCAGATCGGCTATCACGAGGTCAGCTTTGATGCGATCGACCGCGCCGATGCGGTGACCTGCGATCTCTGGGGCGACTTTGCGCGGACAAGCGCCAAGAGCCTGTTCCAGATGCACCGCGCCGGGCGTTTTCCTGCCGATCGCATCGCCGCCGATGCCGCCGCGATCCTGCTGGACGGCTGGCGGCCGGACCCGGCGGCCTGCGTCTATTTCTCCAGCTTCGGCCTCAACATCTTCGACATCGCCCTTGCCGCGCGCCTGATGCGCCGGGCCACCGACCTGGGATTGGGGCAGATCCTCACCGACTGACTTCCGAAAGGACCGACATGCCTGTGACCATTACCGCAAGCGAACTTGCCGCCCGGCTGGACGAACCGGGGCTTGTCCTGGTCGACACCCGCACCCGCGAAGCCTGGGAGCAGGAGAGCCTGCCGGGCGCGATCTTTCTGAACGTCTACGACTATTTCGTGCCTGACAGCACCGACGAGGGGTATGCCGGCATGGCAGCGGGCGCGGCCGAGGCCTTTCGCCGGGCCGGGCTGGACAGGGCTCGGACCGTGGTCTGGTTCGAGGAAGAAACGGGCATGCGCTCGCCGCGCGGTCTGTGGTTCCAGGAATTGCTGGGGCGTGACGGCGGTGTGATCCTGGATGGCGGGTTGCGCGCATGGCGCGAGATCGGCGGCGCGACGGCACCAGGGCAGGGGGTGGCCGAGGCGATCACCCATGTGGACGGACCCGCGCCGGAGGGCTGGCGACCAGACCTGGCGCAGACCCGCGACGCCCTTCTGACACCGGCGCCGGAGCTCCAGATCTTCGACGTGCGGCGCCCGAGTGAGTTCGACGGCACTTTCGCGCATGACTGCTGCGCTCGTGGCGGGCGTGTGCCGGGCGCACTGTTCATGTTCTACGAGGACATGATCCGCGACGGGCGCTATCGCCCGGCCGAAGAAATCCGCGCGGAGGCCATTGCCGTCGGGCTGGACCCGGCGCGGCCCGTCGTTACCTATTGCCACAGGGGCGCGCGGGCGGCGACGGCGCTGTACGGTTTGCGCATGGCGGGGTTCGACAATGTGGGGATCTTTGTCGGCTCCTGGCACGAATGGGCCGCCGACCCGGCCTTGCCGATGGAAACCGGCCCTGCCTGAATGGGTAGGGGACCTGTCAGAGCCAGGATTGCATCTGCACGCGTTGGCCCTTGCCGAAACGGTCGAGCCGGAAATCCTGTAGGTCGACGCTGGGCCGCTGATCCGTGGCCAGTTCGGCCAGCACCCGCCCGGCGCCGGGGCCGATGCCGAAACCATGCCCGGAAAAGCCGGTGCCAATCACCAGGCCGGGCACCGTTCCGACCGTCGAGATCACCGGGATCACGTCCGGCGTGACGTCGATCAGCCCGCCCCAATCCTGCACCGCTTCAAGGTCTGCGAGCGCGGGAAAGCTCTCTGCAAGGCGCCGCCTGACCTGCCGCAGGGCACGGCGGTCCGGCGCGGGATCCATGATGCGGTGACGCATCAGGCTGCGTTCCAGCGCGACGCCAGAGAACAGCCAGCCAGTCTCGCGCAGGGTGGCGGCGCCCAACCGCAGCTTCAGGCCCGGCAACATGCTGCGCAGACCGGGCAGAAAGGCCCGCATGTGGCGGAAACTGTCCGGCACGAGCTCGGCCACGGCGGTGGTGGAACTGGCCATCGTGACCCCGCCGTCCGCGCGATGCCGCAGGGCGACGCCGCCCAGCGAAAGACAGGGGGTGAAAGCGGCGCCCTGTGCCTTGGTCAGGGGCGCGGTGCGGCAGGCCGAGGACAGGACCTTGAGCTGGGGCAGGTCCACGCCCAGCCGTCGCAACAGGGGCGCGGACCAGATGCCGCCCGCAACGATGACGCAGCGCGTGGCGATCCGCCCGCTTTCGGTGCGCACCCCGCTGATGCCCGCGCGGTCGGTCTCGATCTCCAGCGCGGCACAGTGCTGGTGGATGCTGGCCCCCTCCCGGATGGCCTCGCGCGCCAGCAATGGCGCGGCGCTTTGCGGTTCGGCCCGTCCGTCCCCGGGCAGGTAGAGCGCGGAGAGCCCCGTTTGGGCCAGCCCGGGAGCGATGGCTGTGAGACGTTCGGGGCCAAGGATCTCGGCTGCGATCCCATGTCCTGCGGCCTCTGTCACCCAGGCCTGGTGGCGGGCCGCCTGTTCGGGCGAGCGGGCAACATAGGCGATGCCGCATTCGACGTAGCCAAGACCGGGGCCTATCCTGTCCGAGAGGGTCTGCCAGCGGCGGCGGGCCAGGGTCGACAGGGGCAGTTCGCGCAGGTCGCGCCCGGCTTGCCGGACCCAGCCCCAGTTGCGGCTGGACTGTTCCCCGGCGATGATCCCCTTTTCAAGCAGGCAGGTGGCATGGCCGGCGCGGGCCAGCTCCAGCGCCGTCGCGGCACCGATGATCCCACCGCCGATGACGACGATATCCGCCGTCGCGGGCAGATCGCCCGAACTGGCGACCGAAAGCGGCGCCGGGCCGCGATTGGGCAGTGTCATGTCAGAAACAATCCTCGACCCCCCAGTGGACGGGGATTTCGGCCACGCTGGCAGAGGCGGGCAGTTCCAGCACGGTGCGGGTGATGCGGGCAATGTCCTCGGGGCGGGTCTTGTCACTGCCGTCACTGCCCGATGCGGCGCGGCCCATGTCGGTGGCCACGAAGCTGGGACAGATGGCGGTGGCGCGCACGCCGCTGTCCTTTCCGGCCTGCCGCAGGGCATGGGTCAGCCCGACAAGGGCGAATTTCGACATGGCATAAAGCCCCGATCCCGGCGATTTCACCCGCTTGCCGGAGAGCGAGGCGATGGTCACGATCCGGCCCGGACCCTGTTCCAGCAGGGGCCAGGCCAGTTGCGACAGGCGCATCGGCGATTTCACGTTGACGTCGAACAGCTGGTCGAACTCGGCCTCGCTGGCCTCCAGCACCGAATGCGCGCTGTGGATGCCGGCGTTCAGAACCAAACCGTCCAGCCGGCCAAAGCGCGCCTGCGTCGCGGCGATCCAGGCGCTTTCGCTGTCCGGGTCGGTGGCGTCGAAGCGGCAGGTCAGCACGATGTCCGAGGCGGGAAGGGGGCTGGTGTCCGGGTCGCGCAGGCCCAGGCTCAACGCCCATCCGGCAGAGTGCATCTCGGCGGCGATGGCCGCGCCGATGCCCCGGCTGGCGCCGGAAATCATCACGACTGGGCGGTTCATGCCGGGAGGCCCGCCGCCTGTTCGGCGATCTCGCCGGCCCATTCCGGGCCGGGCACCTGGACGCGATGCCCGGGCGAAACCTCGCGCCATTCCCGCTTGGGCGGCTGGTAGTCCAGGGGGCGCACCGGGCTTTTCAGGTCGCGCACGTCCAGCCCGCGACGCATGCCCCGGCGCGCCGGGTCCGGGACCGGCACGGCCGACAGCAGGCGGCGGGTGTAGGGGTGCTGCGGGTTTTCGAAGATCGCGGCGCGCGGGCCGATCTCGACGATCTCGCCAAGGTACATGACCGCGACACGGTGGCTCATGCGTTCCACCACCGCCATGTCGTGACTGATGAAGAGGTAGGACAGGCCCATCATTTCCTGCAGGTCCAGCATCAGGTTGATGACCTGCGCCTTGATCGAGACATCCAGCGCCGACACCGCCTCGTCCGCGACGATCAGGCTGGGTGTCATGCCAAGCGCGCGGGCGATGCAGAGGCGCTGGCGCTGGCCGCCGGAGAACTCGTTGGGATAGCGCCGCGCCATGTCGCCCGTCAGCCCGACCTTTTCCAACAGGTCCGCCACGCGCCCTGGCGCCTCGGCACGCGAGACAAGACCGTGGGTCAGCATCGGTTCGGCGATGGCGTCCCCGATGCGGAACCGGGGGTCGAGGCTGGCAAAGGGATCCTGAAAGATCATCTGCATCTTGCGCCGGTAGGGGCGGATGGCGCGGCGCGACAGGCCCAGCAATTCCTCGCCTTCCAGCTTGACCGATCCGTCCTGTGCCGGGGTCAGCCCCAGGATGGACCGCCCGGCAGAGGACTTGCCGCAGCCGGATTCACCGACAAGCGCCAGGGTCTCGCCGGGATGAATGTCGAAGTCGATGCCCTCGACCGCGTGGACACGCCCGGCGCCACGGCCCAGGAAGCCGCCGCCGGTGGCATAGCGCGTGGTCAGGCCGCGCACCTGCAGCAGCGGTGCGGTGCTGTCATCCACGCGCGCTTCGACCGGACGGGCGGGCAGGGGCTTGCCGGTTTCGGCCTCGACCAAGGGAAACCGTGCGGGTTGGTGGCTGCCGGTCATCGAACCCAGCCGGGGCACCGCCGACAGCAGCGCGCGGGTGTAGGGCTGTTCCGGCGCGGCAAAGAGCGCCTCTGTCGGGCCCTGTTCCACGGCACGGCCCCGGTACATGACGATGGTCCGGTCCGCGACCTCGGCCACGACGCCCATGTCATGGGTGATGAAGAGAACGGCCATGTCCTCTTCTTCCTGCAGCACCTTGATCAGCTCCAGGATCTGGGCCTGGATCGTCACGTCCAGCGCCGTCGTCGGTTCGTCCGCGATCAGCAGGCGCGGGCGGCAGGCCAGCGCCATCGCGATCATGAACCGCTGGCGCATCCCGCCCGAGGACTGGTGCGGGTATTCGCCCATCCGCTGCCGTGCCGCCGGGATGCGCACCCGCTCCAGCAGGCGCTGCGTCTCGGCCAGGGCCGCCTTGCGGTCCATGCCCTGGTGCGCCTCCAGCACCTCGGCGATCTGTTCGCCGATCTTCATCGAGGGATTCAGCGAGGTCATCGGCTCCTGGAAGATCATCGCCATGTCGTTGCCGCGCACGCCGCGCATCTGGGGTTCCGACAGGGTCAGCAGGTCGCGGCCTTCCAGCAGAACCTTGCCCCTGATGCGGCTCGTCTCGGGGTCGAGCAGGCGCATCGAGGCCAGCGACGTGACGCTTTTCCCCGAACCGCTTTCTCCCACAAGGGCCAGCGTTTCGCCCCGCGCGATCTGCATCGACATGTCGTGGACCACCGGGGTCCAGCCGGTGCGGCCGCGAAAGGCGACCTCGAGTCCGGAGACGGAAAAGACAGGTTCGGTCATGGCGCGGTCCGTTTCGATCGGTTCAAGCGTAGCGGCTTGCCCGCCGCTCCGGAAGGGATCGCTGCATGACGCGGACCGGGAAAACGAGGGGTTGCCGTTTATGATATATCATATATCCTGACAAGAGGGGTCCGATCATGCAAGGGGAAACTCGCCCCGGCGGGCCAATCAAGAGAAAGGACCGAGCATGAAACTCGATGAATTGCCCCGGCTGTCGCTGGGATTCCTGCCCACCCCGGTCGAGGACCTGCCCCGTCTGAGCGGTGAGCTGGGCGTCTCGCTTTCGGTGAAACGCGATGATTTCACGGGCTTCGGCGGCGGTGGCAACAAGGTGCGCAAGCTGGAGTTCCTGATGGCGGACGCGGTGGCGCGCGGCGTTCAGGTGGTCATCACCACCGGCGGGCACCAGTCCAACCATGCGCGGATGACCGCCGCTGCTGCCCGAAAATTCGGCATGAAGCCGATCCTGGTGCTGCGCGGCAACCGTCCCGACGCCTGGCAGGGCAACCTCTTGCTGGATCACATCCTGGGGGCCGAGGTCGATTTCCTGGACCCGGACGCCTATTTCGAGCAGATCAATCCGCGCATGCAGGCCCATGCGGATGCCGCAGAGGCACGGGGCGAGACGCCCTATATCATCCCGCTGGGGGGCGCCAGCGCGCTGGGTGCGATGGGCTATGTGAACGCGATCCGCGAACTGTCGGAACAATACGCCGCCACGGGCCGCAAGGCGCCGGATTATATCTGCGCGCCGGTCGGGTCGGGTGGCACGCTGGCGGGCATGGTCGTCGGCTGTTCGATCTGGTGGCCAGGGACCAGGGTACTGGGCATCGCCGTCACCGGCACCGCCGTGCCGTTCGCCGAGCGGATCGCGGTCATGGCCAATGACGCGGCAGAGCTGCTGGAATTGGAGCAGCGATTCACACCCGAGGATCTGCGGATCGAGAATGACTATGTCGGGCCGGGCTATTCCATCCCCTCCGAGCAGGGCAACGCCGCCATCCTGCGGACCGGCCATGCCGAAGGCGTGCTGCTGGACCCGGTCTATACCGGCAAGGCGATGGCCGGGATCATCGACCTGGCGCAACGCGGCGCCATCGAACAGGGATCGGACGTGCTGTTCGTGCATTGCGGCGGCACGCCCGCGCTGTTCCCCTTCAACGAGCAACTGACAGCCGACGTCAGCGCGTGAAGGGGGGGCGCGTCCCGGTTTCGGCCGGGGCGCGCTTTTGAGGCGTTCAGCGCGGAGAGCGGGCCAGGATCACCTCGGGGTCGCCCGCGTAAAGCCGCCGGACCAGGTCGCTGCGATTGTTCAGCACCGCGCGCTGGTTGACCGATCCCTTGTCGGTCACCTCGCCCGCGTTCAGATCCAGCGGGTCGATCATCACGATCGCGCGGGCGATCCGCATCGAAGAGCCGGTGGCCTCCTGTGCCAGCCGCGCCAGTCGCTCCTGCAGCGCGGTGCGCACCTCTGGCCGGGACCAGAGCGCCGCGTCGTCCAGTGCCGCGCCGTCGGGCACCAATGCCTCTGCGCCGGCGCGGGACGGAACCAGAAGGGCGCCCAGTTCGTCCTGGCCTTCGCCGGTGATGACCGCGTCACGCGCTAGGCCCCCCAGAGCATCGACCAGTTTCGCACGGAGCGCCCCCACCGCGACCCATGTGCCCGTGTTCAGCTTGAAGTTCTCGGCGATGCGTCCGTCGAAGAAAAACCCCTGCGCAGCATCGCCGGGCACGGCAAAACGCACCGCGTCCCCCAGCTTGTAGAAGCCTTCCTCGTCAAAGGCCTGCGCGGTCAGTTCCGGCGCGCGCCAGTAGCCGGGCGTGACCAGCGGCCCCTTGATGCGCAGTTCCAGCTTGCCGCCCGTTGGCACCAGCTTGATCGTGACACCCTTGGCGGGCACGCCGACATTGCCGGGGAGGTCCTGTTCCTCGACACAGGTCAGGGCAAAGGGGGCGGTCTCGGTTGCCCCCAGCCCGGTCGACAGCAGGGTGCGCGCGCCCACCGTCTGTTCCGACAGCGTCTTGAGTGCCTCCCACGTGTGGGTGGCCATGCCTGCGCCTGCATAGAGCAGCAGCTTGACCCGGCTGAAGAAGGTGCGGGCCAGGTCTGTGTCCGCCTGCATCGCGCGGATCAGGGCGTCATAGCCGACGGGGACATTGAAATACCAGGTCGGCGCGATCTCTCGCAGGTTGCGGATCGTCTCTTCGATCCCTTGCGGCCCAGGGTTGCCCTTGTCGATGTAGAAAGTGCCGCCGTTGTAGAGCGCCATGTTGAAGACCTTGCTGCCCGAGGCAACGTGGTTCCAGGGCGCCCAGTCCACCAGAACGGGCGGTTCCTCTTTCATGAAGGCATAGCAGTCCTGCACCATCGCCATGTTGGAACAGAGCATCCGCTGAGTGGTGATCACCGCTTTGGGAGAACCGGTTGTGCCGGAGGTAAAGAGGAACTTGGCCACCGTGTCGGGGGTGACGGCGCGGGCGGCGGCACGGCCGGCCTCCGTCGGCTCGGTCCGTTTGAGGTCGGCCCAGGACAGAACGCGGCTGCCGGGCAGGTCGCTTGCGACCGTGATGATCGGCAGATCGGGATCAAGAACCTTGCGGATGGCAGGTGCGAAGGCGTCCAGCCTGTCGGCAAAGACAGCGCCCGGGGTGATCTGGCGCGCGATGTCGGCCAGTTTCGGATAGTCCGGCCCGGTCAGCGCATAGGCGGGCGCGATCGCAGCAGAGGGGATGCCGACGTGCTGGGCCGACAGGGCGATCACCGCGTGATCGAGGCTGTTGCCCGAGAGGATCAGGAGCGGGCGGTCGACCGAAAGCCCCAGATCCAGAAGCGCGCTGCCCACCCGCTCGGTCAGGTCGGCCAGCTCTGCGTAGCTATGGCCACGCCAGTCCCCGGCATCGTCGCGTTCGGCCATCCACAGGTGATCCGGCGTGACCCCGGCCCAATGAGCGATCTTTTCCGACAGGCAGCGCGGGTAGGGGCCAAGCGGTTCTTCCTGCCAGACAAGGATGGTCCCATCATCGCGCGTTTCCTGCCGGACGCGCGGCTGCCACAGCCTGACCGACCGCATCTCTGTCATGGCCGAACCCTCCCCCTGGCTCATTTCATGTCCTACGAAATTCTTTACTTGGAAACAATTTAAAAATATAGAATCGGGGCAATTGCAGGAGGCGCGCGTGAACGAAGGGGACACCTTCAGGCCCGACCAGGATCGGCCCGGCGTAGAGGCCGCACCGGACACGGATGGGGCCGTTTCCTTGCATGAACTGGAGAACTCACTGGGTTTCTTGCTGCGGATCTCGCAGGTGCGGGCCTACGAACGGTTCTACGCGGCCTTCGACGAGATCGGTCTCCGCCCGGGAGAATTCTCGGTCATGTGGGTGATCTTGCAGAACCCGGGGGTCCGGCAGGGGTTGCTGGCGGAAACGCTGGGCATCAAGCCCGCGCAGATGACCAAGATGATCCGCCGGCTGGAGGTCCAGGACCGTATCCGCCGGGTCATTCCGGACGACGACCGGCGGTCGGTCCGCCTGTACCTGACCGAAGGTGGCGAGGCCTTTGTCAGGGACCACCGGGACGCCTTTTTCGGGCACGACGATTATCACAATCACGGACTGAGCGAGGCCGAGTGCCGTCAGCTTGCCCATCTGCTGCGGCGGTACAGCGGGGTGGGGCGCAGGGACGTCGACTGAACCACGGCGCCGGGACGCCGCGAGGAGGCGCGCACCCCGGCAGGCCGCACACGGACTAAATCCAGGGAGGATAGAACGATGAAGACGACCTTCTCATTCGCGGCGCTGGCCGTGGCGGGGACCTTGATCGCGGGAACGGTGGCGGCGCAGGACCTGCGCCTGGCGCCCGCGGCCCCGCCGGCGCATCCGGCCCACTACATGTACACCCATTTCGCCGAGTACCTGGCCAAGGAATCCGGCGGCACGATCGGGACCACGCTGCTGGGCCCCGAGGTGGTGGCCTTGCCGCAGATGGCGGATGCACTGAACTCGGGCCTGGCGGACATCGGCAACTCGCTGCCGCTGTATTTCGCGGCGGATTTCCCGTTGACCGGCGTGGCGGGTGACCTGGCGCTTCAGGGGCGCAACCCGCATGCGATGGCGCTGGCCATGACCGAATGGGTGGTCACCTGCGAGCCCTGCCAGCAGGAATACAAGGCGTTCGGTGGTGTCTTTCTCGGGGCGGGGTCTTCGGACGTCTACGGTCTGATCACCACCAAGCCGGTGGACTCCGTCGAGGATCTGCAGGGGCTGCGCCTGCGGTCGGGCGGCGCGCCCTATTCGCGCTGGGCCGAGCATTTTGGCGCCACCGGCGTCCCGATGGGTGTCGGAGCCACCTTCGAGGCGATGAGCCAGGGCGTGATCGACGGTACGATGGCCTCTGTCGTGGACATGCTGTCCTATCGGTTGGTCGACATCGCCACGCATTTCAACACGGTGCCCATCGGCACCTATCACGCCACCTCCAACTTTACGGTTGCCTTGCCGACATGGCAGCGCCTGTCCGAGGAACAGCGCCTGATGATCGTCAAGGCCGCCAACCGGGCGAATTTCGACCTGACCGACCGCTGGGCCTATCAACTGCCCGCCGACGCGCGCGAAGCGGTGGCCGGCTCTGACATCGTGGTGGTCGAGGCCTCCGACGACCTGCTGGCCGCCTCCGAGGGGTTTGCCGCGGCGGACCGCGAGGCACAGATCGCCAAGGCCGGGGACATCGCCGCCGATTTTGCCCAGCTGGTCGACGAATGGTCCGAGTTGATCGCCGACACGGGCAACGATCCCGATGCCCTGGCCGAACTGGCCTGGGAGCGGATCTGGAGCAAGGTTGACCTGGCGACCTACGGTCTCTGACACCTCTGGCCCGGTCCCGCGCGCGGCGCGGGGCAGGGCGCCCCATCCGACCGGAAAGCCCGACACATGAACGCGCTGACACAAGCCGCGTCACGGATCGCCCGCGTGCTCGCCCTTCTGGGGGCCATCGCGATTGTCGTGATGATGCTGCACATCTGCCTCGACGTGGTGCTGAGGAACCTCTTTCGCTATTCCTTCAGTTCGACCAACGCGATGGTGGCCCGCTACTACATGGTGCCGCTGGCCTTTCTTCCGCTGGCCTTTATCGAGCTGCGCGATGAAATGGTCTCGGTCGAGCTGATCGACAGCTTCCTGCCGCCCTGGCTACGGCAACTGTCGGACGCGCTGGTCGCGGCCATTGCCTGCGGGATCTACGGCACGCTGGCCTGGGCGACCTGGGGGTCGATGGTGTCCAACTGGAAAAGGGGCACGATGATCGAACTGGGCGATATCGAGTTCCTGACCTATCCCAGCTACATCTTCCCGACGCTGGGCTTTGCGCTGGCAACGGGTGCCTGCTTGGTCAAGGCCGCCGACCGCGCGCGGCAGATCGGACGTAGCGCATGAGCGTCGAGACGGGGTTCTACGGGGTCGGCATCCTGATCGTCCTGTTGCTGTTGCGGGTGCCCGTGGCGATGGCGCTGATCGCGGTCAGTTTCGGCGGGGTGGTCAGCCTTGTCGGGATCAAACCGGCGGTCGGCATCCTCTATTCAACGCCTTACGATTTCGTCGCCTCCTGGACGTTGTCGGCGGTGCCGATGTTCCTGCTGATGGGGTTCGTCGCCTTTCATGCCGGGCTGACCGGGGGGCTGTTCGAGGCGGCCAAACTGGTGCTGCGCAGGATGCCGGGCGGGCTGGCGATTTCCTCGGTCTTTGCCTGTTCGGGCTTTGCCGCCGTGTCGGGGTCGTCGCTGGCCTGCGCTGCCGCAATGGGCCGCATCGCCATCCCCGAGATGGTCAAGGCGGGTTATCGCCCCTCCATCGCCGCCGGGTCCATCGCGGCGGGGGGGACCATCGGTGCGCTGATCCCGCCGTCAATCCTGATGATCCTCTACGGCGTCTTTGCCGAAACCTCGATCACCCAGGTCTTTGTCGGCGGCATCGGCATCGGGCTGGTGACGGCGGTGTCCTATTGTGCCGTGATCCTGCTCATCAGCCTGTTTCGCCCGGACGTGGTGCCCCCCCGCATCGACGCGCCTGAAACGGGCACGACGCGCAGTGCCGTGCTGAACGTCCTGCCGATCCTGGCGATGATCGTGCTGGTCTTTGGCGGGCTCTTTGCCGAGTTCTTTTCCGCCACGGAGGCGGGCGCCGTGGGCGCGCTGGGCACCATCGTCATTTCCGCCGTCACCGGCCGCCTGACCCGCGAGGTCGTCAGCCAGTCGTTGCTGGAAACCGTCACCACGACCGGCTCGCTTTTCATCATCGCGGTGGGGGCGGCGATGTTCACACGCTTCCTGGGCCTGTCGGGGCTGTCGGGCTTCATCAATTCCTGGGTCGCGGGCGCGGACCTGACCTATGTGCAACTCATGCTGATCGTGGTGGTGATCTACCTGGCGCTTGGCACCTTCATGGAGCCGGTGGGCGCCATGCTGGTCACGCTGCCGGTGTTCCTGCCAGTTCTGCAAAGCCAGGGGCTGAGCCTGGTCTGGTTCGGGGTGCTGGTGGTCAAGCTGCTGGAAATCGGGATGATCACGCCGCCGGTGGGGCTGAACGTCTTTGTCATCAAGAACGTGGCCTACAAATATGTCACCACTGCGCAGATCTTTGCCGGGGTGATCCCCTTCCTTCTGGCGGATCTCGTGGTGGTGATCCTGACAATCGCCTTCCCGGCGGCGGTTCTGTTCCTGCCGGGGCTGCTATAGCTGCCGGTCAGTCCGCCAGCGCCGCGCTGGCCCGTTCAAGCGCATCGCGCAGGGCCATAGGCCCGTCTGTCTTCATAACCAATTCGCTGGACGCCAGGGTGGGGGGCGGCCCGTCGGTTTGTCCGCCGGTCAGAAAGATCACGGGAAGGTCCGGCGCGCTTTGTCGTGCTGCCTGCGCGACCTCCGTGCCCGAGAGCGATGCCCCAAGGTGCAGGTCGATCACCAGGATGTCGAAATCGGGGGCGCTTGCCACCCGATTCAGGGCCTTGGCCGGGTCCGAGAGCTGTTCGACCGCATAGCCGAACATCTCGAGCGTATCGGCCAGCGCCGCGAGAAAGGGCCCGTTGTCCTCGATCACCAGGATCTTTGTCGCGTCGGTCAAGTGAACACTGCTTTCCAATGAGTTATCCAGTCGGAAATGCCATTGGAAACCCGTGGCCACAATCTATAATCGCGCGTCCCCGGCGGTCGAGGAGCCATCATTTGAGAATCCTTTTCGCGTCTTCGCGGGCCCGGTGGCTGCTGATCGGGGTGTTTTTCTTGCTGATGCCACTGACGGCGGGCGCACAATCCCCCGAGAGGCAAGTGTTGCGCGTTCCCTGGGCAGGCGATTCCGGTTTCGGATTTGTCGAGGCGGACGGGACCCCGCGCAGTTTCTTCGTCGACCTCGCCCGGATGCTCGCAGAGGAGGCAGGGTTCGACATCGACCTCGTCGATGTCGGCCTGACGACGGAGGTGCTGCCGGCGCTGTCCCGGGGGCGTGCCGATTTGCTGGCCGGTGTTGGCAGGGGCGCCATCGACGATGGCCAGCTCTTGTTTGCCGGACCGGTCGCGGAAACGCGCTTCGTCCTGTTCGTCCGCGCTGACGCCCCTCGAGACTGGCGCTTCGAAACCTTCACTGACAGGCGCATAGGTGTCCTGCGCAACACGGTCGCCAGCCGGATGAGACCACCGGAAGGCAGCGTCATGGTGCCCTACGATGACCAGGTCACGGCCTTCGCGCATCTTCTCGATGGCCAGGTGGACGGGGTGATCGTCCTGTCCGCGCTGGGCGAAAGAACGCTGCGCCGGACCGGGCTGGATGGGCTTGTGCGCCCGACATTTCCGCCGGTGCGGGAAAATTCCCATTTTGTCGCCCTCCGGCCGGAATTCGCCACCCTCTTGCCGGGGATCGAGGCGGCGCTTGGTCGGCTGGAGACCAGCGGCGCACTGGACGATCTGCGCGCGCGCTGGCTCATGGTGCCGCCGGTGCCGGTTCCGGATGTGCTGACCGTGGGTGTATCGCATTTCCCGCCCTACCACCTGGTCGAGGAAGACGGGCGGGTCCGCGGTTTCGCGGTCGAGGTGTTGCGCGACCTGGCGGCGCGCGCGGACATCGCCGTGCAGTTCGAACCGATCACGCTGGAAAGTTGGGCGCGGGGGCCAAGGGTCGGCGCCTTCGATCTCCTGCCCTTGCGCAGTGTGACAGAGGCAGAGCGGAACCTGTTGCAGTTCAGCGCACCGATCCAGACGATCGAATATGCCATTTTCGTTCGTGCCGCCGACGCGGGCCGAGAGCTGCGACCGGAAGAAGGGCGGATCGGTATCATCCAGAGCAGCCCGTTGCGCGCCGAGATCGCGGCGGATCTCGGCGTGCCGCTGGTCATGTTGCCCGAGGTCAGAGGCGGTGCGCAGGATCTGCGTGCGGGTCGGATCGACGCCTTGGTGATGCCGCGCGTGACCTTCCAGAGGACGGTCCAGGAAATGGGGTTGAGCGATGCCTTTGCCCAGCTCGACGCGCCGGTGTTCCGGAACGACCTGGCCATTGCAATGCGGCCGGGCCTGGGGGATTTGCAGCGACGGCTGGACGTGGTCATCCGGGGGTATGTCGGCTCTGACCAATACCGCGACCTGGCCCGGCAATGGATGGAGGACCCGGTGTCCTGGACCGACCGGCGGGTCAACCTGATCCTCTATGGAGGCGGGGCGCTGGCCATCCTGGGGGCGCTGGCCTTCCTGGTCCAAAACTGGCGCGCCCGTGCCAATGCCGAGCGGCTGCGCGCCCAGACGGCGCTGGCCAGCGAAAGGCTTGCGGCGATCCTGGCGAGCACGCGGCAGGGGGTCTTCGGCTTTGGCACCGGCGGAGAGATGGCTGTCATCAACCCGGGCGGTCGGGTGCTGCTGGGCTTGGAGGAGGAGGTCTCACCGCAACATTGGCCCGAGAGCGCGCAGTTCCTTGAACCGATCAGCGCCGAGCCTCTCGATCCCGGGCGGGACCCGCTTCAGCGCCTCTTTCGGGGCGAAATGACGAACGGGCAGGTTTGCCTGTTCCGTGCCCGTCCGGATCAGGCGTCCCGCTATGTCCGTGTGACCAGCGATGCGGTCACTTCTCTGGGGTCGGGGCTGTCGGCGCTGATGATCGTCGAAGATACCCATGACAACGAATTGAACCGGCAAAAGCTGGAGCGGTCGCAGAGGTTGTCCTCGCTGGGGATGCTGACAGGTGGTCTGGCCCATGATTTCAACAATATCCTGGCCACGATCCTCTACAACGCGCAATTGGTCCGGGTGAAAGCCGAAGGCCCCGTTGCGGCGACGGTCGACCGGATCATCGACACCGTCAGACACGGCAACAACCTGACGCAGCGCCTGCTGGGATTTTCCCGCCAGTCGCCGCAGGAACCCGGCGCGGTCAGCCTGCGCGAAAGCCTAAAGGAACTGGAAAGCCTGGCCCGGCCCGCCATCGGAGAGGCCATCGGGCTGATCCTGCCGGCGGTCGACGAGGATGTCTTTGTACACTGTGTCAGGGGGGAACTGGAAAACGCCCTGCTGAACCTGATCCTGAACGCGCGCGACGCGATGGCGGACTCCGGTCAGGGCGACGAGATCGTGATCCAGGTCCGGAGATACGACATGCGCACATCCGACCAGGAGGACGCAGAGACCGGGCACATGGTGGAGATCGCCGTGTCGGACAATGGCCCCGGCATGACGGGAGACGTGTTGCGCCAGGCGACCGACCCGTTCTTTTCGACAAAGACCGACGCGGGCGGCACCGGGCTGGGCCTGGCGATGGTCGACAGTCTTGCGGCGCGGTCGTCGGGGCGCCTGTCGCTCTACTCTGAGCCGGGCAACGGGACCACGGTCCGGTTGCGCCTGCCGCGTGTCGCGGGTGATGGCGGCGCGCTGCCGCAGACCTCGGCGGCCATCCCGCGCGGCGACGGCTGGCGCCTGTTGCTGGTCGAGGATCAGGCAGCGCTGCGCGAGCCGATGGCAGAATTGCTGCGCGATCTCGGCTACGATGTGGACATGGCCGACACCGGTCGGGCCGCACTGGATCGGCTGGATGCCGGGGCCGACTACGATGTAGTTCTCAGCGATATCGTGATGCCGGGTGGCGTTTCGGGGATCGACCTGGCGCGCGCCATTTGCACGCGGTTCGCGCGGATGGCAATTGTCCTGATGTCCGGCCATGCCGAGGTCGGCTCGGACGAGATCCGGGCGCTTGGGCTGCCGGTGCTGCAGAAACCCTGTCCATTGCCGGACCTCGCAACGGCGATCTACGCGGCCCTGAAGGAAGGGCAGGCGTAGACCTTTGGGGAAGGCCGCTGTCAGGCGCCGCTGCGGTCCTGCCAGAGGTCTGCATAGGCCCGCATTTGAGCTGTCAGCGGGTCGGCCCCATCGGCTGGCGCAATCGGCGCGGGCATGGCGGGCCGCGTCCCATCCACCAGCAGCGCCGCCCCCTGCGAGGTGCCCGTGGCGGCGCCGGAAGGGATGACCCGGTCGCCGGATGCCGCCGCAAGCATCCGGGCATAGGCGCGGTTACGGGCAAAGGGGCCTTCGACAACGATCTGGCCCGCGTGGCCGATGATCCGCAGGCAATGGGCCGTCATCAGCGCCAGGTAAAAGGCCAGCGCCGCCCCGCGCCGCCCGGTGCCGGGCGCGGGTTCCGCCCCGACCCAGCGCGCCTGCCGGCCCCGGAAGGGGCCAGAACCGGGCTCTACTGCCGGCAACAGCATGATGCCGTCGCGCAAGACGGCAGCAAGCTCTGTCTCATCGGGGTCGGGATAGGCACCGCCCGAGGCGATGTCATGTTCGCGTCCGCCCATGAACCGCGCAGACGGTACGGGCGCACCCAGCGCGTTGACGTTGATGAGCGTGTCCTTGCCCGGGTCCATGTCCACGACTGTCCCGCCGATGGACATGGCGATGACCCAGGTGCCGGTCGAGACCACGGAAAACGGGGCCTGCTGGCTGCGCAGGTGGGGCAGCAGAGAGGCGTTGGAATCGTGGATGCCGCATTGCACCGGTGTCTCGCGGGGCAGACCGGTCGCTTGGGCCACTTCCGGCGTGATCGGACCCAGAACCTCGTCCGGTCGGCGCGGCGGGGCCATGATCCCGCCCAGGCCCAGCGTGTCCACCAAAGGGGAAAACCGCCCCTCGGCCGGCAACCAGAGATCCGTGTGACAGCCCAGCGAGGTCACATCCGTTGCGGCAACGCCCGTCAGGCGAAACCCCCAATACTGCGGATAGGTGACGATCCGCGCGGTGCGCGCCCGCAAGTCCGGATCTGTCTGCAGCATCCAGTGCAGCTGCGCTCCCAGGTTCAGCCCCATGCCCAGGCGCGGAGAGCCTGTTACTGAAAAATCCGGGTGCAGGGCGTCATAGTCGGCCGACAGGTCGTCCGGGCCGTCATGTTCGTAATCGAGGATCGGCGCCGCCAGCCCACCTTTTTCGTCCAGCAACGCGGCACAGGCGCCATGCGTGGTGACGGAGATCGCGGAAATACCGTGGGCCGAGTGAAAGCCACGAAGCCCGTCCAGCAGGAACTGCCAGTGTCCCTCGGTATCGAAATGCGGCCAGGGTGGACCGGGACGCACCGTGTTTGGCCGGGTGATGACGGCGACTTCCGCCAGGTCGGCAGGGTCGACCAATGCCAGCTTGGCGTTGGTCTTGCCAATGTCGATGACGGCGACGTGCCCCTCCGTCATGGCAGGTGAAAGACCGTTTCCAGCGGCGTCGCCACGGGTTCGTTGTCGTCCCTGGTCTCCATAATGTCCGCCATATGCGCCCACCATCTCTGCATGACCGGATGGTCGGGCAGGGCGTCCATCGTATGATCGTCCCGTCTCCAGAGCACCGCAAAGAGCGTATGCGTGTCCCGGTCGAGGTGGATCGAGTAATCCGACACGCCCGCCTCTTTCAGCAGCTGCGACAGTTCGGGCCAGATCGCGTCATGGCGCTTGCGGTACTCGGCCTCGCAACCGGGGGTGAGCGTCATCTTGAAGGCGTATTTCTGCATCACGCGGCCCGCCATTTCGACCAGAGCCGGGGCAGGGCGATCACCCCGATCAGCAGCGCGCCGATCACGATCGACATGACGATGCCGGGCACGTTCAACAGGCCCAGTCCGAAGGTCACCAGCCCCATGACGAAGGCCGCGATGACGACGCCGGGGATGGACCCGGATCCGCCCAGGATGTTGACACCGCCAAGCACCACCATCGTCACCACCTCCAGCTCCCATCCGAAGGCGATGGAGGGGCGGGTCGAGCCCAGCCGCGAGGTCAGGCAGATGGCGGCGATGCCCGACATCAGGCCGGTCAGCAAGAAGAGGATGAATTTCACCCGCGCGACACGGATGCCGGAAAACTCTGCCCCCGTCGCATTGTTGCCGATGGCATAGACCGCGCGGCCAAAGTTGGTCAGGTGCAGGACCACGGCGTAGATCACGGCGAGCACGGCGAAAAGCACCAGCTCGAAGGAGATCACCCAGAACACGTAGCCCTGTCCGAAGAATGCGAAATCGGAGGGGTAGCCGCGAAAGGCCTGGTCGCCCAGGACGATGTAGCTGATGCCTCGAAACAGGCTCATGGTGCCGATGGTGACGACGATGGAGGGCAGGCCGAAGCGGGTGACGAGCACCCCGTTGAAGGCGCCGCAGGCCAGGCCGGTGCCGATCCCCACCAGCAGGATCATGGGCGTTCCGGCGCCCGCGCTCATCGCCGCGCCCATCGCGGTCGAGGCCAGCGCGATGATCGCCGCGACCGACAGGTCGATCTCGCCCGAGATGATCAGCAGCGCCATCGCAAAGGCGATCATCGCCTTTTCGGTAAAGTTGAAGGTTGCGTCGCTCAGGTTCCAGGCGTTGAGGAAATAGGGCGAGGCAAAGCTGTTGGCGACGAAGATGCCGATGGCCACCAGCAGCAGCAGGGTTTCCCAGCTCTTCAGCCGCCGTTGCAGGGGCGATTGCAGCCGGTCGGGGATCTGGCGCCCCGGTGCGGTGTCATGCAATGTCGTCATGTGGCGTGCTCCGCGGATTTCAGGATGATGCGGCCCTTGTCGCGTCCGGCGCGGGCATTGACCGCCACCGCGATGATGATGGCGCTGCCGGAAATCGCCAGCTGCCAGAAGGGCGAGATGTTGACCACCGGAAGGGCGTTCTTGATGACGCCCAGGAACAGGGCCCCCAGCAGGGCGCCCCAGACCGTGCCGACGCCGCCCATGATCGAGATGCCGCCGATCACGCAGGCCGCCACCACGTCAAGCTCGAACCCGCCGGCGATGTCGACATAGGCCACCGCGTAACGCGAGACCCAGAGATAGCCCGTCAGGCCGGCCAGGGTACCGGACAGGGTAAAGGCCCAGAACTGGGTCCGGCCCACGTCGATGCCGGTATAGGTGGCCGCGTGCGGGTTGCCGCCCACCGCGTAGAAGGCGCGGCCCAGCGTCGTGCGGGTCATGACCAGGGAAAAGACTGTCAGGGCCAGGATCGCGATCCAGCTCAGCATTGGCAGGCCCAGCAACTCGGCGCGCGGAAAGGCCTTGAATCCCTCTCCCATCTCGTGGCTGTTGACCCAGTCACCGCCCGAGATGACGAAGATCGTGCCGCGAAAGATCGTCATGGTGCCCAGCGTGACCACGATGGGCGGAATATCCAGTTTCCAGACCAGCAGGCCGTTGACCATGCCCAGGGCCGCGCCCAGGCCCAAGGCGACCGCCAGCGTTACCGCCACCGGCAGGCCAGGCACGGCCACGTTCAGCATCGCCACCACCATGCCGGTCAGCGCCAGGTTGGCGGCCACCGACAGGTCGATGCAGCGGGTCAGGATGACTACCATCTGGCCGATGGCCAGCAGGATCAGCGGCGCCGTGTCGTTGAACACATCCGCCAGGTTGGACGGCGCCACGAAACCGGGAAAGCGCGTGGCAATCACGGCCAGCAGCAGCAAGAGCGCGCCCAGCAGCAGGGTTTCGCGCCTGGTGGCAAGTTTGCGGATCATCGCTCTCTCCTCAGATACCGGCGGCGTGGCGGACAAGCGTCTCGGGCGTCAGGTCATCCCCCTGCAACTCGGCGGCGATCCGGCCTTCGCGCATGACGATGACGCGGTCGGACATGCCCAGGATCTCGGGGATTTCCGAACTGACCATGATGACGGCCAGCCCCTGCGCGGCCAGTTCGGCCATGAAGTCATGAACCGCCGCCTTCGACCCGATGTCGATGCCCTTGGTCGGTTCGTCCAGGATGATGACGCGGGGCTGGGTGGCCAGCCACTTGGCGATCACCACCTTCTGCTGGTTGCCGCCGGACAGGTTGCCCACCGGCGTGTCCAGCGAGGCCGCGCGCAGATCCAGTCGCCGGGTGTATTCGCGGGCCAGCTTGAATTCCTCGGCCAGCTGCAGGAACCCCCTGCGCGAGGTGCGCGCCAGCGAGGGCAGGGTGACGTTCTGAAAAATCGGCAAGGCGGTGATGGCGCCCTGCTTTCCCCGGTCCTCGGGGACATAGACGATGCCGTTGGCCACCGCGTCGGCGGGTGATCGGATCACCCGGATCTTGCCGTCGATCTTCGTGACACCCTTGGACGGTTTCGTGATCCCGAACAGCGCCTGCATGAATTCCGACCGGCCGGCGCCGACCAATCCGTAGAACCCCAGGATCTCGCCCCGGTTCAGGCGAAAGCCGATGTCGGCGAATTCGGTCGGGTGGGCGTAGCCCGCGACCTGCAGCACCTCTTCGCCGATGCTGGGGCTGCGCTTGGGAAAGATCTGGCTGACCTCGCGACCGACCATCATCTTGACCAGGTCGGCCTCTGTCACGTCCGCGATCAGCCCCGCGCCGACGAACTGGCCGTCGCGGAACACGGTATAGCGGTCGGCGATGCGGAAGATCTCGTCGAACTTGTGGCTGATGAAGAGGATCGCCTTGCCCTGTGCCTTGAGGGTTTCGACCAACTCGTAGAGCTCTTCGATTTCCTTGTGCGACAGGGCGGCCGTGGGTTCGTCCATGATGACCACGCGGGCGTCGATGGACAGGGCGCGGGCGATGGCGACAAGGTGCTTGTTCGCGATGCCGAGATCGCGCAACGGATGATCGGGATCGACCTGGGCGCCGATGCCGCGCAGGATCGTTTCGGCCTCGCGGCGCATCCGGGGCCAGTCGATCAGGCCCCAGCGGTTGCGCGGGGCGTGGCCCAGAAAGATGTTTTCGGCCACCGTAAGCTCGTCGAACAGGACGGTTTCCTGGTGAATGGCGGTGATGCCCGCATCCGCCGCATCCTGCGGGCTGGGAAAGCGGCGGGCGCTGCCATCGACCCGGATTTCCCCGCCGTCGGGCTGGTAGATTCCCGTCAGGATCTTGACGACCGTGGACTTCCCCGCGCCATTTTCGCCGACAAGCGCCGTGACCTGGCCCGGGTGCAGGTCCAGCCGGATCTCGTCCAGCGCCTTGACCCCGGGAAAGGTCTTGGTGATCCCGTCGAGGGACAGGACCGGGCCCGTAAGGGTCTGTGCGCTGTCGTCGCTGCCTGCCTGCATCAGCATCCCATGACCTCCCCTGCCGCAGGCCGCGGTGTCGCGGTTGGCCTGCGCGTGTTCGGTGTGATTTTTCGGATGAACCGGGGGGCATGTGGCCCCCCGGTGGATTCCCCCGGGTGGGGAGGCGATCAGAAGATCGACTTGAAGTCGTCGATGTTCGAGCTGTCGTAGACGAAGGGATCGGCCATCGCCCCGGCATTGTCGTCGTCCAGTGTGACGCTGCCCATGCGGCCCATCGGGATTTCCGCGCCCGGTTCCGCCGTGGCGTCGCCGCTGGCCAGCGCATGGGCGATCATCGTGGCGGAATAGCCCAGGTCGATCGGGTTCCAGATCGCAAAGGACTTGGAGGCGCCGCTGTCGATGGCTCCGGCCATTTCCGACGGCAGGCCCAGGCCGGTCACGTTGACCTGACCCACCTTGCCGGCGTCCACGACCGCCTGTGCCGCGGCCACGATACCGACCGAGGTCGGCGCGATGATCGCGTCGAGGTCAGGGTATTTCTGCATCAGGCCCTGCGCCTCGCGGTAGGACTTGTCGGCGAGGTCGTCGCCATAGACGGTGGCCACCAGCTCGATCCCCGGATAGTCGCCCATGACCTTCTTCATCTCGTCGATCCAGATGTTCTGGTTGGTCGAGGTGGTAGTGGCCGAGAGCAGGGCAACCTTGCCGCCATCGGGCAGCTCATCGGCGGCCAGCTTGATGATCATGTTGCCGATCAGCGGGTTGGACGAGGGGTTCAGGTGCATCTGGCGGCCTTCCGGTGCCACGCCCGAGTCCCAGGAGATCACGGTGATGCCGCGCTGCATGGCCTTTTTCAGGACCGGCACCAGCGCATCGGGATCGTTGGCAGAGACCGCGATGGCGTCGACGCCCTGCGCGATCAGCGAGTTGATGACCTGGATCTGCGCCTCGGCCGTGGTGTCGGTCGGGCCGGTGTAGATGATCTCGGTGTTGCCGAGGTCGGCGGCGGCCTCCTCGGCGCCCTTGGCCGCGGCCTCGAAAAAGCCGATGCCCAGGGCCTTGACCACCAGCGCGATACGCACCGGATCGTCCTGTGCCAGCGCTGAGGTGCCCATCAGCCCGGTGGCCAGCGTGGCCCCCGCGAGCAGCTTGGTAAAGGTACGACGGATCATTGTTGTTCCTCCCTTGATCGAAGTCGTTTGTCTTGCGGGCCGCTAGGACGCGGCCTCGTCTTCCTGTGTCGCGGCGCCGGACTGGGCGACGATCAGTGAAACATCCGCCGCCTCCAGCATGGCGGCGGCCTTGTCGGATATGCCCTCGTCGGTGATGACCGTGTCGATCCGGTCGAGCGCGCAAAGCACGAGGCTGGAGCGGTTGTCGAACTTGGTGCTGTCGACCAGCACCACCAGCTCGTCCGCCTGGCCGATCAGTTTCTGTTCGGCCTGGATCAGCAGTGGGTCGGCTTCCATCAACCCGATGGGTCCCAGCCCCTGCGCGCCCATGAACATGCGCCGGGCCCAGAAATTGCGCGTCACATCGTTGTCGAAGGGCGACAGGACGATGTTCTGTTCGCGGTAGATCATCCCGCCGGACAACATCACCATGTTCTTGGAATGCTTGAGCAGGTGTTCCGCGATGGGAAAGGAGTTGGTGAAGACCTGGCAACGGCGGCTGGCCAGCGGGTGCACCATCTGAAAGGTCGTGGTGCCGCCGTTGATGATGATCGAGTCGCCGTCCTCGCACAGTTCGACCGCCGCCCGGGCGATGGCCTGCTTCTGCTTGATGCGCAATGTCTGGTTGACCGAGAACGGCCGCCCGGCAAGTCCCACGAAGGGCGGCGGTGTCAGGGCTTCGGCCCCGCCGCGCACACGGCGCAGTTTCTTCTGCATGTGAAGCGTGGCGATGTCGCGCCGGATCGTTGCCTCGGACGCCTCTGTCAGGTTGCACAGGTCGACGACGGTCACGACCGGGCGATCCTGCACGGCAGAGAGAATGATCCTGTGGCGTTCTTTCTCGTGCATCGGCTCCTCCTTGGCGATGAAGATTGCGTGGATTCGCCGCATTCGTCAATCAAAAACACTCAACATCGATCACTATGCGGCGCATTATGGTTATTTATGATTGGATATGATTGACAATTTGGCGCAATCCGCTCAGCATCCCGATCAGATTTACAGCGGCGCCGGTGCGCCCGTCGGGAGGACAAGATGTTGAAAACCGTGGACAATCATCTTCTGGAAAATCGCTGGGATGCGGCTGAGGCGCAGGGGATGAGCGAATCGGAGCTGTTGCTGTACCGCTCGAACATCCTGGGCGCCGACAAGCGCGTGACCAACTATGGCGGCGGCAATACCTCGGCCAAGGTCATGGAGACCGATCCGCTGAGCGGCGAGCAGGTAGAGGTGCTCTGGGTCAAGGGATCGGGCGGGGATATCGGCTCGATAAAGATGGACGGTTTCGCCACGCTCTACATGGACAAGCTGCAGGCGCTGAAGTCGCTCTATCGCGGTGTCGAGCACGAGGACGAGATGGTGGGTTACCTGCCGCATTGCACCTTCCGATTGAACCCGCGCGCGGCCTCCATCGACACGCCTTTGCACGCTTATGTACCGCGCAAACACGTTGATCACGTCCACGCGGACGCCATCATCGCCATTGCCGCCTCGGAAAACTCGCGTGAGCTGACGCAGGAGATCTTTGGCAACCGTATCGGCTGGTTGCCGTGGAAGCGGCCCGGCTATGAATTGGGCCTGTGGCTGGAGAAATTCTGCCTTGAGAACCCCGAGGCCGACGGCGTGGTGCTGGAAAGCCACGGGCTGTTCACCTGGGCGGATGATGCCAGGACCTGTTACGACACGACAATCGACGTGATCAACGCGGCGACAGAGTGGCTGGCAGACAAGACCAAGGATGTGCCGGCCTTCGGCGGTGCAAAGTACCAGTCGCTCGCGGCAGAGCAGCGCCGCACGGTCGCCGCGCGGCTGATGCCCGCCATTCGCGGTTTTGTCTCGGGCAACCAGCACATGGTTGGCCATTTCAACGACAGCGACGCGGTGCTGGAATTCGTCAACGCGCAGGATATGGCGCCGCTGGCGGCCTTGGGCACCTCGTGCCCGGACCATTTCCTGCGGACCAAGATCCGTCCCTTCGTGGTCGATTACGACCCGGCCAAGGGCAACCTGGACACGGTGCTGGAAAGCCTGCCG
Source organism: Mameliella sp. LZ-28 (assembly GCF_012274245.1). Classification (NCBI taxonomy): domain Bacteria; kingdom Pseudomonadati; phylum Pseudomonadota; class Alphaproteobacteria; order Rhodobacterales; family Roseobacteraceae; genus Antarctobacter; species Mameliella sp. LZ-28. The sequence continues at coordinate 80,264 of NZ_JAANYX010000037.1, read as the reverse complement.
GAGCAGATCGAGGCCTATCGCGCCGATTATGCCGCCTACTACGACCGCTGCAAACGCGATGATAGCCCGGCGATGCGCGATCCGAACGCGGTTGTCTACCTGGTGCCCGGCGTCGGCATGATCACCTTTGCCAAGGACAAGGCGACGGCGCGGATCTCGGGCGAGTTCTATGTCAACGCGATCAACGTCATGCGCGGCGCCTCGGCCATCAGCACCTACCAGGGGCTGCCCGAACAAGAGGCCTTTGACATCGAGTACTGGCTGCTCGAAGAGGCCAAGCTGCAGCGGATGCCCAAGCCTAAATCGCTGGCGGGCCGGATCGCACTGGTCACGGGCGGGGCAGGGGGAATCGGCGCGGCAACGGCGGCCCGCTACCTGTCCGAGGGCGCCTGCGTGGTGCTGGCCGATGTCGACGCCAAGGCGCTGGAGGCCACGCGCGCGCAGCTTGAAAAGCAGTTCGGTGGGGACGTGGTGCGCAGCGTTGTCATGGATGTGACCCGCGAAGAGGCGGTGGCGCAGGCCTTTGCCGATGCGTCGGTCGAGTTCGGCGGCACCGACATCCTGGTGTCCAACGCGGGCATCGCCTCGTCCGCGCCGGTCGAAAAGACCTCTCTGGCGTTGTGGAACAGGAACATGGAGATCCTGAGCACTGGCTATTTCCTCGTCAGCCGGGAGGCGTTCGGCCTGATGCGGACGCAGGGACTGGGCGGTTCCATCGTCTTTGTCGCCTCGAAGAACGGGCTGGCGGCCTCTCCCAATGCCTCTGCCTATTGCACGGCAAAGGCATCTGAAATCCACTTGGCGCGCTGCCTGGCACTGGAAGGCGCCGAGGCGGGAATCCGGGTCAACGTGGTCAACCCCGATGCGGTGTTGCGCGGGTCGAAGATCTGGGAAGGCGAGTGGCTGGAACAGCGCGCGGCAACCTACGGCACCGACAAGGAGGGACTCGAGGAGATGTACCGCAACCGCTCGATGCTCAAACGCTCCGTCCTGCCGGAAGACATCGCCGAGGCCTGCTATTTCTTCGCCGCCGATACCTCGGCCAAGTCGACGGGCAACATCCTGAACGTGGACGCCGGCAACGTGCAGGCGTTTCCGCGCTGAGGAAGATCCGGCAGGGCCAGCCTCTGCCGGGTCGCAATGGGAGGATACCATGAGCCAATACAAAAGCGCCCGCGCCGCCTTCGCCGACTGGGGTGTCGAAACCGAGAAAGCGATAGAGCGGCTGAAAGACATCGCCATTTCGGTCCACTGCTGGCAGGGCGACGATGTCGTGGGTTTCGAGGCCAAGACCGGCGCATCCGGTGGCGGCATCCAGACCACCGGGAATTATCCCGGCCGTGCCCGCACCCCTGATGAGCTGCGCGCGGACCTGGATTTCGCCTTTTCCAAGATCCCGGGGCGCCACCGGCTGAACCTGCACGCGATGTACATGGACACGGACGAAAGCCCGGACCGCGACGCGATCGAATACCGCCATTTTACCCCCTGGGTGGACTGGGCCAGGGACAGCGGGCTGGGGCTGGATTTCAACCCGACCTTCTTTGCCCATGCCAAGGCGGACGACAACCTGACGCTGGCGCATCCGGATGCGGGCATCCGCGACTTCTGGATCGAACACGGACGCCGCACGCGTGAGATCGCCGCACGCATTGGGGCCGAGCTGGGCAGTCCCTGCGTCAACAATATCTGGGTCCCGGACGGGATGAAGGATCATCCCATCGACCGGATGGCGGCCCGGCAACGGCTGCAATCCTCGCTGGATGCCATGCTGGCCGACCCGCAGGACCGGGCAAATATGCTGGACGCCGTCGAAAGCAAGCTGTTCGGGATCGGGGTCGAGGCCTTCACCGTCGGCAGTCATGAATTCTACCTGGGCTATGCCATCCGCAGGGGCACGCTTTTGTGCCTCGACATGGGGCATTTCCACCCGACCGAGAACATCGCGGACAAGCTGTCATCGGTCGCTCTGTCGGTGGATGAGATCCTGCTGCACGTTTCGCGCCCGATGCGCTGGGACAGCGATCACGTCATCCTGCAAAGCGATGACATCCTGGCGATGGCGCAGGAACTGGTGGCCTGTGACCTGCTGGGGCGCACGCATATCGGGCTGGACTTCTTCGACGCCACGATCAGCCGCACCGCGGCCTGGGTGATCGGCACACGCAACATGCAAAAGGCGCTGTTGCGGGCGCTGCTCTTGCCGATGGACACTCTGAAAGGGGCGGAAAACGCGCTGGATTTCAGCCGTCGTTTCATGCTGACCGAAGAGCTGAAGGATCTGCCCTATGGCGCGGTCTGGGCAGAGTTCTGCGCCCGGATGGAGGTGCCCGTCGGCCAGGCGCTGATCGCGGACCTCGATCGCTATCAGGACAGCGTCGCCGGGCGTGGCTGAACCCCGAATGGCGGCTGCCGGACCTGTAAGAGCCCGGCAGCCGGATTGCCTTACTTGGGATCGAAGAGTGCGATCAGGTCGGTCCCAACCGTCCGCAACTCGCCACGCAACTCGTCCAGCTTGTCCGCTGCCGCGACAATTTCCGTCTCGGTGCTGTCCAGAGCCTCGATGTAGCGGTTGCGCAGGGTCTCGACCTCGACCGCGTCGAGGTTTGCACGCAGGCGGCCCTGTTCGCTCGACAGTTCGCGTTGGCGGTCTTCCAGGGAGGTGATCTCCTGTTCGATCGCGCGGGCGCGGCGCAAGAGGTCATGCGCGCTGTCAAAACTCTCGCTCAGGGCCGCGTCGACGGCGATCCGGCCGGCGCGCACGTCCAGCACCAGCCGTTCAAAATCCCCAGAGTCCAGCGAGTACTGGCGGCGGCTGACCGACCGTTCCACGACGTCCAGCGAGACCTCGCCCGCCTCGACGGGCACGGTCACGCGGATGAAACCGTCACCCTGTTCCACCTCGCCCGGCGCACTGTCAAGTTCACCGAACCCGCCGGGATGTTCGACTGAAAAGAGCGTCGCTTCCTCCGGCACGGTGGCGTCATACCGCGTGGTGCGCAGGGTGATCAGGTTGACAGTCACCTGTTCCCCGCCGGAAATCATCGCGGAAATGCGCTGGGTCTGGCGGCGGTCGGTGTTAACCGTGGCGCCGGTGGCCTCGGCAAAGGGCAACAGGCGGCTTTGCCCGGCCAGCATGCCGGTGAAGGGCGCATCGCCCACAAAGCCGTTAGCATCCTGGACAGAGACCAGACCCGGCGCCAGTGCCTGGTCCGCCTGCAGCGAAGCGGCCATCAGGACCTGGTTGCCGGTCTTCTGCGGACGGTACAGCGCGCGGATCTCGGGCTCGATCGCCATGTCGAAATACATCAGGTTCGCGGTGCGCCCATCTTCCAGGTCGACGGGCTGTGGCATGGCATAACGCAGGATGCCGGCGCCGCTCAGCACCTCACCCGCGCGTGCGGTGCCAGAGGGTTTGGCAAGGTCGAGCGCCAGCATTTCCTTGACCACGGGGGCATAGGCGGCTTCGGCGGCGGGGGCGGCAAGCGCCCTGACGCCCCGGTCGGGGGCAACCGTGACCGGGCGCGGGCCCGAGGGCGGATCGTTGCGCGCAATATACAGAGGGTCGATCAGTTCGCGCCGGTAGGCCACGGGAGAGCCGGTGGTCAGCGTCAGCGCCACGTCGTCCCAATCCTGCCCCGAGACATTCTCGACCGTGGCCCAGCCCTGGAACCGGCCTTCGTCCAGGAGAAGCCGCCAGGAATTCTTCCAGGCCGCGACCTCTGTCACGTAGGACAGGTGCACATCGCGGGCATCCGCTGCCTCCAGCGTCAGGTCGAAACGCCGGGTCTTGCTGTCGCGCCGGTCGGCGTCCATCGCGCGGGCCAGTTGCGCGGCGACCTCCTCGGAAAAGGTGACCTGCGCACCGGGGGTCAGGACGATGTCCTGCACCCCGTCCTCGGTCAGCATCAGGACGGTGGTGCGCGTGACGTCCTTGCCCTCTTCGACGATCTGGGTTTCGCCCACGCCCATGATGCGGCCGGTAAAGGCGCCGCGCGCGGTGGTGACTTCCAGCGTCTCGCCGATCATCGCGCGCACCAGCCCCTCTGTCGTGCGCGGCACGCCGCCGGCAAAGATGGTGTCCGCCAGCGCGGCCAGACTGCTGCCGGGGGTGTCGGTCTGCAGGTCGATGACGCCGCCCGAGGGATCGCGCACCACAAGCGAGGCCAGAACGTCATCGGAATCGCGCATCGGCACGTCGAAGGACAGCGTGTTGCCCTCTGTCGGCGCAATGAATGTGTAGCGGGCGATCCCGGCCTGTCCCAGTTCGATCCGGGTGATCTGCGGAGAGGCAAGGGCGGTGGAAACAAGACAGGTGGTTGCCAGCAGGGCGGGCAGGAAAATGGATTTGGTCATGGTCGTCGACTCCTCGTCATTCGCGGACGGCTTAAAGGCCGTGTTCCGAGTCTACGACGCATCACCTGCCCGCGTCCTTGGCGAGGTCGTGTCAGATTGCGAAATTTTTTTGTCGGGCGGCCAGGGCGGGTCTTTGCCCGGTGTTCCGGAAAATCTGCTAGGATGGTCCTGGGGAAAAAGGGGGATGGCATGTCGGACTATTATGACCTGGGAACTTATGGCCGTCCGGTCGCGACCGCTCCAGAGGCACAGCTTTGGCTCGACCGGGGCTTGGTCTGGCTTTTTGCCTACAACCACGAAGAGGCGATCCTGTGTTTCGAAAAGGCGCTGACGGCCGACCCGGCCTGCGCCTTGGCCCATTGGGGCATCGCCTATGCCATCGGGCCGAACTACAACAAGCCTTGGGAGGTCTTTACCCCCGAGGAAAAGGCGCCGGCCCTGGCCCGCGCCCATGCGGCGCTGGCCGCCGGGCTGGCTCTGCATGGGGCGGCGCCGGTCGAACGGGCCCTGCTGGGGGCGCTTGCCGCGCGCTATCCGCAGGACCCATACATCGAGGATTACCAGCCGTTCAACGACGGGTTTTCCTCCGCGATGCAGCCGGTCTATGCTCAGTTTCCCGACGATCTGGATGTCACCTTCGTGTACGCCGAGGCGATGATGAACCGCACGCCCTGGCAGCTGTGGGACTTTCATCGCGGCGTGCCGAACCCCGAGGCTTCGACCTCCGAGGCGATGGCGGTGCTGGAGAGGGCCTTTGACCAGGTGCCGGGCGCCTGGGATCATCCCGGGTTGCTGCACATGTACATTCACCTGATGGAAATGTCGCCGCATCCGGAACGGGCGCTGCGCCACGGAGACCGCCTGACGGGGCTGGTGCCGGACGCGGGGCACCTTGTGCACATGGCGACCCACATCGACGTGCTGTGCGGCGATTACCAGAACGTGCTGTCGCGCAACCTTGCCGCGGCAAGGGTCGACGAGACCTTCAAGTTGCGGTCGGGGGCCGCGAATTTCTACGCGCTCTACCGCATTCACAACCTGCATTTCGCGCTCTACGGGGCGATGTTCCTGGGGCAGAAGGCGGCGGCGCTGGACGCGGCCAAACGCTTGCGTGCCGAGGTGCCGGACGAGGTGGTGCGTGTCTATCCCGACCTGTTCGAGACCTTCGTGGCGGCCCTGCCGCATGTCTATATACGCTTCGGCATGTGGTCCGAAGTGCTGGACCTGGAATTGCCCGAGGATACCGAGCTTTACACGACAACCAACGCGCTGATCCTTTATGCGCGGGCCGTTGCGCTGGCCAACCTGGGCCGACACGACGCGGCAGAAGTTGCGATACGGGCCTTTGTCGATGCCTATGCCCTGGTTCCCGAGGAACGGATGCTGTTCAACAACACCGCGCGCGACGTTCTGGCCGTGGCCGAGCAGATGATGCTGGGCGAGATCGCCTACAAGGCCGGACGCTGCGAGGAGGGACTGGCCTTCCTGCGTGAGGCGGTCGCCCTGGATGACGGGCTGCAATATGAGGAGCCCTGGTCCTGGCCGCAACCGACGCGGCATGCGCTGGGCGCCTTGCTGATGGATGCCGGGCGCTACGCAGAGGCCGAGGCGGTCTATCGTGCCGACCTTGGGCTTGACGGTGCCTTGCCCCGGCCAAGCCAGCATCCGCGCAACGTCTGGGCACTGCATGGGCTGGACGAATGCCTAACCCGACGCGGCGAGACGGTGGAGCGTACCCATATCAAGGCGGCCCTCGACGTCGCCCTGGCCCGGGCAGACGTGCCGATCCGGGCAAGTTGTCTTTGCCGGGCGCGCGTGGCGTAGCAGGGCAGGGCCAAGGTCCCGGGACTGAGTATTTTTTCCGTCAAGGTCGGCGTGTCAGCCCTTGCCGAGGCCTGACTATACCTATGAGACTCTGAATGTGTCGAAGATTTCTTTGCGGTTTCGGAAAGAAAATATTACCAATTTGGCGGGGCAACCCTAGAATTGCCCCTAGGGCGCCTGGTTCCGTCATGATCGGGGGCTCGGATAAACGGGAGGACGAAGATGACACGCAATATCTCAACGCGGCGCGCAGCGCTGCGCACTTTGGCTGGTGCCGGCGCGGCAACCCTTGCAGCCCCGCATCTCGCAACGGCGCAGGGCCAGACCACCACCTGGAAAATCCAGACCAGCTGGCCCGGCGGCGCTGGCCTGCAGATTTTCAAGGACTGGTGCGCAACCATCGAGGAAAAGACCGGCGGGGAACTGGCGTTCCAGCCCTTTGGCGCAAATGACGTCGTGGGCGACTTTCAGCTGTACGATGCCGTCAAGAACGGTGTTCTGGATGCCGTGAACCCCTTCACGATCTACGCCCAGGGGATCATCCCGGCGGCGACTTTCCTGACCTCGATCCCGTTGGGCCTGCGCAATCCGCATGAATTCGACGTGTTCTATTACGGACTCGGCGGCATCGACATCGCGCGCGAACTTTACGCCGCGCAGGGTATGCATTTCGTGGGGCCCGTCCATCACGGCCCGAACATCATCCACTCCAAGGTGCCGATCCGGTCGATCGACGATTTCGCGGGCCGCAAGATGCGCCTGCCCGGCGGCATGGTGGCCGAGATCTTTACCCAGATCGGCGCCGAAACCACGGTTCTGCCCGGCTCGGAGATTTTCCCGGCGCTGGAAAAGGGCACCATCGACGTGGCCGACTACGTGGGCCCGGCGGTCAACTATGCGCTCGGCTTCAGCCAGGTGACCGATTACATCGTGATGGGCCCTCCGGGATTCATGTCGCTGTACCAGCCGGTCGACATCATGGACATCACCGTGGGCCAGGCCGCCTGGGACGCGCTGAGCCCGCAGATGAAGCAGTTCGTCGAGATGGAAACCCATGTCTATTCCGACATGCACCATGCAGCGATCCAGAAGGCCGACCAGGACGCATGGGCCAAGTTCGAGGCCGACGGCACCGAGGTTACGCGCCTGACGCAGGACGACGTGGAGCTGATGACAGAGGTCGCCGTTCCGGTCTGGTTCGACTACGCCAACCGCGATCCGCAGGCCGCCCGCGTCTTCAAGATCCAGCTGGATTACATGTTGTCCGGCTCGCTGGGCTATGTGGATCCGGCTCTGACCCAGGGGCTTGAGCTCAAGCTCTGATCGGTCCGACCGCACAGATCGTTTCCGCCCGGCGCCAGATGTGTGCCGGGCGCTTTCCTTGTCATGCCAAACCATGAGGACCGTCAATGCCCGGTCTCAGCTTCACGCTTCCACATTGGCTCTACTGGGTGGGGCTGATCGTCTTTCCCATCATCGCGATGGTGCTGTCGCGACGCCCCCAGCAGGCCGAGAAACGCTACACCCTGCCGCTGGCCTACATGATCGGGGTTACCGGCGGGATCATCGGCCTGCATCGGTTCTATCTCAAGAACATGCTGGGACTGGTCTATATCCCGATCTTCCTGTTCATCCTCTTTGCCAACGGGCAGACGCAGGATGCACGTTCGGTCCTGTCGGACTATGAAAACCAGCTGCGCGTCGCGCAACGCGTCCTCGATCGCGAAGAGAGCCGGGTCGAAGAGGCGCGCGCCGGAATGGCCGACCTTCAGGCCACCTTTGACGAGGCCGAGGAAGGCAGCTTTGCCAAGCGCAGCGCAGAACGTCGTCTGCAAAGGGCGCAGGACACCGTCGCCAAGGGCGAGGAACGCCTGACCGAGGCCCGCGCGACGCAGGAGGACATCACGCCTCTGCGCGACGAGGCCGCTGGCACGCGCGCCTTCTGGGACAACGCGGCGGGCTACGGGCTGTATCTCATCCTGGCCCTGCTGGTGCTCGATTTCGTGCTGATGCCGATGCTGGTGCGGCGCGCGAACGATGCGCTGCCCGCGCACGAGGAACTGTCGGACGCGGAAAAGGCCCTGCTGGCCGCCGAGGCCGAGGAGGGGCCCAAGCATGACAGCGACTATGCCCAGAACTGGATCGACCGGTTGTCGCTTTTCTGCGGCGAGTTCGTCGCCTACTGGGCGGTGATCGCGGTCTTTGTCTACTATTACGAGGTGATCGCGCGCTATGTCTTCGGCTCGCCGACGAACTGGGCGCACGAAGCGATGTACCTGATGTTCGGGATGCAATACCTGATCGCGGGCGCCTACGCGATGCTGACCGAAAGCCATGTGCGGGTCGACATCTTCTATGCGCCGTTGACCAGGCCGAAAAAGGCCTGGGTCGATCTCCTGACCTCGATCTTCTTCTTCATCTTCGCCGGCACGCTGCTGGTGACATCCTGGATCTTTGCGATGGACGCGATCGCGGTGCCCTCCGGCAACGCGGTGGTTTCGGACTGGGCGCGCGGCCAGATCTCCTTTGGCGAGATGGTCGGCGGCTTTGGCCTCGATCAATGGACCGATCCGAACATCCGCTGGGGCGAGATCAGCTTCAACGAGTGGGAAGTGCCGCTGTGGCCGATGAAATGGGTCATGGTGATGGGTGGGCTTTTGCTGGTGCTGCAGGGCATCTCGAAGGTCTCGAAAGACATCCGTGAAATCGCGCGGGGGAACTGAGGCAATGGGTATCGAAATCGGAATCGAGTGGCTGACGCTCATCATGTTCGGCAGCCTTCTGGCGCTGCTCATGGCGGGCCTGCCACTGGCCTTCGTCACCGGGGGACTGGCCTGTGTCTTCCTCTTTGTCCTCGGGGATGCGCGGGCGCTGAACATCGTGCCCAGCCGGATCTTCCCGCTGATGACCAACTATCAGCTTTCGGCGATCCCCCTGTTCATCTTCATGGCCGCGATGCTGGAGAGGGCAGGGATCATCAACGACATGTTCGACGTGATCTACAAGGTCCTCGGCGGGGTGAAGGGGGGGCTGGCCTCAGCCACTATCATCGCCTCGACGATCCTTGCGGCGATGGTCGGCGTGATCGGGGCTGCGGTCGTGACGATGGGGATCATCGCTCTGCCGGCGATGCTGAAGCGCCAGTACGATCCCAAGATCGCGATGGGCTCGATCATGGCCGGCGGCACGCTGGGCATCCTGATCCCGCCGTCGATCCTGGCCATCATCTATGCGGTGGTCGCGGAACAATCGGTGGGTGAGCTGTTCATCGGCGCGGTGATCCCGGGCCTGCTGCTGTCGGGGATGTATATCCTCTACGTCACGCTGCGCTGCTACATCAACCCGGCACTGGGGCCTGCGATCCCGGTCGAAGAGCGGGTGTCCAACAAGGAGAAACTGCAACTGGTGGGCAAGATGGCCGCACCGATCACGCTGGTCGTGGTGGTGCTGGGCATCATCTTTTCCGGTGTGGCCACCCCGGTCGAGGCGGCCGGCATCGGCACCTTCGGCGCCTTCATCGTCGCCGCCATCCACCGCAAGCTGGACTGGCCGACAGTGCGCGAGGCCTGCACCACGACGCTGAAAGCCAGCGCGATGGTCATCTGGATCATGTTCGGTGCGACGATCTTTGTCGGGCTCTACGTCCTGGAAGGCGGGCAGCAGTTCGTGCAGGACGCGCTGGCGGCCACGGGGCTTGGCCCCTGGGGCATCCTGATCCTGATGCAGGTGTTGCTGGTGATCCTGGGGATGTTCCTGGACTGGGTCGGCATCCTGCTCTTGTGCGTGCCGATCTTTGTCCCGATCATCAAGGCGCTCGGTGCGGCCGCTTTTGGCCTCGACAGCCCCGAGGACCTGGTGCTGTGGTTCGGCGTGCTCTACCTGGTGAACATGCAGATGTCGTTCCTGTCGCCGCCCTTTGGCTATGCGCTGTTCTACCTGCGCGGGGTGGCCCCGGATCACATCCCGATGACCGACATCTTCAAGTCGGCGCTGCCGTTCCTGTTCCTGCAGATCGTCGGACTGGTCCTGTGCATGACGATACCAGAGATCATCACCTGGCTACCCAGGCTGGTCTACGGCTGACATGATGACAAGCGGCCCCGCCAGACAGGCGGGGCCGCTTCGCTTTCCGGGGTCAGCGCGACGCGTCGGCCTCGATGGCCGCGCGCATTCCCCGATCCAGCATGACAGTCAGCCGCGCGATCACCGCATCGCGCCAGCCGGGCGCCTCCGTCAAGCGCGTGGGGACCAGGTCAGGGAACGCGGCAAGCCGGTCGTGCAGGCCCTCGGGCGTCACCGGCTCGTCAGGCAGAGGGGTCAGCAGGGCGGACCGTGGGTCGCGCAGGTCATAGGCCAGGCCCGCCTCGTCGCGGCCAAGCGTGTATCGCATCCAGGCGGCGGTGGCGAAGGCGAAGGGCTCCGGCGATTGCGCGCGATCCAGCGCGTCGCAGGCGGCGGCAAAGATGCGCTGCGGCATCTTCTCGGTCCCGTCCATCGCGATCTGGTAGGTTTCGTGTCCGAGGTGCGGGTTGGCGAACCGAGCCGCCAGGTCACCCGCGTAGGCTTGCAGGTCCACGCCGGGCAGGGGCGGCAGGGTGGCTGCAGCGGCGGCCAGGTGCCGCCGGACCAGAGCCGCCAGCGCGGGATCTCCCATCACGTCGCGGACATACCTGTGCCCGGCCAGGAAGCCGGCATAGGCCAGCATGGAATGCGCGCCGTTCAGCATCCTCAGCTTCATGTTTTCGAAGGGGCGGACATCTTCGACAAAGACCGCACCGCCGGCCTCCCATGCTGGGCGGCCCGATGGAAAGTGATCCTCGATCACCCATTGGCGAAAGCTCTCGCATTCGATGGCGCCGTGATCCTCGACACCCGTCATCTCGCGGGCCAGGGCCAGCGTGGCCTCGGTGCGGGCCGGGGTAATCCGGTCCACCATCGTCGAGGGGAAAGCGACATCGCTGGCGATATGATCGGCCAGGTCTGGGGCGGTCTGCCGGGCGAAATCGACCAGCAGTGACCGGACGAGCGTGCCGTTTTCCGGCAGGTTGTCACAGCAGAGCACGGTAAAGGGTGGCGTGCCGGCCTGCCGCCGCTGTCGCAGCGCCCAGACCAGAAGGCCCGCGACCCCCTGCGGGTCACCGGGATCGGCGAGGTCCGCGGCAATTGCCGGGTGGGTTCGGTCGATGCCGCCGGTGGCGCGGTCGATACCATAGCCCTTTTCGGTCACTGTCAGCGAGACGATGCGCGTGGCCGGATCGCAAAGCGCGTCCAGCACCGCGCGCCGGTCGGTAGAGAGGCTCAGCGCGCGGTCGATGGCGCCGATGATCCGCGCCGTGCTGCCTTCGACACCGCGTTCGATGAGGGTGAACAACCCGTTCTGCGGTGTCAGTTCCGCCGCCGGTTCCAGGCTGCGCAGGCTGACGCCGGTGATGCGCCAGTTGCCGCCCGCCGCCGCCAGGGCGTCGTCGGTATAAAGCGCCTGGTGCGCCTTGTGAAAGGCGCCCAGGCCGATGTGGACAATGCCCGGCCCGTGGGCGGCCGGATCGTAGCCGGGGCGGCGAACACCCTGAGCCAGTTGGTCAAGCGTGCTGAGCCGGGTCATGCCACCACCCGGGGCGACAGCGCGGCGATGATTCCGCGCAGTTCCGCCAGTCCTTTGAGCCGCCCGATCGAGGGATAGCCCGGCTGCGCCTTGCGACCGAGGTCGTCCAGGATGTCCTGCCCGTGGTCGGGGCGGAAGGGAATGGACCAGTCGGAGCGGCCCGCGGCCTTGCGGCGTGCCTCTTCCCTCAGGGCCGCCTCGACAAGGGCCACCATGTCAGTGTCGCCGCCCAGGTGTTCGGCCTCGTGGAAAGAGCCGCGCACCACGGTTGTCTCGCGCTTGACGTTGCGCAGGTGCAGGAAATGCACCCGGTCGCCCAGACGCTCCATCATGCCCGGCAGGTCGTTGTCGGGGCGCGCCCCGAGCGAGCCGGAACACAGCGTGATGCCGTTGGCGGGCAGGTCGACCGCCTCCATCACCGCGCGGTACTGCGCCTCGGTCGACATGATCCGCGGCAGGCCCAGCAGCGGAAAGGGCGGATCGTCCGGATGACAGCAGAGCCTCAGACCCAGTTCCTGCGCCACCGGGGCGACCTCTGACAGGAAGTCGACCAGGTGGCCGCGCAGGGTGGCTTCGCTCATGGCGGCGTATTCGGCCAGATGCGCGCGCACGTCCTCGAGCGAGAATCGCTCTGCCGCGCCGGGCAGGCCGTAGACCACGTTTCCGGCCAGCGCCTCCTTCGCCTCGTCGGTCATCGCGGCAAAGCGACGTGCGGCGGCCTCTTGCAACCCGGCGTCATAGTCTTCCCTGGCGCCGTCCCGCGCCAGGATGTGCAGGTCGAAGGCGGCGAAATCGGTCAGGTCGAACCGCATGCAGGTGGCGCCGCTGGGCAGCCGCCAGGCTAGGTCCGTGCGCGTCCAGTCCAGCACCGGCATGAAGTTGTAGCAGATCACTTCCAGCCCGGAGGCAGCCAGATTGTGCAGGCTTTCCTTGTAGTTGGCGATGTGCTGTCGCCAGTCGCCCTGCTGCTTCTTGATGTCCTCGGAAACCGGAAGGCTTTCCACCACGGCCCAGTCCAGTCCCGAGGGGCTGCCATCGGAAAGGCGTGCGATCTCTGCCTGTCGCTTCGCGATCTCGTCGCGGCTCCAGACGGTGCCGGTGGGGACGTGGTGCAGGGCCGACACGATGCCTTCGGCCCCCGCCTGCGCCACGTCATCGGTTGTCACAAGGTCCTTGGGACCAAACCAGCGCCAGGTCTGCTTCATGGTGTCCTCCCGCTTTGAAGTCTTGCGGTTCTCTATCACCCTGCGTGATTGCTGACTAGTATGGAAGTATGGTAGCCAGCGATCGGGAGGACGGCGAATCATGAATGCCGAGGGCAGCGGAACTTGGGAACTCGATCCGGCTTTGCCGATTTCGCGGCAGATCCTGCGGATTCTGCGTGAACGGATCATCCACAATGATCTGAAGCCCGGCGACAGGCTGTCCGAGTCCGAAGTGGCCCGCACCTATGACGTCAGCCGCCAACCCGTGCGCGAGGCCTTTATTCGCCTCGCCGATCTCGGGCTGTTGGCCGTCCTGCCGCAACGGGGCACCATCGTGAGCCGTATCGGCTATTCCGCAGTGCTGGACGCGCGCTTTCTGCGCGAGGCGATCGAGGCGGACATCGCCAAGATCCTCGCTCGCGCGCCAGACCCGGCGGTCATTGCAGAACTGCGCGGGCAACTGATCCGGCAGGAAGAGGCCGAGGGCGGCGACCCCAACGACTTCATCGACCTCGACGACCTGTTCCATCGCACCCTGGCCGAAGCGGCCGGGAAGGGCGGGGCCTGGAAACAGATCGAGGGCCTGAAGGCCCAGATGGACAGGGTCCGTTTCCTGTCGCTGGGTCACTTCCCGCTGCGCAAGCTGATCGCGCAGCATCGTGACATCGTGGACCAGATCGAACGCGGCGCCATCACCGGCGCCAATTCGGCGGTCCGACATCACCTGCGTGAGGTCCTCAGTGATCTCCCGCAGATCGTGGCGGCCAATGCCGCCTATTTCGAATTGCCGGACGGCGCCTTGCCGCAACCGGTGAATGCCCCCATCCAAGGAGGAGAACAGGGATGACTTTTGGTTTCAGGATGACCGCAATCGCCGCAGCCGTGGCGGCAATGGTCGCCGCGCCGGTCGCGGCGCAGGAGATGACGCTCAAGCTGGGTCACCTCGCCAACGAGGACAACTCGTGGCACAAGGCCAGCGTCAAGTTCGGCGAGGAACTGTCGGCGCTGACCGATGGCCGCATCGCGGTCGAGGTGTTCCCGAACGAGTCGCTGGGCAAGGAAATCGACCTGATCAACGGCATGCAGCTGGGCACGGTCGACATGACCATCACCGGCGAAAGCCTGCAGAACTGGGCGCCGATGGCGGCCCTGCTGGCGGTTCCCTATGCGTTCCAGACCATCGAGGACATGGATGCCTTTGCCGCCGGTCCGGTGGGTGACGACATCAAGGCGCAGATCGTCGACAAGGTGCAGATCCGCCCGATCGCCTATTTCGCCCGTGGCGCGCGCGACCTGACCTCGAACCGTGCGATCACCACGCCCGCCGACCTGAACGGCCTCAAGATGCGCGTGCCGAACGTGCCGCTGTTTGTGGACGTCTGGAAGGCGCTGGGCGCCAATCCCGGCCCGATGGCCTTCTCCGAGGTCTTCACCTCGCTGCAGAACGGCACCATCGAAGCGCAGGAAAACCCGCTGGCGCTGATCCGCTCGGCCTCGTTCTACGAGGTGCAGAGCCACGTCAACCTGACCGATCACGTCCGGTCCTGGATCTACCTGACAATCGCGGAATCCACCTGGGCCAAGCTGTCGGATGCCGACAAGGATGCCGTTATGGAAGCCGCCAAGCGCGCGCAGGCCTACGAGCGTGAGCTGTTCGAGCAGAGCCTGGCCGACGACCGCGCCTTCCTGGAATCGCAGGGCATGACCTTTGTCGACGTCGATGCGGCTGCCTTCCAGGTGGCGGCCAAGGATGCCGTCCTGGCCAACGTCAACGACGAGATCAAGCCGATCGTCGAAGAGCTTTTCGCGCAATAAGATCCGCGCGTTCGCATGAAAACCTGGCCGGTGCCGCGGGTCCGTGGCGCCGGCCTGATTGACAGGGGGAACACGGTGAAACACGTTGATCGCTTTATCGGGGCCGTTGTCCTGCTTGCGCGGATCGGGGCAGGCCTGGGCTTTGCGGTGCTGATGGGGGCCGTGCTGGTCCAGGTCATCGGGCGGCTGGCGGGCACCTCGCCGGTCTGGACCGAGGAACTGACCCGCTACGCGCTGCTTTACATGGTGGCCTTTGGCGCCGGGGCCGCGATGCGGTCGGGCGACCTGGTGAACGTGGATGTCATCAGCGAAGCGCTGCCCGCGCCGCTGCCGTGGCTCCTGCGCCTCTTGGCGGCACTGGCCACCGCCGGGCTGGCCATCTTCCTTCTGTCGCACGCCTGGCGCTACGTCTCCATCGGCAAGATGCAGACCTCTCCCGCGCTGGGAATCCGCATGGACTATGTCCATTTCACCGTCTGGCTGATGCTGGTCGGACTGGCCGTCTTTGCCGTGCTGCGCGTCATCGGCATGCTGTCCGGCACCGAAGACGGCAAACCCCACCGTCCCGAGGAGGAGTGATCCGTGGACGTTGCAATCCTCTTCTCGGTCTTCGTGGCCGGTCTTGCCCTGGGCATTCCCGTCGCGATCACCCTTGGCCTGTCGTCGCTGGCCTACCTTCTGTTTGCGGGGATGCCCCCCGTGGTCATGCCGCAAAAGATGTACGCGGGTATGGATGTCTTTGTCCTGCTGTCGATCCCGGGGTTCATCCTGGCAGGCAACCTGATGAACCAGGGCGGGATCACCCAACGGATCATCCGCTTTGCCAATGCCATCGTGGGATGGATCAGGGGCGGGCTGGGCCTGACAAACATCTCGGCCTCAATGCTGTTCGGCGGCATCACCGGCACGGCGGTGGCCGATGCGGCCAGCCTTGGCGGCGTGTTGATCCCGGGCATGAAGAAGGCGGGCTACCCTGCTGATTTCTCGGCCGCTGTCACTGCGGCCTCGTCCACGGTCGGCCCGATCATCCCGCCGTCTGTGCCGATGATCATCGTCGGCGCGCTGTCGGGGATTTCGGTCGGCAAGATGTTCCTTGCGGGCGCCATCCCCGGCATCCTGATGGGCGTCGCCATGATGGTGACCTGCTACGTCATCTCTGTCCGGCGCGGTTATCCGCATCAACCCTGGCAGGGCTGGGGAGAGGTTGCGCGCAGCTTCGGCGGGGCGATCTGGGCCATCGCCATGACCTTCCTGATCATCTACGGGCTGCTGTCGGGCTATGCGACGCCAACCGAAACCGCGGTCGTCGCCTCTGTCTATGCCTTCATCGTCGGCGCCTTCATCTACCGCGAGCTGCCGTTGCGAAAGGTCCCGGGCATCGTGGCCGACAGCGCTGTGTCCGCCGCAGGCATCCTGGCGCTGGTGGGCTTTGCCAATGTCTTTGGCTGGATCCTCGTGTCCGAACGCATCCCGCAGGCCATCGCGGATTCCGTCCTGTCCGTGACGGAGAACAGGATCCTGGTGATCCTGCTGATCAACATCCTGCTGCTGTTTGTCGGCATGTTCATGGAGACGATCGCGGCGCTGATCATCCTCTTCGTGCCGCTTCTGTCGCTGTCGAACGCGGTGGGCATCGATCCGCTGCATTTCGCCACCTTCGCGGTGCTGAACCTGATGATCGGGCTGACCACGCCGCCGGTGGGGGTCTGCCTCTTTGTCTGCGCCAATATCGCCCGGCTGCCGCTGGCGCCGGTGGTCCGCGCGATCCTGCCTTTCCTTCTGACCAACATCCTGGTGCTGTTGGCGGTGTCCTTCTTTCCGCCGCTGGCCACCTGGCTGCCATCCGTCCTGACCAACTGAGGAGGACCGACATGCAAACCCGAGTCTGCCGTCTTTACGGCGCCAACGACCTGCGTATCGAAACCGAGGAGGTCGCCGCACCGGGGCCGGGACAGGTGCTTGTCGCCGTCGCCGCCGGCGGGATCTGCGGGTCGGACATGCACTACCTCTCGGACGGCGGCATCGGCACCATCCGCGTGCGCGAGCCGATCATCTTGGGCCACGAGGCCTCGGGCCGCGTCATGGCGGTGGGCGAGGGTGTGTCGCATGTCTCGCCGGGCGATCCGGTGGCCCTGAATCCCAGCCGTCCCTGCGGCGCGTGCGCGTATTGCGCCGAGGGCCTGCCGATGCATTGCCTGAACATGCGGTTCAACGGGTCTGCCATCCGCCTGCCACATGAACAGGGTCTGTTCCGCGACCGGATCGTCGTGGAGGCCGCGCAGTGCATCCCCTTGCCCGAGGGCGCCGACCTGGGCGCCGTGGCCTGTGCCGAGCCGCTGGCGGTCTGCCTGCACGCGGCGAACATGGCCGGGGAGATCGCTGGCAAACGCGTGCTGGTCACCGGCGCCGGACCCATCGGTGCGCTTTGCGTTGCCATCGCGGCGCGCGAAGGCGCGTCGGAAATCGTCGTCACCGACCTTCAGGACGCAACGCTGGAGGTTGCCCGCGCAATGGGCGCGACCCGCACCATCAACGTCGCCAAGGACCCCGACGCGATGGAGGCCTATGCCGCCGACAAGGGGCATTTCCACACCGTGTTCGAATGCTCCGCCGCCGCGCCTGCGATCCGGTCTGCCATCGCCACGCTGCGCCCGCGCGGTGTCCTGGTGCAGGTCGGCGTCGTCGGCGATACGCCGATGCCGATCAATGCGCTGGTGGCCAAGGAAATCCGCGTCCAGGGCACGCACCGCTTCCACGAGGAATTTGCCGAGGCCGTCCGGGCCATCACCTCGGGCAGCATCGACGTCGCGCCCATCGTCACCGCGCGCTTTCCGCTGGAACAGGCCGCGCAGGCCTTTGCCGTCGCTGCGGATCGGACGAAATCGGTCAAGGTGCACCTGACCTTCGAGGCTGCCTGATGCAGCGCTTTGCCCGTGACGACCTGTTCGACCTGGCCCATAGCCTGCTGACAGGCGGCGGCCTTGACCCCGAGAAGGCGCGTGTGGTTGCCGACCTGTTGATCCGGACCGATGAGCTTGGGGTCATGACGCACGGGATTTCGATGGTGTCCTACTACCTGCCGGAACTGGCCTCTGGCCGGATGACTTCGGACGGCAGTCACGAGGTCGTCACAGATCGCGGCGCGACACAGGTCTGGGACGGCAACTACCTGCCCGGTCACTGGGTCATGACACATGCGCTGGACTCGGCGATGGCCCGCGCCCGCGAAACCGGCATCGCCGCCATCGCGATCCGGCGCAGCCATCACATCGGCTGCCTGTCGACGCTGACCCGTATCGCTGCCTTGCAGGGGCAAATCTGCTATATCGCCACTTCCGACCCTTCCGGCCAATGGGTCGCGCCCTTTGGCGGGGTCGAGCCGCTGCTGACGCCGAATCCCTGGGCCATCGGTTATCCGGGCGGCGATCACCCTGTGCTGATCGACACTTGTGCCTCGATCACCACGGTGTCCAAGGTGCGCGAGCACATCAACAGTGGCACGCAATTTGCCCATCCGTGGATGCTGGACGCCGAGGGGAATGCGACCACGGACCCGAACGTGGTCAATGCCAACCCCAAGGGGTCGATCCTGCCGGTCGGGGGCATGGATCACGGCCACAAGGGCTTTGCCATGAGCCTGATGGTCGAGATGCTGACCCAGGGCCTTTCCGGGCATGGACGGGTCGAGGCGCCGGACCGCTGGGGAGCGAATGTCTTTCTGCAGGTCATGGATCCGGCGGCCTTTGCCGGGGCAGGGGCCTTCGAGGCGCAGGTGGATCATCTCAACGCCGCCTGCCGCGACAGCACGCCAATCCCGGGGCGCGGGCCGGTGCGCATTCCGGGCGACCGTGCCGCAAGCGCGATGGCGGCGGCGGAAACGCAGGGCATTGCCCTGCCGGACGAGGTGCTGACCCGTATCCGCGACTGTGCCAAAGCGTCGGGCCTTGCCTTCCCCGCAACTCTGCCCTGAGACGGCAAAGACATCGGAAGCCGATGAAAAACTAGGCATCTGCACGTCACAGGGCAATTGCGGGGCCGGGGGATATCAAGACCTGTTTCCCCGCAAAATCACGGTTATGCTATCCATGTTCGACAAAGTCATTGCATGGAGCCTGACCCGTGACGTCACAGAATGCCGCCAGCCCGTCGACCCGTTCCGGCCCGGGACTGCCCCGCCGAGCGATCATCGGGGCGGTGCTGGTCGCCGCGGCCCTGGGCGGCGCCGCGGCGCTTGGCATCGCCGGCGCGGCGTTGAGACCGGCCAGCGAGGACTATGTCTTCAGCCGCGGAACCGGCTTTGCCACGGGCGAGGAGGCGCGTCTGAAAGCGCAACTTTCTCAGCTTGCTGCAGATGATCGCATCGTCATCCGGATCACCGGCCACAGCGGCACACAGGGGGACGAGGCCGCCAACCTGAGGCTTTCCGAAGAACGCGCCGAGACCGCGCGGCAGGTGGCGCTGGACGCCGGCTTCCCGCCTCGCCGCATCGACTGGGCCGGGGGCGTCGGCGGTGGCGATCCGTTGCCGCGCGAGGACGGCATGGGGGATCGCGCCTATCAGTCCAGCCTGGCCCGGGTGACGCTGACGTGGCAGGTGCGGCCATGACCATGCACGACCGGGTCTTCAGCGGGGACAGCCTGTCGGCGCGAACACCGGTCTTTCCGATGCTGGTGGTGCTGGTGGCGGCGCTGCTGGCGGGACTGGCCTACCTGGCCTTCGTGCGCCTGCCGCTGTGGTTTCCGGGCGCCCATGTCGTTATTGCGGTGGTGCTGGGGCTGGCGCTGACGCTGGGGGCGCTGATGTTGTTGCCCGCGCGCATGTTGCATTCCGAGGCGGCGCTGCTGTCGCATGCCTTCGACCAGTTGCACGGCGCCCAGTCCGGACGTCATGCCACCGCGCTGGCCACGGTGATCGAAACCCATGACCGTGCCCGCCGTATCCGCCGCATCGTGCCGGGCACGCAAGAGGACATCGCCGCGCTGCTGACCCGGACCGCCGACAGGTTCGACGCCCTGGCGCGCAGCTTGTTCTACGCGCCGGGCGAATTGCCGCGCGTGCAGGCGGTTCTGGCTCGGTCCGACCTGGTGGTCGAGGCCATCGAGACCCACGGCGCCCTGCGCGCCCGCACGGGTGGCGATGGCAAGGATGTCGAGGCCAGCCGCGCGCACCTGCGCACCAGCATCCAGAGCCTGCACGACGCGCTGGACGGGCTGGAGGCACGGGCGATCACGTCTTTGCTTGAAAAGGTCGAAGTGGCATCATCGACCGCAGAGACCCTGCTGCGCCGCTGAGATGGCGTTGAATTTCCGGGGCCAAGTCCCCGACAACGACGAAGGACTTGTTATGAAGAAACTTATTCGATCCCTTTGCGCAGTGCTGGTTCTGGCCGTCCCCGGCCTGCCGGCGATGGCCGAGACCGGTGATCCGCTGGCCCAGGTCGTCACCAGCCCGGTGCGCGACTGTTCCGGCGGAACCACCCAGAAGATGCCCCTGATCGCCTGGGGGGCGGATGGCGTCGTCGTCCATGCCAACGGCAATTCCCTGTCCCCGCGCGGCGGATTGCTGCAGGACGCGGGATGGGAGCTGACCCTGTCGGTCAAGGACAGGTTCGCGGGCCAGGTCGAGGACTACCTGGCCTGTGACACTCCGTTCCTGCGCGGCACGCTGGGCATGTTGATGGCCGCCGCCCCGGTGACAGAGGCCGACCCCAGGACCGAACAGATCGTGTTCTTCAAGCACAGCTGGTCGGCCGGTGATGGGATCGTCGCGGGGGAGGGTATCCGCCGCCCCGCCGATCTGGCGGGTAAACGCATCGCCATCCAGGCCTACGGGCCTCATGTCGATTTCGTGGGCCGGGTGCTGTCGGACGCAGGCCTCAGCTTTGACGATGTGACCGTGGTCTGGGCCGAGGCGCTGACCGGCGATGGCGACACGCCTGCCAATCTCTTTGCCGACGGCAAGGCCGATGCGGCGGCGGTGATCCTGCCCGATGCGCGTTTCCTGACTTCGGGCGGGGCCGTGGGCACCGGGGCCGAGGGGTCGGTCAAGGGATCGACGATCCTGATCTCGACACTGGAGGCCACCTCGGTGGTGTCCGACTACATCGCTGTGCGGGCGGACTACTTCGACGCCCATCGGGACGAGATCGCCCAGCTGGTCAACGCGCTGTTCCGGGCCGAAGAGCAGATGCGCGCCTTCATGGCCGAGGAAGGCAATCCCGACCGTGCCCAGATGGCGCAGCTGATGGCGGACGAGTTCCTGGGCGGGCTGCCGCAGGAAGAGGGCGTGTTCCTCTGGATGGACGCGATCACCGACGGCTGGTCGGGCAACGCCCGCCATTTCGCCGACCCGGCGGACCTGCGGCGCTTCGACGTGCTCAGCCAAGAAGTTGCCACCGCGCTGCGCGGCGCGGGCATGATCGACTTTCCGCATGAGCTTGCCACGGCGGAGTGGGATTACACCACGCTGACCGACGGGCTGAAGAACCTCGACGACCGCCAGGTCGCTGCCTTCAACCCGGAAAAGGCGGCGCAGGCCGTCAATCGCCTGCGCCGTACCGGCCAGCTGGACGCCAATACCAAGATCGACTTCCAGGTCTACTTCGAGCCGGACACGCCGGATTTCCCCGCTGATCTCTACGCCGAGGATTTCGCCGAGATCCTGCGCCTGGCCTCGACCTACTCGGGCGCGATCATCACCGTCGAAGGCCATGCCGACCCGCTGCATTTCCTGCGCCGGCAAAAGGACGGCGCCGCCAAGTCGGAACTGCGGGGCATCCGCACCTCGACGCAGAACCTGTCGCTGCAGCGGGCCATCGCCGTGGTCGACGCGCTGGAAACCTACGCCGAGGACAATGGCATCCGGCTGATCCGCGACCAGTTCATCGTCGACGGCGTCGGTATTTCCGCCCCCAAGTTCAACCCGCCCACCACCGAGGCGGAGTGGCGGCAGAACATGCGTGTCGTTTTCCGGGTGCTGACGGCCCAGGCCGAAGCCACCACCTTCGATCCGCTATGACACGGGGGATGGTGACATGAGCAAGGCAAAAATCGTCCTCCTGGCCGTGGCCGGCGTCGTGGCCGCAAGCGGCTTCGTCTTCTACAACACGGTGTCGGAGCCGCCCGCCTACGCGCCCTCGACCGACATGGGCACGGTGGACTGGGAGGCGCTGGCCGCCTGGCCGCCGCTGATCGAGGTGCCGGACGTCGAGACGATGCCGGACCCGGACCGCATCTTTACCATGATCGTGCTGGACGATTCCGGCTCGATGGGGTCCGACCTGGAACAGGCCAAGGCCGCGGTGCTGCAAGCGGTGCGCATGATGGACCCCAACGACAGGGTCGGTGTCCTGGCGCTGAACGCCGGGTTGGTCCTGCCGTTCGAGACGGTCGAGGATGCCGCCGACATCCTGCCGGGCAGGCTGTCTCCGCTGCGCTCGACCGGCTCGACCCCGCTGGGGCCGGCGCTGTCGGCGGCGCGTGACCTGCTGTCCGAAGAGGCGGCGCGCTCGCGGTCTTTTGGCACCTACAGGATCATCGTCACCACCGATGGCGCGGCGGACGATCCCGATCTGCTGGTGCGCGAGGTGATCGAAACGGTGAACAAGACGCCAGTGCAGGTGGCCACAATCGGCATCGGTATCGGGCGGCGCCATGTCCTGAACGCCGAAGGCCACACCAGCTATGTCGCGGTGGACGATGTGGGCAAGCTGGCAGAGGCGCTGCAGGCGGCCGTGGCCGAAAACGCCAGTTTCGATCCGATCACCGCCTTCGATGGGGAAAACTAGGGCATGGGCCGCGCGCTGCTGCAATGGGACGAATGGAGCCCGGGACTGGACACCGACGAAATGACCCTGGCCGAGGTGCTGGCAACCATGCCCGCCGCCGAGGCCGAGGACGTGCCCGAGATCATCCGGAAATACGAGAACCCCGAAAGCCCCGACGCGCTGCCTGGCGCCATCAGCCTTGAAAGGCATGACTGCATCCACGTCCTGCTGGGCCGTGGCCTGCACGTTCAGGACGAGGCGTTTATCATCGGGGCGACGATGGGCGCGGCCTCGGACATCACGGATGAGGCCGTCGATACCTTCATCCACGTCTCGACCACGCTGTATCCCAAGGTCTGGCAATTCAGCCCCGAACACATCCCCAGCTATCGGCTGGGAGTGGGCTATTCCATCGACAACCTGCCGAACCGGGATCTGCACCTTGTCCCGCTGGAGGAAGAGCCCTGGCAGTCGATGAACGTGCGTGAGGTCCGCAAGCATTTCGGCATCGTCAAGGAAGAGCTGCGCGCCTATTTCCGCAAGGCGGAACTGCTGGTGCCGGGCACGCGTGCCTCGCGGCGGCTGGATACCTCGGCCCACAGGCGCGACCAGTCCTTGAATTACCGAGACGGCGGCGACTGACGCTCAGGCCGGTTCAGCCTGCATCAACCGGCAGTCCAGTCGGGGCACGACCTGCGGCCCGGCGGCGCGCGCCATCGCCCAGGCGAGGGCCAGGTTGCTGCCAAAGACCGGCAGACCCAACTCCTGTTCCAGCGGTCCGATCACGTCCAGCGTGCGCAGGTTGGTGCAGGACAGGAATATCCCGTCTATGTCCCCGTGTCGGGCGACCTCGCGCGCGGCGGCCTTGACGCTGTTGCCGGAGATGCGCGCGACATTGGCCTCGATCGCCTCGCCGAAATGCACGGCGCGGGCGATTTCTGTTCCGTCCCCGGCTAAGGCATCGCAGACGGGTTGCGCCACGTCCGGGCGATAGGGCGAGACCAGCCCCAGACGGCGGATGCCCAGGTGACGGCAGGCGGCGCGTGCGGCGCTCAGCGGGTTGCAGACCGCGCCAGTCCGGCAGGCGCCGCTCACCAGATCCGTCACCCGGTCTGCGCCAATCATCGTGGTGCCCGAGGTGCAGCCATATCCCACGGCGGAAAACTGTGCGGCAGGGGGCAAGAGCGCGGTCACGCGCGGCAGGTCCGCCTCCATCCGGCCCAGCGTCTCGGGCGTGGCCTCGGCCCCCGAGGGGATGCGCGTCATATAAAGGGCCACGTCCGGACCCGGAAAGATGCGGCGGAAATCACCTTCGATGGTTTCGTCCACATGCAAGACGATCAGGCCCAGGGTGACCCTTTCCGGCGTGTCGAGATCGAAGGGAAAGCCGCTCAAATCTCGATCTCCGGCAGGTCGAAAGGCGCGCGTTCCGTCAACAGCTCCGGCCCGTCGGCACGCAGCACGATATCCTCTTCGTGGACAAGGATCCGGCCCGGCGCGATCTCGACCGAGGGTTCCAGCGTCAGCACCATGTTCTCGTGCAGCAGGGTCGTGTCCCGATCGGTGAAAGAGGGCCATTCCGTCAGCGTGAGGCCCAGCCCATGCCCCAGCCGCCCGCCGCCGGGCGTCGCGCCGCGTTCAGAGAGGGCGCAGGTCAGCAGCCGGTGTGCATCCCGCGCCGTCATGCCGGGGCGCAGGCGGTTCAGGGCGACCTCTGTCGCCTCGTACAGCGCGGTTTGCGCGCGGCGGGTGTCGTCATCGGGCGGTCCGATGCTGAAATTCCGGTCGAAGTCGCAGAAATAACCGTTTTTCACCGCGCCCGTGTCCAGCATCAGCACGTCGCCGCGCCGGACCGGGACGCGCAGGGCCGGCGAGATCACGTCGCCATAGCCGCCCGGACCGGCACCGCCCGCCGTGTAACTGACCCAGTCGGCCCCGGCCTCCAGCAAGGCACCCTGGAAGCTCCGGAAAATCGCATCCAGAGTGCGCTCGGCGGCGACGATGGCGGGCACGGCGTCAAAGGCGCGCGCGGCAAGGGTACAGGTCTCGCGGATGGCGGTGATTTCCAGCTCGGACTTGATCTCTCGGACGCGCTGCACCGTATCGG
Source organism: Mameliella sp. LZ-28 (assembly GCF_012274245.1). NCBI lineage: Bacteria > Pseudomonadati > Pseudomonadota > Alphaproteobacteria > Rhodobacterales > Roseobacteraceae > Antarctobacter > Mameliella sp. LZ-28. The sequence continues at coordinate 55,590 of NZ_JAANYX010000037.1, read as the reverse complement.
TGGCATCGGAAAAGGCACGGGGGGCAAGGGCGGCGGTCAGGCGACGATAGTCGGCCAGCGGCATCCGCAGGCTGGTTTCCAGCCCCATCGGCAGGCCGATCCGGCCCCGTTCGGGGACCAGCGCGGCCAGCGTCTCGGTCAAGAGGCCGATGCCGTCATCCACCGGGTCAGGCGCAGGCCAGGTGCGGACCTCGCCCACGTGGCACTGGCCCATCAGGTGGGTCCCGATCTCGGGGATCACCGCGACGGGGTCTCCCGTGGCGGGCAGCACGATGAACCAGGGCCGGGCCGGGCTTTCCCAGAAGCGGGTCAGGAAGCCGGTCAGGTAGAAGACATCCGCCGGGCCGGTCAGCAAGAGCGCATCCTCGCCCGCCTCTGCCATGCGGGCCTGCAGCGCGGCCCAGCGGCGGCGGTATTCGCCTGCACCGAACCCGGGGCGCCCGTCAGCCATCCTCGGGGCCTTCGCTGAGCACCGCCAGCACCCGCGCCTCTGTCCCGATCCCTGGCAGTCCGGCAATCAGCGCGGCCAGTCCCGCCCCGCCCGACGGTGTGGTGGCCAGCCCGTGCCGGGCCAGCGTGGCGACGCCATCCTGCGCCTCGGCTTCGCTGAGGGTCGCAAAGCTATCCGCATCCCGCGACAGCCCGGCCAAGGCGATCATCGAAGGCGTCTTGCAGTCGAGGCGCCCCATGCAGGACACCGGGCCCGGCGCGGTCACGGCATGGCCCGCACGGATGCTGTCCCGCAGGGCAGGGGCGGCATCCGGTTCCACCACGACGATCTGCGGGGCATCGCCCCAGGCGGCGCGAAAATGTGCGGCAAGGGCTGCGGCCATGCCGCCGACACCGGCCTGCAACAGGATATGCGTGGGCGGTTCCGGCATCTGCTCGACGGACTCGGTGGCCAGTTGCAGGTAGCCCTCCATGACTGCCAGCGGCGCATCGGTATAGCCCTCCCAGGAACTGTCGGACAGCAGGGTCCAGCCCTTGTCGGCGGCGGCCTGTTCGGCGGCGGCCATGCTGTCCTCGTAGGTGGCGCCCGCCCGCACGACCTCGGCCCCCTTGGCGCGCAGCCGGTCGGCAAAGGCCTCTGGCACCGTGTCGGCCAGGTAGATCACCGCGCGGGCGCCAAAGACGGCGGCCCCGGCGGCCACCGACAGACCGTGGTTGCCCGCGCTGGCCGCGACATAGGTGCGTCCCGCGGCCGAGGGCGGATCGCCCCCCGCAGCGCAGGCGTCCCGCGCGATGGCATAGGCCGCACCAAGCGCCTTGAAGCTGCCAAGCCCCATGCGTCCGCTCTCATCCTTGATGTGCAACCCCGCGACAGCGCAGGCAGAGGCCAGGTCCGGCGCATCGCGCAGGGGCGTGGGCGCATGCTTCGGGCAGCGTGCCAGCAGGGCCGAGACGGGCGCCGGATCGGAGGCGGGCAGGGGCCAGTCCTGCAATATCCCCTGGCCCTTGAACGGGTTTGGCTCGATCTCTGGCACGTCGTTGACCTCCGGCACGATTTCGCAATCCAGCCGAGCCTAGGCGCATTCCCCTGAGCGCGCAATCGCGGCGGGGCAGCTTGTCAGGTGCCGGGCGCCGGGTCCGAAAAATGGTCGGGAAAACGGGCACGCAGCATGTCCAGGCGGCTGATCGTGCCGGAAAGATGGCTGCGCATGGCCTCTGTCGCGGCCTCGGCATCGCCGGCCTCGATCCCGGCCAGGATGCGTTTGTGATGGTCCACGATGTCGGCCATCTTGCCCTCGGACGGCAGGTCCAGCCGCTGGCAGCGCAGCAGGTGTCCCATGCGCCGGACCAGCATCTGCTGGAGGTTGGTCATGCCGACCCCGGCAAAAAGTGTCCGGTGAAAGGCACGGTCCAGTTCGTTGAACATGCCCATCTGCTCGGTGTCGCCGACAAGGGTTTCCTGCATCCGCACGATGGCGCGGGCGCGGGCCAGGATGGTTGGCTGAGGCGCCAACGCAAGGCGGCGCACCACCTCGGTTTCGACAGCGATCCGGAGAAACTGCGTCTCGTACAGCTGGTCGACGTCGATCCGGTTCACGACGGTGCCCGATTGCGGCATGATCCGCAGCAACCCGTCTTCTTCCAGCCGCTGCATCGCCTCGCGCACGGGGGTCAGGCTGACGCCATATTCCTGCGCCAGCGCATTGCGCGAGAGCGAGGTGCCGGGCGGGTAGTCCAGCGACACGATCTTGCCCCGCAGCGCGTCGTAGACCGTCCCCGCCGCCGAGGTCGGGGCGGTTTTCGCCGTGTCGCCAAAGCTTTGTTCAATCGAGGACATCGTCGGACCACTCCCTGCGCCCAGCCTGCGGATGTCGAGGATCTAGGAGGGTGGGCAATGGTATTCAATCAAGATTGACGCTCTGGATCAACTAATATATTAGTTCGCCTAGCTGCTGATGAAGTCACGTGAGGGAGCGTGGCGCGCAGCGCAGAACGGGAGGAACCTATGAAATTCGAGATGCTCAAGACGCTGTCCAGGGCAGGGGTCGTGGCGGTCGCAGCCCTGGCAACTGCCAGCGCGGCCAGCGCCGCGGATCGTGTGCTGAAGATCCAGACCTCGTCCAACGCCAGCCATGCCTCGCTGGCCTACCTGAACGAGGAATGGGTGCCCAAGCTGGAGGCTATGACCGGCGGGACGCTTACCGTCGAGCTGCTGCCGATCAACGCGGTCGTGCCGCGCCGCGAAACCCCCGAGGCCATCGGTGTCGGCATCCTTGACGGCGACCTGACCTCGATCAACTATTTCGCCGGCGTCGACCCCGCCTTTGCCCTGATGGGCGACCTGATCGCCGGGTACGATTCCGCCGACCAGATCCAGGCCTTCTGCGCCCAGGGCGGCGGCAAGGAAATGCTGCAAAAGCTCTTTGATGCGCATTACCCGGGTGTCCACGTGGTCGGTTGCGGCGCCTATGCGCGCGAGGCCTTCGTCTCCAAGGTGCCGGTGCGCGGCGTGGCGGACCTGGCGGGCCTGAAGATCCGCTCTCCCGAGGGCCTGGCCGCCGACGTGTTCAAGCGGGCAGGGGCCGCTCCGGTCTCGATGGCCGGGTCGGAAACCTATGGCGCGCTTGAAAAGGGCGTGATCGACGCCGCCGACAACTCGGCCTATGCCAACAACGATGCAAACGGCATGCACAAGATCGCCAAGTACCCGATCTACCCCGGCATCCACTCTACCCCGATCCTGCAGTTCACTGTCTCCGAGGCGGTCTGGGAAGAGCTGACCGAGGCCGAGCAAGTTGCGCTCGAAACTTGGTATCTCGCTGCCTACAACGGCCTGCGCCAGCACTTCGACCGTCTCGACCGCCAGCTTGTCGCCCGCGACAAGGCCGAGGGTGAGATCACCGTCATCGACTGGCCGCAGGAAGAGCGCGACAAGTTCCGCAAGATCGCCCAGGAAGCCTGGGAAGACTTTGCCGCCGGATCTGACCTGGCCAAGGAAGTCTACGACGCGCATGTCGCCTTCATGAAAGAAGCCGGCCTGCTCTGAGGCCCGCCGCGAGTGACATCGGCACGCCCGCCAGCCGCGGGCGTGCCACGCCGCGACAAGACACCGGACCAAGACCCCAACCGACGCGCCACAAGACCGCCCCGTGACCCGGGGACGGCCGGGATAGGAACATCGAGCGATGACGCGCAACCTAGACGACGCCCTGGACCAGACCGAGATCGAGATCGGCGCCCAGGACCCGCTGCACGACGAGGCGGACCTGCCGAGGTCGCAATATACGGTGGTCGAACATACCAGCCATATCACCGGCATCGCCATTTCCACCTTCTACATGGTCGCGGCCCTTGCCACGCTCTGGGAGGTGTTTTCCCGCTACGTCCTGCATGCGCCCACCTACTGGGCCTTTGAAACGGTCATGACCATCGTCGCCGCCGCCTGGATGCTGTCGGCCGGCTACGTCACCATGAAACAGCGCCATATCGCGATCACGGTGATCCACAACATGGCCAGCAAGGCGCAGCGCTGGTGGCTGGAACTGTTTGCGATGATCATCGGGGTCATCGCGCTTTACATGCTGCTGAGCGATGCCTCGATCCGGGCCTATGACAGCGTTGGACGGATCGAGAAATCGGGCTCTGCCTTCAACTCGCCCATGCCGATGATGATGAAGAGCCTGATGGTCATCGGCGGGTTCATGTATCTCGCCCAGCTGATGATGAACCTGCATCGGCACCTGACCAGCCCGACCGCAAGGATGCTGGTCAAGATCGCGGGCGCCTACTTTGTCCTCTATTTCGTCTCTGCCTTCCTGGCGCATGTGCTGGATGTTCAGATCGCGGTGATGTTCTCGGACTTCATTTCGGGCCTCGGCAAGGCGATGGACCCGTCCAAGGCGCTCAACCTGCGCCAGATGGACCTTGGCACGATCTCGATCATCATGGTGGTCCTGCTGATCGCGCTGATGATGACGGGGATGCCGCTGGGCATCGTGACCCTCTTTGTCTCGGTCGTCATGGCGATCGGGTTTTTCGGTCCGCGCGGCCTGTTCCTGGTTTCGTCGAACGCGGTGGGCCTGCTGGAACATTACAGCCTGGTTGCCGTGCCCTTCTTTGTCCTGATGGCCTCGATCCTGGAACGGGCGGGCATCGCCGAGGACCTGTTCGATGCCATGTCGATCTTTGCCGGGAACCTGCGCGGCGGCGTGGCGGTGCAGACCACGGTCGTGGCCGTGATCCTGGCCGCCATGTCCGGCGTCATGGGCGGCGAGATCGTGATGCTGGGCCTTGTCGCCCTGCCGCAGATGTTCCGCCTTGGCTATGACCGAAAGCTGTCCATCGGGCTGATCTGTGCCTCGGGGGCGCTGGCCACGTTGATCCCGCCGTCGATTATCATGATCGTCTACGGGCTGGCCGCAGAGGTGGGCATCGGTGACCTGTTCATGGCCGGTGCCATTCCGGGGATCATGCTGGCGGTGTTCTACGCGGGCTACGTCCTGATCCGGGTGAACCTGAACCACAGCCTGGCCCCGACTGCCGCCGAGGTGGCAGAGATCACGGGCACGGAAAAGAAACTGTCCAAGGACCGCATGACGGCGGTGCTGCTCTGCATCCTGCTGATCGCCTCTGTCATGGGGTCGATCTACGGCGGCATCGCCTCGGTGACAGAGGCGGCCGCAGTGGGCTGCATCGGTGCGCTGTTCATCGCCGCCGTGCGCAACAAGTTCGAGTGGAACGTGCTGTCGGCGGCCATGCTGGGCACCATGACGACGGTCGGTACCATCATCTGGCTGGTGCTGGGCGCGGTCAGCTTTGTCGGCATCTTCAACCTCGTGGGTGGCGGAGAGTTCATGCGTTCGCTCTTCCTTGATCTCGGGCTGTCGGCGCTGGGTACGGTGCTGGTCATGATGCTGATCCTTATGGTGCTGGGCACCTTCATGGAATGGATCGCAATCGTGCTGATCACCGTGCCGGTCTTTGCCCCGGTCATCATGACCCTGGCGCCGGACCTGGGCCTGACCGAGGACCAGGCCAAGATCTGGTTCGGCATCCTCTTCGTGATGAACATCCAGATCTACTTCCTGTCGCCGCCCTTTGGCCCGGCCTGTTTCTGGCTGAAGTCGGTGGCGCCCAAGGACGTGACCCTGCAAGAGATCTTCATCTCGGTCCTGCCCTTCATCGGGCTGCAGATCGTGGGTTTGCTGCTGGTCATGTTCTTCCCGCAGATCGCGCTTTTCCTGCCTGAATTCCTGAACTGAGGAGAGACCCAATGATCGGACGCGACAGTCACGACGACATCAACGGTTACGGGATCTGGCCCTGGGTCTTCGGTCTTGCGCTGGCGGCGCTGATCGTCTTCCTGATGTTCCAGTACGCACAACCGATTTCCTGAGAAAGACCGGACAATGACCAAGAAACCCGAAGACCTCCGCTCTGCCCGCTGGTTCGCACCGGATGACCTGCGTTCGATGGGGCATCGGTCGCGCGCCATGCAGATGGGGCTGGACGGCGAAGACTGGGAAGGCAAGCCGGTCATCGCCATCATCAATACGTGGTCTGACCTGTCGCCCTGCCACCACCACCTGCGCGACCGCGCCGAGTTCGTGAAGAAGGGCGTCTATCAAGCAGGTGGCATGCCGGTCGAAATGCCGGTACACAGCTTTTCGGAACAGTTCCTGAAGCCAACCTCGATGCTTTACAGGAACATGGGCGCGCTGGAGGTGGAGGAGACTCTGCGCGCCCACCCGATTGACGGGGTCGTCCTGCTGGGCGGCTGCGACAAGTCCACGCCCGCGCTGGTCATGGGGGCGGTCAGCATGGGGTTGCCCTTCATCTTCATGCCCGCGGGGGCGATGCTGCGCGGCAACTACGCCGGGCAGAAGCTGGGCTCTGGCACGGATGTCTGGAAATACTGGGACGAACGCCGCGCGGGGACCATCACCAAGGACCAATGGGACGGTGTGCAGGGCGGTATCGCGCGCAGCTATGGCACCTGCATGACGATGGGCACCGCCAGTACCATGATGAGCATCGCCGATGGCTGGGGCCTGACCCTGCCCGGCGCATCGTCGATCCCGGCGCCGGATGCCGGGCACAAGCGCATGGCTGCCGCCTGTGGCCGCCGCGCGGTGGAAATGGTCTGGGAGGACCTCACGCCGGACAAGATCATGACGCCCCAGTCCACGCGCAATGCCGTGACCGTGGCAATGGCCACCGGCTGTTCCACCAACGCGATCATCCACATGATCGCGATGGCCCGCCGCGCGGGGGTGCCTCTGACGCTCGAGGACCTGGACGAGATCGGCCACGGCACCCCGGTGATCGCCAACATCCGCCCCTCGGGCAAGGAATACCTGATGGAGGACTTCTTTTACGCGGGCGGTCTGCCCGCGCTGATCAAAGAGCTTGGCGACAAGCTGGATCTCTCCGTCATGACGGTGAACGGGCGGACGATGGGCGAGAACATCGCCGATGCGGTCAACTACAATGACGACGTGATCCGTCCGCTGTCCAACCCGGTCTACCACGAGGGGTCCCTGGCGGTGCTGCGGGGCAACCTTGCCCCCGATGGCGCCGTCATCAAGCCCGCAGCGATGGACCCAAAGTTCCAGAAGCACTCCGGCCCCGCCATCGTTGCCGACAGCTATGCCCAGCTCAAGGAGATCATCAACGACGAGGATTACCCGATGACGCCGGATCACGTCATGGTCCTGCGCAATGCCGGGCCGCAGGGTGGGCCGGGGATGCCGGAATGGGGCATGATCCCGATGCCCAAGGCGCTGCTGAAACAGGGGCATCGCGACATGCTGCGCTTGTCGGATGCGCGCATGTCGGGCACCTCCTACGGTGCCTGCATCCTGCATGTCGCGCCAGAGGCCTTTGTTGGCGGGCCGCTGGCCCTGATCGAGACAGGCGACATCATCGAGATCGACGTGCCCAACCGGGTGCTGAACGTGCGTCTCACGGACGAGGAGCTGACCGCGCGCCGCGCCAACTGGACCGCGCCGGAGCCCCGGTTCGAACGCGGCTATGGCTGGATGTTCTCGAAACATATCGAGCAGGCGGACAAGGGCTGTGACTTCGACTTCCTGCGCTCGGAGTTCGGCGGCCCGGTGCCGGAGCCGGAGATCAACTGAACCATTCGCGTGCAAAGGCCCCGGACCTGTTCCGGGGCTTCTACCGACAGACGATCCCGGCGCGGGTCCGGGACACAGGAGCTTTGACATGACCGAATTGAGCCAGGCCCTGACGGGCGTCTCCGGTATTCTCGTCACCCCGTTCGACAGCGCCGGAGAGATCGCGCCGGACCTGCAAAAGCCGGTGGTGGACCGGGCGGTTGCCGCAGGCGTGCACGTGCTGACCGCCAACGGCAACACCGGCGAGTTCTATGGCCTGACCGTGGACGAAGCCTGCGCGATGGTTGCAGCCGCAGGCGCCCATATCGCGGGGCGGGTGCCGATGGTGGCCGGCGTCGGCCGCGGTGTCCGCGACGCACAGAAACTGGCCGAAGCCTCGCACGGAGCCGGGGCCGCAGCGCTGATGATCCACCAGCCGCCGGATCCTTTTGTCGCGCCGCGGGGCCTGGTCGATTACGTTCGCGCGGTGCGCGAGGCGGGGCAGGGGCTGCCGATCATCCTCTACCTGCGCAACGATGCCATCGGCACCGATGCCATCGCCGCGCTTTGCAATGTCGAGGGTGTCGTCGGCGTAAAATGGGCCACGCCCAACCCGATGAAGCTGAAGGCCGCCATTGCGGCCTGTCCCGATCACATCATCTGGACCGGGGGCCTGGCCGAGGTCTGGGCGCCTGCCTTCTACGCCGTGGGGGCGCGGGGATTTACCTCGGGCCTGATCAACGTCTGGCCGGACCGTTCGGTCGCCATCAACACCGCGCTGGAGCGCGGTGACTACGCTGAGGCGCGCCGCCTGATCGCCGAGATGCAGGTTTTCGAGGACATCCGTGCCGAGGATCAGGGTGGGGCCAACGTGCCGGGGGTCAAGGCGGCGCTGCAGCTGATGGGCGAGGATTGCGGCATCGCCCGCCCGCCCGCCGCTTGGCCCCTGAGCGATGACCAGATGACCCGCCTGCGCGCCTTCATGACAACCAACGGCCTGATCCGAGGATGAGCAAGATGACCGACCACCCCATGAACCCCGACACCAAAGCCAAGCTGGAACAGGTCTCTGTCGCGACCTTGGCCACCGCGCTTTACAAGCGGGGCCTGCGCCACCAGGTCATCCAGGACGTGCGCCCGCTGAGCCAGAAGGGCCGCAACATGGTCGGGCCCGCCTTTACCCTGCGCTACATGCCCGCCCGCGAGGACCGCAACCAGCTGGTCGAGTTCCGCAACCCCGACCACCCGCAGCGCAAGGCGATCGAGACCTGCCCGCCCGGGCACGTCATGGTGATGGACAGCCGCAAGTCGGCACAGGCCGCCAGCGCGGGCGATATCCTTATCACCCGGTTGATGGTGCGCGGCGGGGCCGGTGTCGTGACCGACGGCGGCTTTCGCGACGCCATGAACATCGCGCGGCTGGACATGCCCGCCTATCACGCGCGCCCGTCCAGCCCGACCAACCTGACCACGAACGAGGCCATCGACATCAACGTCCCCATCGGCTGCGGCGATGCGCCGGTCTTTCCGGGCGACATCGTGGTCGGCGACGATGACAGCGTCATCATCATTCCCGCACACCTCGCGGACGAAATCGCGGACGAAGCCATCGAGATGACCGCCTATGAGGATTTCGCGCTGGAACAGGTGCAGAACGGGCAGACGATCATCGGCCTCTACCCGGCCACGCAAGAGGAAAACCTCAAGAAGTTCGCCGAGTGGCGCAAGGCAAACAACCGATGATGCCGGCCGCGCCGGTCATCCGCCTGGACCCGCGCGACAATGTCGTCGTCGCGCGGGCCGCGCTGCCTGCGGGCACGGAGATCCCGGGCGAGGGCGTGATGGCCCTGCAGGACGTTCCGGCGGGCCACAAGCTGGCCACCTCGCATATCGCCAAGGGCGCGCCGGTGCTGAAATACGCCACGGTCATCGGCTATGCAGGCGAGGATATTGCGCCGGGGACCTGGATGCACACCCACAACGTGTTGGTGGACGAGATCCAGAAGGACTACCGTTTCGGTGAGGATTACGTCGCGGCTGACCTGCTGCCCGAAGATCAGCGCGCGACCTTCATGGGCATCGAACGCCCCGATGGCCGGGTCGGGACGCGCAACTACATCGGCATCTTCATCACCGTGAACTGTTCGGCCACCGTCGCGCGCAAGATCGCGGCCTATTTCGACGAGGAACGCCTTGCCGACTTTCCCAATGTCGATGGCGTCGTGCCCTTCATCCACAACCAAGGCTGCGGGATGGAGGCGACGGGGGAACCGATGGACCTGCTGCACCGCACGCTGTCGGGCTATATCCGCCATCCGAACATTGCGGGCGCGGTGGTCTGTTCGCTGGGGTGCGAGCGTAATTCGCTGGAACGGTTCTTTGCGGACACGGCGCTTGAGACCGGGCTGATGCTGCACACGATCCGGATGCAGGATGTCGGCGGTACGGCGGCGGCCATCGAGGCGGGCAAAAATGCGGTGCGCGAGATGCTGCCCGAGGCCAACAAGGCCGTCCGCAGCCCGCAGTCTGCCGAACACATCCGCATCGGGCTGCAATGTGGTGGCTCTGACGGGTTTTCAGGCCTCAGCGCAAATCCGGCTCTGGGCAAGGCGGTCGACATCCTTGCCCGCCACGGCGGCACCGCGATCCTGTCGGAGACGCCGGAGCTGTACGGGATCGAACACACGCTGACGGCCCGCGCGCGGGACGAGGCGACGGGGCGCGCGCTGCTCGACCGGATCAAGTGGTGGCTGGACTATACCGACGGGAAGGATGTCCAGATGCAGGGCGTCGTCGGTCCCGGCAACCAGGACGGCGGGCTGGCCAACGTGATCGAGAAATCGCTGGGCGGCGCCAAGAAGGGCGGCATGACCGGCATCGAGGCGGTCTATCGCTACGCCGAGCCGGTCACGGCGCGCGGGCTGGTCTTCATGGACACTCCGGGGTACGACCCGGTGGCAGCCACCGGCCAGATCGCGGGCGGCGCCAATCTCGTCTGTTTCACCACCGGGCGAGGCAGCTGTTTCGGCTCCTTCCCGGCACCGACGATCAAGCTGGCGACAAACACGCCGATGTTCTCGCGCATGGCCGGGGACATGGACATCAACTGCGGCGCTGTCATCGACGGCGAGATGACGCTGGACGCGATGGGCGAGGCGATCTTTGACAGGATCCTGGCCATTGCCTCGGGCGAGACATCGAAAAGCGAGGCGCTGGGTGTCGGCGCCGAGGAATTCGCACCCTGGCCCATCGGGGTCACAGGATAACGAAAGGACATTCCACCATGCTCGACAAATCCACCTTCACGCCGCACGGCCGTCACCTGATCGCAGGGGAGTGGGTCTCTGGCGAGACGACCTTCACCTCTGAGCCGGCGCATGGCCCGGCGCATGACTACTCGGTCGGCACGCCGGCGCTGGTCGACCGGGCCTGCGAGGCCGCCGAGGAGGCCTTCTGGTCCTACGGCTATGCCAGCCGCGAGACCCGGGCCGCCTTCCTCAACGCCATCGCCGACGAGATCGAGGCCCGCGCCGAACAGATCACCGAGATCGGCACCCAGGAGACCGGCCTGCCCGAGGCGCGCCTGCAGGGCGAGCGCGGCCGCACCACCGGCCAGCTGCGCCTTTTCGCCAGCCACATCCTGGACGGCGCCTACCTCGACCGCCGCCACGACGAGGCGCTGCCCGACCGTCAGCCGCTGCCGCGCCCGGACCTCAAGATGGTGCAGCGCCCGATCGGCCCGGTCGCGGTCTTCGGCGCCTCGAACTTCCCGCTCGCCTTTTCCACCGCCGGCGGCGACACCGCCAGCGCCCTGGCGGCGGGCTGCCCGGTCGTGGTCAAGGGCCATTCGGCCCATCCCGGCACCGGCGAGATCGTCGCCGAGGCCATCCATGCGGCCATCACGAAGACCGGCGTCCACCCCGGCACCTTCAGCCTGATCCAGGGCGGCAAGCGCGACGTGGGCCAGGCGCTGGTCCAGCACCCGCTGATCCGCGCGGTGGGCTTCACCGGCTCGCTGGGCGGGGGCCGGGCGCTTTTCGACCTCTGCGCGCAGCGCCCCGAACCGATCCCCTTCTTCGGCGAGCTGGGCAGCGTCAACCCGATGTTCCTTTTGCCCGAGGCCGTGAAGGCCCGCGGCGCGGCGATCGGTGAAGGCTGGGCCGCCTCGCTGACGATGGGCGCCGGGCAGTTCTGTACCAACCCCGGCATCGCCGTGGTCGAGATGGGAGAGGCCGGCGACGCCTTTGTCAGCGCCGCCGCCGAGGCGCTGAAGGGCGTCACGACCCAGTGCATGCTGACCGAGGGTATCGCCGATGCGTATAAGAACGGTAAACAGCGCTTCGACACCCGCAACCCGGTGCGCCCGGTGCTGACGACGGAGAGCGAGGGGCGCAATGCCTCGCCCAATCTCTACGAGACGGACGCCGAGACTTACCTGCAGGATCATGCGCTTGGCGAAGAGGTCTTTGGCCCGCTGGGCCTTGTCGTGCGGGTGTCCGGCCCCGACGAGATGGAAACATTGGCGCGCGGGTTCGAGGGCCAGCTGACCTGCACGCTGCACATGGACGAGGGCGACACGGGGCTGGCGCAACGCCTGATGCCGGTGCTGGAGCGCAAGGCCGGGCGGCTCCTGGTGAACGGTTTTCCGACCGGGGTCGAGGTGGCCGACGCGATGGTCCACGGCGGGCCGTACCCGGCCTCGACCAACTTCGGCGCGACCTCTGTCGGCACCCTGGCCATCCGCCGCTTCCTGCGCCCGGTCTGCTACCAGAACCTCCCCGACGCCCTCCTGCCAGACGACTTGCGGTAGGAAACACTCCGGGGCCTCTCCGACGTCGGGAGGGGCCCCCGAGGGATGTGCGAACAGGTGATCGCGGCTATCCTGTGGTGTAACAACGCCCCGAGGAACCGAACATGACCGATAAGCCGATCGTCTATCACATTCCCGTCTGTCCCTTTTCCCAGCGGCTGGAAATCCTGCTGGCCTTGCGGGGAACTCCCGATGCGGTCGAGTTCCGCGTGGTCGACATCACGAAGCCCCGCGATCCCGAGTTGCTGCGCAAAACCCGCGGAACCACCGCCCTGCCGGTGCTGGAAACGCCCGGCGGGCGCATCCTCAAGGAAAGCCTCGTCATCCTGCGCTACCTTGACGAGATGTTGCCGGGTGCCCCTTTGCGAAGGCCGGATCCGTTCGAACATGCGGTGGAATCCATGCTGATCGCGCGCGAAGGCCCGTTTACAACGGCAGGGTATCTATACGTCCTGAACCAGGAGCCAGACCAACGGGCGACCCATCGCGACAAGCTGTTGGGCCTTTACCGCGACCTGGACGGTTTCCTCTGCGAGCACAGCCCGGAGGGGCCGTTCCTCTTCGAGGATTTTGGCCTGGCCGAGGCGGTGTTCACGCCGATGTTCAAACGCTTCTGGTTTCTCGAGTACTACGAGGATTTCGCGCTGCCCGAGGGGCCGGAGTACAACCGGGTCCGGCGTTGGCAAGTGGCCTGCATGGCGCATCCCGCAACCGATCAGGTCTGCCAAGAGGAGATCGTCAAGCTTTACTACGACTACGCGCTTGGGGCGGGGAACGGGGCGCTGGTCGACGGGCGGAATATTTCCAGTTTTGTCTTCGAGCCACATTGGCGTGAGCGGCCGATGCCGCCCCGTGACAAATACGCGGGCAGTGCTTCAGACGCGGACCTGGGGCTGGCCTGAGCAAACTTGGTCGCGCGGGCCTCTTGCTGCACTATGGTCCGAACAGGGAGGTGCCAATGCCCGCCATGATTTCTTTCCGCTCGGTCGTCGATCCGGCCGATTGCGATTTCCTGGGGCATATGAACGTGTCGCGCTACTTTTCGGCCTGTTCGGATGGTGTCTTTGCCGTGCAGGCAGAATTGGGACTGACGGCCCGGGACATGCGTGAAGGGCGGCGGTTATCCTTTGCCGTCGTCCATGCCGAAAGCGATTTCCGTGCCGAGTTGCAGGCCGGTGATGCGATTTGGCTGGAAAGCAACGTGATGGCGGTTGGTGGCAAGTCGATGACCTTTCGGCACGTGCTGAAGCGAGCAGAAGACGGGGCGGTGGCCTTCGAGACGGTTTTCAAATGCGTCTTGATGGACCTTGTCACGCGGCGCGCCATCGAGATCCCGCCGGATGTGCGCGACAGGGCAGAGACGTTGCGCGAGACGGAGGCGCCCCGGACCTGAACCGGGACCGTCACACCGTTTCATCCTCCAACAGGCAGGCGACCAGCCGTCCTTGACGGTCCGTCAGGTCGGGCCGCACAGTCGCGCAGGCATCAATGCGTTTCGGGCAGCGCGACTGAAACAGACAGCCCTGCGGCAGGTCCATCGGGCTGGGCAGATCCCCGGTCAGGATCTGCGGCTGCTGTTTCACGCGGGGATCGGGCACCGGAACCGCCGAGAGAAGGGCCTGCGTGTAGGGATGGCGCGGGTTAGCCACCAACTCTCCCGCCGGGGCCATCTCCATCATGCCGCCCATGTACATCACCAGGATGTCGTCGGAGATGTGGCGCACCACGCCCAGGTCATGGGCGACAAAGATCAGCGTCAGCCCCATTTCCGCCTGCAACTCCTTGAGCAGGTTGATGACCTGCGCCTGGATCGAGACGTCGAGCGCCGAGACCGGCTCATCACAGAGCAGGATTTGCGGGCGGGCGATCAGCGCCCGTGCAATCCCGATACGCTGGCACTGTCCGCCCGAGAATTCATGCGGAAACCGGTTCATGTTGCGCTCGGCGATGCCGACGCGGTCCAGCATCTCGATCACCTTCTGGCGCCTCTGCCGGCTGTTCAGCTCGGGGCAGAAGTAGACCAGCGGTTCGGCCACGATCTCGCGGATGGTCATGCGCGGGTTGAGCGAGGCCATCGGATCCTGAAAGATCATCTGCATCCTCCGCCGCAACCTTTGCAGGTCGGTGCGGCGGGCATAGTCGATGGGCTGGCCGTCCAGCGTGACGGTGCCGCTGTCATGTGGGCCAAGTCCGGCGACGGCGCGGATCAGCGTGGACTTGCCGCAGCCGGATTCGCCCACGATGCCCAGCACCCGGCCCGGCATGAGGTCAAAGCCGACTCCGTTGACCGCGTTCAGGCGCCGCGGCGGCGACCAGGGAAAACGCTTGCCCTGATGGACGGGAAAGGTGACGCGCAGGTCGCGGACCGAGAGGATGGGATCGCTCATGTCAGCTCCTCGACCGGGCGGATACAGGCGCGGCCCTCGCGGAAGTCCGGCAGCATCTCGTGGCAGGCGGGAATGGCATCGACACAGCGCGGCGCAAAGGGGCAGGCCCGGGGGGCGGCGGTCTGGTTCGGCGGACTGCCGGGGATGGCCGAAAGCGTGACATCGCCGTCGGAGATCCGCGGCACGGCGCGCAGCAGGCCGCGTGTGTAGGGATGCCCCGGTGCGTCGAAGATCGCGGGGGTCGGCGCGGCCTCCATCACGCGGCCACCGTACAGCACCATCGTGTCGTCGCAGAACCCGGCGACAACGCCAAGGTCGTGGGTGATCAGCAGGACGGCTGTCCCCAGATCGCGCTGGATCTCGTCCAGCAGGGCCATGATCTGGGCCTGCACGGTGACGTCCAGCGCCGTGGTCGGCTCATCGGCAAGGATCAGGCGCGGGCGACAGATCAGCGCCATCGCGATCACGATGCGCTGCCGCATCCCGCCCGAGAATTCATGCGGATAGGCGCGCAGACGGTTCCTGGCGTCGGGAATGCGCACGGCCTCCATGACTTCCAGCGCGCGTTTGCGGGCCTCGGCCCGGCTGGCGCCCTCGTGCAGTTCCACCACCTCGCCCAGCTGTCGCTCGATGGTCATGTAGGGGTTGAGCGAACTCATGGGGTCCTGGAAGATCAGCGCGATCTGCGCGGCCCGCAGGGCATTCAGCTGCGAGGCGGGCAGGCTGAGCAGGTCACGCCCGTCGAACCGGACCTTGCCCGCGACCTCGGCGTTTTTTGCCAGCAGGCCCATGATGGCCAGGGCGATCTGGCTCTTGCCAGAGCCGCTTTCGCCCACGAGCGCGAGTTTCTGACCTTCGGCAATGTCGAAACTGACATCGTTGACCGCGTGTACCAGCCCGTCGCCGGTGCGAAAGCGGATCTGCAGGTTTTCAACGGAAAGCAGGCTCATCGGCGGTCCTTGGGGTCGAGCGCGTCCCGCAGGCCATCACCGATGTAATACAGCGAAACCTGCGCGATGACGAAGAAGGCGGCGGGGAAGGCAAGTTGCCAGAGCGTGCCGAAGGTCATGGTGCGCGCCCCTTCCGAGATCAGCGCCCCCCAGCTGGTGTTCGGTTCCTGGATGCCGACACCCAGGAAGGAGACCAGGCTTTCGGCCATGATGACCTCCGGGATGACGATCGAGGTATAGATCACGATCACCCAGAGGATGTTCGGCGCCAGGTGCTTGAAGATGATGGCAAGGTCGGACATGCCCAGCATCCGCGCCGCATCGACGAATTCGCGGTGTTTCAGCATCATGACCTGTCCGCGCACGATCAACAGGCCGGCGGTCCAGTTCACGATGATGATGACGATGATCATCTGCGTCAGTGAACGGCCGAAGAAGGCCTGCCAGACGACAAAGAAGATGATGTAGGGGATCGAGATCCAGATGGTGTAAAACCCGGTGATGATCTGGTCGAGCCTGCCGCCGAAATAGCCCGCCAGCGCGCCCAGCGTGGCGCCCAGCAGCACCGCCAGCGGGCCGGCGACAAAGCCGACCATCAAGGAGGTGCGCGTGCCCTGTACGACGCGGGCATAGAGGTCGCGGCCCAGTTCGTCGACGCCGAACCAGTGACCGTTCTCCAGGCTGGGGGCGCCCTCGGTCTTGATCCGGCCCAGAACGTTCCAGTCGATTTCCTCAAAGCTCCACCGGGCGAAGGCATGGCCGAAGAGGGCGAAGAGTACCAGCGCCAACAGCATGAAGACGGAAAAGACCGCGAGCCGATGGCCGAGGAAACGGCGCCGGGCATCCGCCCAGAACGACCGCGAAACGATCATCTCTTCGGCGACAGTGTCGGCGAAATCCCTGGAGTTGAGGCGTTTACGTGCGTCGGTCACAGGCTGCTCCGCACCTTGGGGTCGATCCATGCATAAAGCAGGTCGAGCATGAGGTTCAGGGCGAAGGTCAGCAGGCTGTAGAGGATCGCTAGCCCAAGCAGCATGGAATAATCGCGGCTATAGGCGCCGTCGATGAAATCCTGCCCGATGCCGCCGGTGGAAAAGAACACGTCGATGAAGACCGAGCCGGTGATCATGTAGACAAAGACCGGCCCCATGTAGGTCAGCGTCGGCAAGAGCGCCGGTTTCAGCGCGTGCCGCCAGATGATGACCCGTTCCGGCAGGCCCTTGGCACGGGCGGTCAGGATAAAGGGCGCGTTCAGCACCTCCAGCATGGAGCCCCGTGTCAGTCGGGCGACGCCCGCCATGTAGGATGTCCCCAGCGCGATGGCAGGCATGACGATGTATTCCCATTGCCCGCCGTTCCAGCCGCCGCCGGGCAACAGCCCCCAGGACAGGGTGAAGAGCAGCACGAGGATCGGGGCGAGGACGAAATTCGGAAAGATCTGGGAGAAGATGGCGAGGCCCGTCATCGTGTAGTCCCAGATGCTGTTGTGGCGCAGCGCGGCGACGATCCCCAGCGGGATGCCCAGCACCAGCACGAAGACCGCCGACCAGAAACCATAGGTCAGCGTGACTGGAAACCCCTGCGCGATCACGTCGTTCACCGTGCGGTCCTTCTGGGCGAAACTGGGCCCGAAGTCGAAGTGGAAGACGATGTTCTTGATGTAGGTCCAGAGCTGGACATAGAGCGGCTGATCCATGCCGTAGCGTTCCAGCACGTTCTGCATCACCGCGGGCGGCAGCGGCTTTTCAGAGGTGAATGGCCCTCCGGGCGCCAGCCGCATCAGGTAGAAGGAAAAGACGATCAGCACCAGGAGCGTCGGGATCACCGTCAGCAAACGGCGCAGGGTGTAGTTGAACATGGGGGAACCGGACCTGGGGTTCGAGCAAGATGGCCCCGTCCCGGGCCTGACCCGGGACCCCTGCGCCGGTGATACCGGGCAGAGGCCCCGGATCTGGTCCGGGGCAGGGGATGCGGGAAAGCGGCGCGGCGCTTACTCGGCGACCTTGTAGAGGTCCTTGGCGTACCAGTTCTGCTCGACGTTGTTGACCGGCCAGCCCATGATCTGGTCGCTCAGCATCATGTTGGTCGAGGCGTGGTAGATCGGGATCACCGGCATGTCCTGCGACAGGATTTCCTCGACCTCGAAGTAAAGCGGGCTGGCGTCCTGCGAGGACTTGGCCTCTGCCATCAGTTCGTCGACACGCGCGTTGGAATACTTGCCGTCGTTGTAGCCCGACTGCGAGGTCAGCAGATCGAGGAAGGTGGAGGCCTCGTTGTAATCTCCGCACCATGCGCCGCGCGCCAGTTCAAAGTTCTGGTTGCCGCGGGTTTCGAGGAAGACCTTCCATTCCTGGTTTTCCAGCGTCACCTCGACGCCCAGTTTCTGCTTCCACATCTGGCTGGCCACGATGGCGATCTGCTGGTGGCTTTCGGAGGTGTTGTAAAGATAGGTGAAGGACAGCGTATCGCCGTCCGGACCATAGCCCGCCTCTGCCAGCAGCTCCTTGGCCTTCGCGTCGCGGTCCGCCTGGGTCATGTTGGCATAGTCGACCTCGGGGATCTCGAAGCCGTCGGTGGCGCCGGGGGTGAAGGTATAGGCCGGGAATTGCCCGCCTTGCAGCACCCGGTCGACGATCACGTCACGGTCCAGCGCGTAGGACAGCGCCTGGCGGACGCGCACGTCCTGGAACGGCTCGGGGCCGTCCTTGAGGTTGAAGGTCATGTAGTAGTTGCACAGGCGCGGCAGGGCATAGGCCTGGTCGGGGAACTCTTCCTTCAGGGTCGGGTACTGGCCGGACGGGATATCCGTCTTGTCGACCTCGCCCGCACGCCAGCGGGTCAGGCCCTGCGCCTCGTCGCCGATGACCAGCGTCACGACCCGTTCCAGCACGGTTTTGTCATTGTCCCAGTACATCTCGTTGCGTTCGCGCACCGACCGTTCCTTGGGGACGTGTTCGGTCAGGACATAGGCGCCGTTCGACACGATGTTGCCGGGCCGCGTCCATTCCTGTCCATGCTCCTCGATCGCCCATTTCGGAGAGGGGAAGGTCGTGGCGTGCGTGACCATCTTGGCGAAATAGGGCAGCGGCTGGCTGAGGTGCACGACCAGCGTGTGATCGTCGGGGGCAGAGACGCCGAGGTCGGTGATCGGCTTTTCGCCGGCGATGATCGCGGCACCGTTCTGAATCGACATCAGTTCCATGTACCAGGCGTAGGGCGAGGCCAGTTCCGGATTCACCGCGCGCTGCCAGGCATAGACGAAATCGCCGGCGGTGACGGGCTTGCCATCCGACCACCTGGCATCGTCGCGCAGGGTGAAGGTGTAGGTCATGTTGTCTTCGCTGACCGTGTGGCTCAGCGCGACGCCGGGCACGATCTCGCCGTCGGCGTTCTGGTTGTAGAGCCCCTCGAAGAGGTCGCGCACGACCTCGGAGCCGTTCACATCTTCGACCACCTGCGGGTCGAAGGAGGAGAATTCGTCAAGCACACGGTAGGTGAAGGTCTGGTCGGCGGCCAGCTGGGTGCCCTCGGGGACGTCGGCGGCAAAGGCGGCCGTCATCAGCGTGGTCGACAAAAGAAATGGAACGATCGCGGAACGATACTTCATGGTTCTCCCCTGGATTGGATGCTCTTGCGGCAAAGCGTGCCCGAGTTGCCGGACCTTGCAAAGGCTTTTCTGGGTGCCTGCAGGCCCGTCGTCGGGTCAACCGTGGGATGAAACGCGGTAGGAGGTCAAGGGGCGAAAAGGGCGGGGCGGCGGGAGCGTGCCGCGACCGTGCCAGCCGGCTTTGTCAGAAGCGGTTTTCAGGGGGCGCCAGCCACCGGAACATGCGAGAGGCTGGCCCAGAAGGCAGCGACCTCCGCCATTGCCCCGGCCTCGATGACAAAGGCGCGGGGGGCGGGGCCGTCCTGTGTCAACCCGATGGCCATATCGGGATCGCTTTTGAGGGTGAAGAAGAGAATCTCATTTTTGTCCAGCAGGTTGATCCCGGGCGCCGATGGGGCCAGAAGGGCCTGCAACTGCCGTTCCAGCGTTGCGGTCATGGGGCGGTCGGGGCAAATCTGCCGGGGGGCCTGTCCCGGGTCCGCGATGGCGATCAGTACCTCCTCCGCGGCGTCGAGAAGATAGGCCCAACGGTCCTGGATCGCCCTGTCCGGCGGGATCAGCCCAAGCTGCCGAAGGAGCGCATCAACGCCAATGCCGGGGTGTGCGGGATCGGGCGGCTGCGCGGGCGGGGTGGACCTGCATTGCAACCGCTGGTCGCCGGGCAGCAACCGGGCAAGGGCACGGGCCACGGCGTCCAGTTCCTTGATCGTCAGAGGCTGGCCCGACAGCGCCCGCGCCTCCGCCGGGGCGGTGTCCGGCAGGTCGAGCAAACGCGACAGCTGTCCTGCCGCCGCCTCCAGCCGCAACAGGGGTTTGCCCCCGTCGAGGATCGTCAGTTCACGCGGGGCGATGCAGGCGGCGATCGCGTCCAGGACAAAACCCCGCGCCTCTTCGGCTGTAGCGGCGGCGAGGTCCTGGCTTTCGGTGCCCAGGGCCGCAGCCCGGGACAGGATGGTCGCAATCGAAGGATGCTCGGTCATGTCATGTTTTCCGTATCGCCAAGGCGCCCCGCCGCTACACAGATCGCGGGCAGGTCGGCCCGGGGGCCGAGGACCGCACCGATCACCTCGGTCGGGTCGCGGGGCATTTGCAGGAACAATCGGCTGCCCCGAGGGCCACTCTGGACGGCCATGCCGCGGGCAGGCAAGTCTGAACGAAAGAGGGCGCAGGCCGTGGCGCAGAGATCGTCCAGGCGTTCCTGTCCCTGGTGGATCGCGCTGTCGAACGTCAGGACGGTGCCCGCCGCGGTGTCGGCGAGCATGACCAGTTCGCAATGGGCGAAACCGGCACGGAACCTGGCAAGATCGTCACGGGTCATTGGGTAGCCTCTGCTGCCCCTGTCATGACCCCTGTGGGGTTAAGGTCGCCTTACCTCGGGAGGTGTTCCAGGGATCAGGCTTGACGATGTTCCGGCCTTGGCCGGGCGTCCGGCGATTTCCTGCGTGTGATCCGGCGCGGTACGATCCTTGGCTCGGTCCCGGCACCGGCAGAAGGCGGGGGCGCGGTCCGTATGGTCGCCGATCTTGGTGTGGCACGGCGCGGAGCCTGAACCGGGGCAGGTGGCTCCAGCCCCTCGAGCGCGTGGCAGAGAAAGCGCACCAGGGCGGCGGCGCCGGTCGCCTCCAGCACTTCGTCATTGTCGCGGCCCGCCAGCGCGCCGGTCAGCGAAATCGGCAGGACGTCACGGAACAGGGCCCCGGCCTCGGACCGGACCCGCGCGACGACGCGCGCCCGGTCCCGCTCTCCTTGCATCTTGTCGATGCGGGTGATCAGCAGCAGGCTCTTTGTCCAGAGCTGCGGCGGCACCTGTTCCCAGAGCGCGGCCTCGGACTGGCGCCAGGCCTGGTTGGCGGGGGTGCACCAGATCGCCAGGTCGACCTTGGGCAGGAAGGCATCCCAGAAATCCGGAGCCATGTTCGGGTCCGAGGTTCCGGGCAGGTCGATCAGGTCACAGGCCTGCAGAATATCCGCGTCCAGCCGGGCCAGGATCATCCGGGTGTCCTCGGGCGATACCGCTGTCCAGTCCTCGGCGGGCAGGGGCGTTGCACTGCCGTCCGTACCGACGCGCTGGGCACCGGGGGCGCCCAGTTGATACCAGACCGGCGGCAGCTGCGTGGCCGTGACCTGCACCGGAGAGCTGTTCTGCCCCAGCAGAAGGTTGGCCAGGGTGCTCTTGCCCGCGCTGAATTCACCCATCAGGGCAACGCGCGGCTTGCGGGCGCTCGGGTCGGTTGGACGATCGTCTGTCATGATGCGGACCTCTGCAGTCGGTTCATGGGGGCTGTGGCCTGTGGGGACACGGCGCTGTCCTGGGTCAGGCCGGTCAGGATGTCGCGCTGACCCTGGATGAACCCGGTCAGCGTGTTGCGCAGCTCTTGCGAGAATGGGGCGGCGCACTGGTGGTGCAGGGCCTCGACCACGGGTTTCGTTTCCTCGTGGATCAGGCGCGAGAAGTCATCGGCAAAGGCGTGGTAGCCGCGTTGACGCCGCCAGAACTGCGCCCACCAGCTGCCCCGCAGGTCCAGTGCGATGGTCTGGCCAAGACTGATCGGTGCGGGGGCCGAGGGCAGCGGCGGCGGTTTGATCGCGGGTCCGTCGGTTTCCAGCGCGAAGGCCGTCCGGTAGAGCGCGCCGATGTCCTCGGCCGCCCCGGCCAGGACCTCTGTCCCGGCCTTGCCCGCACCCTGGACAAAGACCTTGTAGGCGCTGCGCAACAGCATCCGAAGCCCGGAGGGATCGTAGGTCCAGACCTCGCCTTCGCCGTAGTGTTCGAGGTGCTTGACCAGGGACCCGGTGGCCCGTCCAAGGAAGGCGCGGCGCGCATTGTCGGACCGGTTGGCAAAGGCTTCGTGCATCCGGGCCAGGTGGGACTCGAGCGCCGCGCAGGCGCGGTCCTCGATCCGGTCGAGCTGGTGCGCAATGTCCGGCGCGGCCATCGTCGGCTGCCGCGGTTCGAACCTGCCGGACCCGTCTCGGGGCACGCTGATGTCCTTGCCTGTCTGCAGGTTGTCGAGCGCCACCTTCAACGTCTGTTCAAGGCGGGCGCCCACCCCCTGTTCGACCCGCTGGGCAATGGCGTCGCCAAGGGCGGGCAGGCCGGAAAGCTGCCAGATGATCTCTTGCGGAGGCAGATGGGCCAGTGCGCCGGTGACATGTGCCTCGGCCCAGCTGACCAGCGCCTCGGCGCTGTCGCTGCCCAGGTCGTCAAGGCGGCCCGCAACGGCGTGATGACCCCAGTAGCCGGAGCCGAAGATGATCTCGGCCTCCTGCGGACCATCGAACCGGCGCAGGGTGGCGAGGATGCTGGCGTGGATTTCCGGAACGGCGCTGACCGGGTCGGCGAGTTCGTCGATCCGGTTCACGAAGATGATGACATCGCGCGATTTCACGTTCGAGATCAGCCGGATCAGGCCCAGGTCGACGGAGGAAAGCGCCTGTTGCGCCGACAGGACCATCACGCAAAGCCGGCTGCCGCGCAGGGCGTTGATGGTGATCTGTTCGCGGATCATGAAGGTGTCGTTGACGCCTGGCGTGTCGCGGATGCACAGGCCCAGGGGCAGGTCCGGCCCGGGGAACCAGAGGTCCGCGGACTTGGTGATGTCGGCAAACCGGCCCTGGTCGGGGCTGCCGTCCGCTTCTTCCCAGAAATCGTCGCCAAGGCAGACGTAGCGCTGGATCAGCTCCTGGTCGAAGGTGTCGTAGTCATGGGTCTGGCCCAACAGCATCTGGAACTTGCGCCCCAGCCGTGCCTTGGATTTCTCGCGCATCTCGTCCAGTTGCGCGCGGACCTTTTCCAGCTCGGTGTCCGCCCCGGCCCGGGCGGCGATTTCGCCGACGCGGCCACCCTGGCGGATCAGGTGGTCCCATTCCTCGTTGGTAAAGAACCGGAAGGCGGCGCGGCGGTCCTGCGGTTTCAGCTGCGGCGACATGTGCAGCGAGGTCACGACCGAGGTCCAGGGGTTCACATCCGCGGGCAGCAGGTCCGGCCAGCCGGTGAGCGCGTTCACCAGCGTGGTCTTGCCTGCCTTGACCTGCCCGATGAAGGTTACCGAGGGTTCGAATGCACGGATCTGGCGGCGGTAGTCGCGGGCCAGATGGGCGATGCTCTCCTCGCCGCATTGCGCCATTTCGGAAAATCGCAGGTCCAGATCGGCCAGCCGTTCGGCAAGGTCGGAAAAACCGTCAAAGGCCCTGGGCGGCGTTGCGTTCGGGTCCGTCGAAACCTGTGTCATGCGTCTTGTCTCACCTGTGTATCCTCTTGCGGGACCTTTTCCGGCCGTCAGGCGGCCATGTGCTGCTCGACATCCTGCCGGACCTGCAGCAGCAATTGCGCGGCATCGGCCAGTTGCTCGGCGCCGCCCTCGATCCGCAGCAGCAGGGCGAGGTCCTGGGCCTCGTCGAACCGCGCGACGAGGTCGGGCAGATGTTCCTGCAGGCTGTCGGCCCCGGCGGCCTTGTCGGCCAGCAAGGCGAAGGCCTCTTCAAAAGCGTCGAAGAGTGCATCTTCGTCGGACTCGCCCTCAAGGGTCGTGGCAAGGTCGTTGGCCGTGTCGCGGACCGCGTGAAAGACCCGGGCAAGGTCGCGCGCGGCCTCCGGCGGGAGAACTGCGGGATGCGGAATGACCTGTGCCGTCGGTTTGATCGCTGCAGCCGGTCCAGGGGGCGTAGGGGCACCGTAACGATGCAAGAGCATCTGGGCTGCGTGGAGGTCCTGCTGGCTGGCGTCCCGGATCACCTGGTCAAGATGCGCGATCAGCGGGGCCAGCCCATCGGCGGTGGCGGGGTCGACCTTGAGCTGCCCGTCGAAGTCCGCGCCTGCGGCTGCGGCAGGCGATTGCTTGCCAGTCAAGACCAGCAGCGCGTGATTGTGCAGCCGCTCCGGGGCCGCCTGCCAGAGTTCACGTTCGAAATCTCTCCAGTCCTGCGAACACCAGAGGGAAAGGTCGACGCGCGGCGCGGCCCAAGACAGGCCGGCGCGCAGGTCTGCCGCGCTGGTGTCGGTGACAACCATCAAGAGGCGTCGTCGCGACAGGGCCGGATCGGGGGATGTGATCTGTAGGAACACGGGCGCCTGGGCAAGGAGATCGGGTGCGGGCAGGCCCTCGGCCTCGATCCGGCGGCCGTCGGGTAGCATGGCTCTGGTCCCCGGGGCTGCACCGGGTTGCAGCTCCAGCGTTGGCAAGGTTTGTTGTGCCAACTCGGGGGGCAGCCCGCCCAGGGCCGCCAGGATCCTGCGCTTTCCGGTCCCGGGCAGGCCAAGAATGCCGATGCGCACCGGCGCCGCCAGTTTCTCGGCCAGGGCAGCGCAACTTGCGCGGGCCTTCGCGGACAGGCGGGCATCGGCGCAGAGGGCCCGCAGCCCGGCGAGGGTTTGGGCATGATCGGCATCGGTCATTGTCCGGCTCTCCGCTTGAGCGGCACCAGTCCCGCCAGCCCGTCCATCCCGAGCCGGGGCCATTTCACGGCGAAAGATCTGGCGCGGCGCGAAAGCTCCGTGCGGGGACATAGGAGCATGCGGATCACGACCAGAGAGACATTGTCCTGCTGGTCCGCTTTCTTGGCCTCGACCGCAGCCAGCAGGGCGCGGGTCAAAGCGGCGCTCTCTGTCGCTGGGCGCCGCCGCAGGATCTGCGCGATTTCGCCTTCGTCGAGCACGTTCAGTCCGTCGCTGGCCAACAGGACGATATCCCCGGGTTCCAGCGCCAGCGCCTCTGCCGGGCAATCGACTAGGGGCACGCTCTGGCCGGTGACGGCGGAGGTCAGGCAATGGCGGTGGGGATGGGTACGGGCGGCCTCGGGCGTGATCGCGCCGCGTTCCGACATGAGATCCAGCTGCGCGCCCATCGAATGCAGCACGTTCAGTCGTCGCAATGCGCCGTCTCGAAACAGGTACAGCGGGCTGTCCCCGACGGAAAGCCAGCGCAGCCCGGCGGCGTCCAAGCGCAGGGCCACGAGTGTCCCGCCGGTGTCGGCGCTGATGCACTCCGCGTCGATATGCTGTTTCAGGCGGGCGTTGGCGCTGTCCAGCGCGGTGCGAAATCCGGGATCGCCCTCTGAGGTGGCGCGGGCCGCGGCCAGGTACAGCTCGGCGAACATCTCGCTGACAAGGATGCGGCTTGCGAGGTCGCCGTCATCATGACCACCCATGCCGTCCGACAGCACGGCCAGCCCGGGCAAGCCGCCCTCGGGAAACTGCGCGATCAGCGCGTCCTCCTGCCGGCTGCGCAGCCCGAGGAACTGGCCCGAGGCCGCGTCGGTGGCCAGCTCAGCCATTGTCCTGCGCCCCATCTTCAGGGCCGGCCCAGGACATGCCCTCGCCGCAGAAGGCCACGAAGCGCAGCAGGGTCTTGCCGATGCGGATGGTGTCGCCGTCGTGCAATTCCTCGGTGCTGAGCAGGGGCTTGTCGTTCAGGCGCACGATATTGGCCTTGCCGCCGTGGCCGATATAACTGCGGTTGTCATCCTCGTCGTAGGCGATGGCCAGGTGTCGGTCGCGGGAAATGGCACTGTCGCCGAAATCCAGGGTTACGGTCTGGTCCGGATCGCGCCCCACGGTCGACAGGCCCGCGGTCAGCGTAAAGCTGGCACCGCGGCCCGGTCCTTCGATCACGACGATCCAGCCGATGGGGAAGAAGGGTTCGGCGCCCGGCGCACTTGCGGCGGGGGCGGCCATCGGGTCCGGACCGGCGGGCTCGGCGTGGAATCCCAGCAGCCGTGTCTTGACCCGCTGCGAACTGGGCCTTGGCGCATCTTGAGGCTCTGTACCCATCGCGGAGGCGCTGCGCGCCAGCGCCGAGGATTCGGGGCCGGGGGACGACGGTGGGGCGGGGGCTTCCGTGTTGTCCGGTTCCAGGTCCCAGATCCTGGGGCTTGCGGCGGCGGCCGCGTCCAGGTCGAGCGGGGGCAGATCCACGGCATCGGGCGCCGCGGGCGCGGCCCATTCCTGTCGCGGCGACGGTTGGGGTCGTTCCGGGCGGGGCACATGGTTGCGTGCGGCGCGGGCACTGTCGATGTCGCAGTTTCGCGGGTCCTGTTCGGCCGCCATGCGCCCGGCAAGATCATCCCAGGGGTCGCGCGCGGGCGCATCCTGCGGAGGCGTGTCCAGCGCGGGATCGGATACCGGGCGTCTCCGCGCGATCAGGTTCTTGATACCCTGCATGTCCTTCACCCTTTCCTCATAGGTTCGTTTCCAGCGCCTGCCGCCGACCTCTGCCGGACCAGGATAGAATTGCGCTCAGCGAAAAGCGGCGGCGGCGCGGTGGCGGCGGGGCCAATTCTTCTTCCGCGGCCTCCTCTTCCGGCGGTTCCGGTTCGGCTTCACTGACCCAGTCGGCGGGGTCCTCGTTCAGGATCGCCCAGTACGCGCGTTCCGCGGCGCGCTTTGCCTCTTCGGGATCGGGACGGGGCGCGCGCTTGACCGGGGCGCTGCGCGCGTCGCCGTCCTCGGCGATGGCGGCATGGTTGCTGGCCACCATTTCGGCGATCTTCGACTCGATCTCCGGGTCGACGGGCGGGGCGGCGACGCATGGCTCTGGCGCCTGTGTCGGGGCAGCGGGGGCAAGGAGCGACGGGCGCCGCCCTGCCAGCACATCCAGCCATTCGTCGGCGCTTTGCAACCGGTCCTTGGAAAACAGGTTCAGACAGCGGTCGATCGCCGCCAACAGGCGTGGGTCGTGTTGGGGAAAGCGTCCGGACAGCGGGCGGAAAGGATCGGGCCGCTGTTCGGCCACTGCCGCCAACCGCAGGCTGCTGTTTGGCGGCGGGCTGCCTTCGATCAGGTGGACGAAGGTCGCCGCCAGGGCATAGAGATCACTGGACCGGGATTGTGCGCTGCCGGCGATGTAGAATTCCTGCGGGGAATAGCCGTCCTTGACCGTGTGCACCCGCGACAGCACGCGGCTGGCCTGTGTCGCGCTTTGCCGCGCGGCCCCGAAATCGATCAGAACCGGCGTGCCCATCGTGTCCAGCAGGATGTTGTCCGGGGAAATGTCGCGGTGGAGGATGCCGTTGCGGTGGACGTAGCTGAGCGCCTGCAAGAGCAGAACCGCCAGTTCGCGCACCGCCTCGGGCGTCAGCGCGTCAGGGTGCTGGTCCAGCAGGTCGAAGAGGTCCGTTCCCTCGACGAAATCCAGCGCCATGTAGGCGGTGAAGTTGGCCTCGAAGATCTGATGCACCCCGACGATATTGGGATGCTGCAGGTGCGCCAGCGCGCGCGCCTCCTTCTGAAATAGCTCGACCGCGCGGGTGAAGTCCATGTCGTAGCTTTTCGACCGCAGGCGGACGTCTTCGCCCCGGCGGCAGCAGATGGCGTTGGGGAAACATTCCTTGATGACGACACGGCGCCCCAGGCTGTCGCGGGCCTGGTAGGTGATGCCGAAGCCGCCGGAATTCAGGTAGGTGTCGATGGTGTATTGCCCGTTGCACAGGGTCGCGCCCGGCGGCAGACCGTCGCCTAGGGTCTCGGCGGGTTCGAAAACCGGAATTTGCGACTGGACTGTCATACCTCGATACTCCTGTTCGAACGGGACAGGCTGCGGGCGGGGCCGGATGCGGTGCAGGGTGCGTTCAAACCCGAAATCATCAGCCGTTGCGGGCCGGGCGGTGTCTGAATTGGGACGAAAATGCGTCCCTTGGATCGAAGGAAGTTCAATCTTTATAAGTAATTGCGACAGTTCGCGAAGCACTCGCCCCGCGCGATGCCGGCCCTGTCCTGCCGTGCCCCCGCGTCATGCCGTCTTGCCAAGGTTCACGATCTGGCGAAAAGTGGCGCGGAAATGAGCACATCCAGCGATCAAGACCCCGACACCGCCTTCGACCCGTCCAGTGATGGCGCGAAGATGGGATTTGCCGACGCCATGTCCTATGGCGACTACCTGCATATCGACGCTCTGCTGGACCAGCAGCATTGCCTGAGTGGAGCGCATGACGAGTTGCTGTTCATCATCCAGCACCAGACATCGGAACTCTGGATGAAGCTGGCCATTCACGAACTTGGGGCGGCGCGGGATGCCTTGCTGACCGGGGACACGCCCAAAATGTTCAAGATGCTGGCGCGGGTCAGCCGGATCTTCGAACAGCTGAACAACCAGTGGGATGTGCTGCGCACGATGACGCCCGCCGATTACACCCGGTTCCGCGAGGCGCTGGGCCCGTCGTCGGGGTTCCAGTCCTACCAGTACCGGATGATCGAATACATCCTGGGCAACCGGAACACCCACATGATGCAGCCGCACGAGCACC
Source organism: Mameliella sp. LZ-28 (assembly GCF_012274245.1). NCBI lineage: Bacteria > Pseudomonadati > Pseudomonadota > Alphaproteobacteria > Rhodobacterales > Roseobacteraceae > Antarctobacter > Mameliella sp. LZ-28. The sequence goes on along the minus strand of NZ_JAANYX010000037.1, from coordinate 27,028 downwards.
TTCCGCAGGTGCGTGCTGCGCTGGAGGCGGAACTGGCCCGGCCCAGTTTCTACGACGAGGTTGTCGCGCTGCTTTTCCGCACCGTCGATGGGGACGAAGGCGCCATGCCGGCGCCGCAACTCGACAGCCCGCATGCCGCCCGCGACGAGATCCAGGCGCGCTGGAAAGTGGTCTATGAAGACATCGACCGCTACTGGACGCTTTATGAGCTGGCGGAAAAGCTGGTCGACCTCGAGGATTACTTCCGCCGCTGGCGGTTCAACCATGTCACAACGGTGGAGCGGGTGATCGGGTTCAAGCGCGGCACCGGGGGCACCTCTGGCGTGGCCTACCTGCGCCGGATGCTGAGCGTCGAACTGTTCCCTGAACTCTGGCACCTGAGAGGAGAGCTATGACCACTTTGCCCCGCAAGGACCTGTTCGACCTGCCCGAGGGCGTGATCTATCTCGACGGCAACTCCCTTGGACCGCTGCCGAAAGGAGCGACCGAGCGCGTGCAGGAGGTCATGACCCGCGAATGGGGGCAGGAGCTGATCCGCGCCTGGAACACTGCCGAGTGGATGGCGCTGCCGGCGAAGGTCGGCGACAGGATCGGCGGGTTGATCGGCGCACCTGCCGGATCCGTGGCCACGGGCGACACGCTGTCGATCAAGGTCTACCAGGCACTGGCCGCGGCGCTGAAGATGACCCCGGATCGGCGCGTGATCCTGTCGGACGCGGGCAACTTCCCAAGCGATCTCTACATGGCGCAGGGGCTGATCGGCACCATCGACAAAGGGTATGAACTGCGCACGCCCGCGCCCGAAGACGTGGCCGGGGCGATCACCGAGGAGGTGGCCGTGGTCATGCTGACGCAGGTGGATTACCGGTCCGGTCGGATGCACGACATGAAGGCCATCACCGAACGCGCCCATGCGGCGGGTGCGGTGATGATCTGGGACCTGGCGCATAGTGCCGGGGCGGTGCCCGTGGACGTGACCGCCTGCAATGCCGAATTCGCCGTGGGCTGCAGCTACAAGTATCTCAACGGCGGGCCGGGGGCGCCGGCCTTCATATATGCCCGCCCGGACATCGTGGAGAATGTCGAGCCGGCGCTGTCGGGCTGGCTGGGTCATGCCGCGCCGTTCGCGATGGAACCGGGCTATCGTCCGGCCATGTCCACCGAACGCCTGCGGGTGGGCACGCCGCCGATCCTGCAACTGGCGGTGCTGGACGCGGCGCTGGATGCCTGGGACGGGGTCGAGATGGGCGAATTGCGCGCTGCATCCGTCGCGCTTTGCGAGAGGTTCATCGCCGAGGTCGAGGCGCGTTGTCCGATGCTGAAACTCGCCTCTCCGCGCGAGGCCGGTCAACGCGGGTCGCAGGTCTCTTTCGCCTTTGAGGAAGGCTATGCCGCCATGCAGGCGCTGATCGACCGGGGCGTGATCGGCGATTTCCGCGCGCCCGACATCATGCGCTTCGGCTTTACCCCGCTTTACATCGATGAGGGCGACGTGGTGGCCGCCGTCGACGTGATGGAAGATGTGCTGGGCAACGAGACCTGGCGCGATCCGAAGTACCAGGTAAAGTCCCGCGTGACCTGAGCCGGTCAGCCCGCGCCACGCTGTCTGCCAAGGAAGAGGGTGCGCAGGTCGCGATCCCGGATCACCGAACGGGCCAGGTCGGAGGATGCGCTGCCCGGAGGTGGCAGGCTTTCCGACCAGGCGCCATCTGCCATGACCAGTTCATGCCGGTCGAACAGCAGTTGGATGAACCCAGCACCGGGGCCGGACAGACGCGCAATGCCGGGCAGGGTGCAGAGGCGCGAAGCCTCGACCAGAAGCTCGCGCTGGTCCTGTGCCGGTCCGCCGATCAGCAGCCTCTGGGCCGGGGCCGCGCGCAAGGCGCGATCCGGTGTGCCACGTCCAAGCGTTCCTTTGCGCAGGCGCACCGGCGCCGCGTGCCCCTGCGCCGTTTCGGGCCGGATCCGCAGGCAGCCGCGCAGAACCTGATAGCCGTTGTCGCGGGTCAGTACCCTGTCTCCCGGGCGCAGACCTTCGATCCGTACATGGCCGCGCAGCGTCTTGATCCGCGCGCCGATGAGCAGGCCGCCGACGGCGACAGGCGGCGCCGGGACGCTGTCGGGCGGCGAGACAGGCTCTGCCGACAGAATGTCCAGCCCAGCAGGAAAGGCGCTGCGTTCCATTGGTTCCCCGACCCGAGGCGTGATGCAATGACCGCAGCCTCGGCCCGAGAGGTGGAGATTTGGCCAACGCGACCTCGCGAAACGTGCAGAATTTGATCCGGATTCGAAGGATCAGACGTCGCGCATCGCGCCGCCGGACAGGTCGGTGATCTCTTGGGCGGCCTCGGCCACGCGGCGGCCCAGGTCCGCGATGCCTTCGCCGCTGAACCTGACCGTGGGACCAGAGACGGAAATCCCGGCGCAGGGCTCGCCCTGGTCGTTCAGGATCGCGGCCCCGATACAGGACATGCCGGCGTGCCGTTCCTCGCGGTCATGCGACCAGCCGCGCGCGGCGATGCTGTGCAGGTCGGCGGTCAGCCCCGACAGGGTGACATGAGTGCTGGCGGTGAAGGGCGTCAAGTCCATGTCCTCGATCAATCGCTGCTGCGCCTGAGGGCGCATCGCGGCCAGGATCGCCTTGCCGATGCCCGAGGCATGCATGGCTGTCCGTGTGCCCGGCGGAAAGAAAGCCCGGATCGGGTTCGGGGTCTCGACCTGGCCGACAAAGACCACCTCGAGACCGTCTGGGACCGCCAGGTTTGCCGTCTCGCCGGTTTCCTTCATCAGGCGGCGCATGACCGGGCGGCCGACCTCGACCACGCTGTTGCGTTTCAGAAAGGCGGTGCCGGTGCGCCAGGCCTCTATCCCCACGGCCCATTCCTGGCGTTCCTCGTCGAAGGTCACGAAACGGTGGTTTTCCAGCGTCGTCAGGATGCGGTGCGTGGTGGCGGTGGGAATGTCGATCTCGCGCGAGAGATCGGACAGGGTCGTGCCTTCATCCCGGGCCAGGGCCGTCAGCACGCCAAGCGCACGGTCCAGCGCCTGCAGCGTTCCGGCAGAGCTTTCCTTGAAGGCGGACTTGGGGCGGCCGCGGGGGCGTTTGGGGCTGTTCATGTGCGTTCACCTTTCGAAAAAGTTTTTCGCTGCATTTGCGAAGGTGGAAAATGAGAAACTGAATATCATTCAATTTCATGTGCTTGTGATGACTGTTCCAGAAATGAAAAAGCTTTTCAAGAAAATTGCACGACTCGGGGGCTTGGCGGATATTGGGTGACAAGAAGGAGACCACGCCATGACCGACCAGAACCCGGTTTTCATCCCCGGCCCGACCAACATGCCCGACCGCCTGCGTCGTGCGATCCAGATCCAGACCCGCGATCACCGCGCGCCGGATTTCGTCGACACCTTTGCCCCCGTGCTGGAAGACACGAAAAAGGTCTTCGGTTCGACTGAAGGCAAGATCATCACCTTTCCCGCCAGCGGCACCGGCGGCTGGGAAGCGGCGGTCACCAACACGCTGAGCCCCGGCGACAAGATCCTTGTCGGTCGCTACGGCGTCTTTTCGAACAAGTGGATCGATCTCTGCCAGCGGCACGGCCTTGACGTCCAGATCGTCGAAACCCCTTGGGGAGAGGGCGTGCCTGCCGACAAGTTCGCCGAGATCCTGGCCGCCGATACGGCGCATGAGATCAAGGCCGTCCTGACCACGCACAACGAAACGGCGACCGGCGTCCGCTCGGACATCGCCGCCGTCCGTCGCGCGCTGGACGGGGCCGATCACCCGGCGATGCTCTTTGTCGATTGCGTCAGCTCGCTGGCCTCGATGCCCTTCGAGTTCGACGCCTGGGGCGTGGATATCGCCGTCAGCGGCTCGCAAAAGGGGTTCATGCTGCCCACCGGCATGGCGATCCTCTGCGTTTCGCCCAAGGCGCTGGCAGCCATCGAAACCGCCGGCCTGTCGCGCACCTTCTTCGATTTCCGCGACATGATGAAGGCGAATGCGACGGGCGGTTTCCCCTACACGCCGCCGCTGCAGCTGATCTACGGGTTGCGCGAAAGCCTCGACATGCTCTTTGAAGAAGGGCTGGAGAACGTCTATGCGCGCCATTTCCGCCTGGCCGAGGGCGTGCGCCGCGCCGTCGACGCCTGGGGCATGAAGCTGGTCGCCAAGTCGCCGGACCTTTATTCTGATACAGTGAGCGCGGTCTATGTCCCCGAGGGGTTCGACAGCAATGCGCTGACCGATCACGCCTACCGCGCCTACAAGGTGTCCTTTGGCGTGGGCCTCGGTCAACTGGACGGCAAGGCCTTCCGTATCGGCCACCTGGGCAGCCTGACCGACGTCATGGTTCTGTCCGGTCTTGCCACGATCGAGATGGCGATGGCCGACCTGAACTACCCGATTACCCTGGGCAGCGGCGTCGCCGCCGCGCAGGAATATTACCGGACCAGCCGCGTTGCGGCGCTGAAATCCGCAGCCTGAGGAGGCAAAGATGCTTGACGCGATGACCCTGGCCGAAGCGCTGACCATCGAGGACATGCGCACCGCGCATGAGCGCATCCGGCCCCATATCAACCGCACCCCGGTGCTGCAGTCGCAGTACCTGAACGACCTGACCGGCGCAGAGCTGTTCTTCAAGTGCGAGAACTTCCAGGAGGCAGGCGCCTTCAAGGTGCGCGGGGCCTGCAACGCGGTCTTCGGCCTCTCGGAGGAGGCGGCGCAGCGCGGCGTCTGCACCCACAGTTCGGGTAACCATGCCTTGTCGCTCAGCTACGCGGCGGGACGGCGGGGCATCCCCTGCAACGTGGTCATGCCGCGCACCGCGCCGCAGGCCAAGAAGGACGCCGTGCGCCGCTACGGCGGCACGATCACCGAATGCGAGCCCTCGACCAGCTCGCGCGAGGCGGTCTTTGCCGAGGTGCAGGCGGCGACGGGCGGCGAATTCGTGCATCCCTACAACGACCCGCGGGTGATCTGCGGGCAGGCGACCTGTTCGGCGGAAATGCTGGAACAGACCGGCGGCGTGGATGCGGTTGTCGCACCCATCGGCGGCGGCGGGATGATCTCCGGCACCTGCCTGACCCTGTCGAACCTCGCCCCCGAGGTAAAGATCTACGCCGCCGAGCCGGAACAGGCCGACGACGCCGCGCGCAGCTTCAGGGCCGGGCACATCATCGCCGATGACGCGCCGGAGACCATCGCCGATGGTCTCAAGGTGCCGCTGAAGGAGAACACCTGGCATTTCGTGTCCAACTTCGTGACCGATGTGCCGACAGTCTCCGAGCAGGAGATCGTCGACGCGATGAAGCTGACCTGGAAATACCTGCGGGTCGTCATGGAACCGTCGAGCGCCGTGCCGCTGGCCGCGATCCTGAAGAACCCCGATCTGTTCCGGGGCAAGCGCGTGGGCGTCATCATCACCGGCGGCAACGTCGATCTGGACAGGTTGCCGTGGACGTTGGGTTAAGTCCCGGTCCCGCCGCGTAACGCAATGTAGGGCGGGGCTTGCCCCGCCACCTCAAGACAAGGGAGTTTCCCCATGAAAGACGTGACCAACCTCGACGACTACGAAGTCGGCTTTGACATCCCGGCGGCCATCGGCATGGACGAGGCGGACATCCAGACCCCGTGCCTCGTGCTGGATCTGGATGCGCTGGAGCGCAACATCAAGAAGATGGGCGACTACGCCAAGGCGCACGGGATGCGCCACCGCGTGCATGGCAAGATGCACAAGTCCGTGGACGTGGCCAAGCTGCAAGAGGAACTGGGCGGTGCCGTCGGTGTCTGCTGCCAGAAGGTCAGCGAGGCCGAGGTCTTTGCCCGTGGCGGCATCAAGGACGTGCTTGTGTCGAACCAGGTGCGTGACCCGCAAAAGATCGACCGCCTGGCCCGCCTGCCCAAGCTGGGCGCGCGCACCATCGTCTGCGTCGATGACATCGACAACGTCGCCGAACTGTCCGAGGCGGCACAGAAGCACGGCACCCAGATCGAGTGTTTCGTGGAAATCGACTGTGGCGCGGGCCGCTGCGGCGTGACCACGACAGAGGACGTGGTGAAGATCGCCAAGGCGATCGAGGCCGCAGAGGGACTGAAGTTTACTGGCATCCAGGCCTACCAGGGCGCCATGCAGCACCTCGACAGCTACGAGGCCCGCAAGGAGAAACTCGACGTCGCCATCGCGATGGTCAAGGACGCGGTCGAGGGCCTGAAGGCCGAGGGGATCGAATGTGAACTCGTCTCCGGCGGCGGCACCGGCTCCTACTACTTCGAGTCGAATTCGGGCGTCTACAACGAGCTTCAGTGCGGCTCCTACGCCTTCATGGACGCGGACTATGGCCGCATCCTGGACAAGGACGGCAAGCGTATCGACCAGGGCGAATGGGAGAACGCGTTTTTCATCCTGACCCAGGTCATGAGCCACGCAAAGGCGGACAAGGCGATCTGCGACGCGGGCCTCAAGGCGCAGTCCGTCGACAGCGGCCTGCCGGTGATCTTTGGCCGCGACGACGTGGAATACGTCAAATGCTCGGACGAACACGGCGTCATCGCCGACCCGAAGGGTGTTCTGAAAGTCGGCGACAAGCTGAAGCTGGTGCCGGGTCACTGCGATCCCACCGCCAACGTGCATGACTGGTACGTCGGTGTGCGCAACGGCAAGGTCGAGGCGCTTTGGCCCGTCTCGGCACGCGGCCGGGCCTACTGAGGCCGTGGCCGGGCAGGGGCCCGGCCCGATGCAACGACAAGAGCGCCGGGCCCTGTCCCGGCGCCTCACATCCGATCTGGAAGGACAGGAAAGATGAAGGATATGCCCGAGACACAGGGCCTTGTCATCGTGGGCGAGGCGGAATGCGAACGGCTGGTGGGCCGCAAGGATGCCTTTGACGCCGTCGAGGCCGTGTTCGGCGCGATGGCCAAGGGGGATGCCTGGAACTTCCCTGTGGTGCGCGAGGCAATCGGCTATGCGGACGCGCTTTACGGCTTCAAGTCGGGGTTCGACAAGGCGGGCAAGGTGCTGGGCGTGAAATCCGGCGGTTACTGGCCCGGCAACATGGACAAGGGGCTGACCAATCACCAGTCCACGGTGTTCCTGTTCGACCCTGACACAGGGCAACTGGCGGCGCTGGTGGGGGGCAACTACCTGACCGCAGTGCGCACGGCGGCCTCTTCGGCTGTGTCGATTGCGCATCTGGCGCGCAAGGATGCCAAGGTGCTGGGCATGGTCGGCGCAGGCCACCAGTCGCAGTTCCAGCTGCGCGCAGCGGCGGAACAGCGCGATTTCGAAAAGGTCGTCGCCTGGAACCCGCACCCCGAGATGCTGCCGAAACTGGGCGCCGTGGCCGAGGAGCTGGGCCTGCCCTTCGAGGCGGTCACACAGGAACAGTTGGGCGCCCAGGCGGATGTCATCATCACCATCACCTCGGCCTTCGAGCCGCTGCTGATGAAGGACTGGATCAAGCCGGGCACGCATATCGCCTGCATGGGTACCGACACCAAGGGCAAACAGGAGGTCGATGCCGCGCTTGTCGCCGCAGCGACGGTCTTTACCGACGAGGTGGCGCAATCCATCAGCATCGGAGAGGCGCAGCACGCCATCGCTGAAGGCTTTTTGACCGAGGATCGCATCACGCCCATCGGTGCCGTTATCAACGGCGCCCATCCTGGCCGGTCCTCGGATGACGAGATCACCTTGTTCGATGGCACCGGCGTCGGCCTGCAGGACCTTGCCGTGGCATCCGTCGCCGCGCGTCTCGCCGAGGAGGAGGGCAGCGCGCAGCGGGTCAGCCTCTAGCCCTTTCGCTATTGGCGGATTATGAAACGCGCGGGACCGGGGCACCGGCCCCGCGCGTTGGGCATTCTGCCAGCGGGTGACGGCATGGGCGACGCGGCCCTTTCGATGGTGGATGAGTGCATGAGCAAACCGAAGGTGCTGGTGACACGGCGTTGGCCCGCGGCGGTCGAGGCGCGGCTGTCCGAGCTGTATGATGTCACTCTGAACGAGGCCGACAGACCGATGACGGCAGAGGCGCTGCGCAAGGCGCTTGCCGAACATGACGCGGTGTTGCCGACGGTCACGGACCACTTGGGCGCTGACGTCTTCGAGGGTTCGCCCCGCGCCCGTATCCTGGCGAACTACGGCGCGGGCTTCAGCCATATCGACACCGAGGCGGCGGCGCGGCAGGAGATTGTCGTGACCAACACACCGGACGTGCTGAGCGAATGCACCGCCGATATCGCCATGACTCTGCTTTTGATGGTGGCCCGCCGCGCGGGCGAGGGGGAACGAGAGTTGCGCGCCGGCCAATGGACCGGCTGGCGCCCCACCCACCTTGTGGGCACCCGGGTTTCCGGCAAAGTGCTGGGTATCGTCGGGTTCGGGCGCATCGGGCAGGAAATGGCGCAGCGGGCACATTTCGGCTTTGGAATGACGGTGCTGGTTCAGAACCGGTCGAAAGTGGCGCCCGAGGTGCTGGCCCGCTTCGGTGCGCGGCAGGTCGACAGTCTCGACACGCTTTTGATGGAAAGCGACTTCATCTCGCTGCATTGCCCGGGGGGCGCGGCGAACCGGCATCTGATCGGGGCATCAGCGCTGGCTGCCATGCGGCCCGGCGGGGTCCTGATCAACACCGCCCGGGGCGAGGTGGTCGACGCCGCCGCCCTGGCCGATGCGCTGGAGGCGGGCCGGATCGGCGGCGCGGGACTGGATGTTTTCGAGGGCGAGCCTGCGATTGCACCCGAACTGATGGCGGCGCCGAACCTGGTGATGCTGCCGCACCTGGGCAGCGCCACGCGCGAGACGCGCGAAGAGACGGGGTTTCGCGTGCTGGACAACCTCGAGGATTTCTTTGCTGGGCAGGCGCCGCGCGACCGGGTGGCCTGAACGGTTTGACCTGTGACATGGACCGAGGCGGGCAGGGGGGCTAACCTGCGCTCCGGAAAGAGGAGCGCCCATGTACGCAGTCACCGTCCGTTTCGAGATCAAGCCAGGGGCCGAGACGGCCTTTCTGGATCTGATCCGCCAGAATGCCCATGCCTCGGTGCGGGACGAACCCGGCTGCCGCCAGTTCGACGTCTGCGTCGACCCGGAGCGTCCGCAAGACGTGTTCCTTTACGAGATTTACGATGACCGGGCCTCCTTCGAGGCGCATATGACCACCTCTCATTTCATCAGCTTCGATGCCGCAAGCGATCCGCTGGTCCTGTCGAAGTCGGTACAGACCTTTGCAGAGGTCTTTCGCTGACACCTCACCCGTGACAGGGAATGACATGTGGCTGAGAGGTTTTGACCCTCGCCGTCTCAGAGTTGATAGAAAATCACGCATCCACGAGGCGGGCCGCTTGACCGACAGGGGGGCAGCGACGGCATATCGGGCCGACCGCACGGGCGCACAGGATTGCGCCGCGGCGGCCCTTTGAGGGAGAGAGACATGACACTAGGATTTGCCATTCTGGGCGCGGGCCGCATCGGCCAGGCCCATGCCCGCGCGATCTCGGCCACGCCGGGGGCCGCATTCGTCGCGCTGGCCGAACCGTTCCAGCAGGCCGCCGACGACATGGCCGCGCGCTATGGTTGCGAGTTGCGGAGCATCGACGAGATCGCGGAAAGCGACGATGTGCAGGCGGTCGCCATCTGCACGCCCACCGACACCCATGCCGACCTGATCGAGAAATTCGCCCGCGCGGGCAAGGCGATCTTCTGCGAAAAGCCGGTGGACCTGTCGGCAGAGCGTGTGAAACAGGCGCTGGCCACCGTCGAGCAAACCGGCGCCAAGCTGATGGTCGGCTTCAACCGCCGCTTCGATCCGGATTTCATGTCGGTCAAGGCAGCCATCGACAACGGAACCATCGGCGATGTCGAAATGGTGGTCATCACCTCGCGCGATCCCGGCCCGCCGCCGGCCTCCTACATCAAGGTTTCGGGCGGCATTTTCCGTGACATGACGATCCATGACTTCGACATGGCGCGCTGGCTGTTGGGGGAAGAGCCGGTGACGGTCATGGCGCAGGGCTCTGTCCTGGTCGATCCCGAGATCGGTGAACTGGGCGATTTCGACAGCGTCAACGTGATCCTGAAAACCGCCAGCGGCAAGCAATGCGTGATCACCAACTCGCGTCGCGCAACCTACGGTTATGACCAGCGAATCGAGGTGCACGGGTCCGAGGGCATGGCCGCCGCCGCGAACCGGCACGAAAGCACCGTTGAGGTGGCCGGAACCGGCGGATACGGTCGTCCGCCGCTGCTCAATTTCTTCATGGACCGCTACGCGGCCGCCTATGCCAACGAGATCGCCGCCTTCGTCGCTGCGGTAAACGAGGGCACATCCCTTCCCACCACGGGCGAGGATGGGCTGAAAGCCCTGCAACTGGCGGATGCGGCACTGGAATCGGCCCAGTCTGGCAAGGCCGTGAGCCTGGTGTGATTCTGTCGGCGCGCCCGGAAAACCCGGGCGAGCCCCTCCTTTGCACATCCGCGAAACCGGTCAGATTTCCTCTCCAAATCCCGGCTCTCACGTAGGTGTGAGCGCTCTCAGCGCGGCAAATTTTGTTTCCTAGTGGATTATTCTGGACAATTCACGTCGAAGCTGTTCCCTTGTAGGGGCGGCATTCAAGGCTGTGGACACAAGGCCTTGGACGTCGTAAACCGACCGCACGGGCGGGAAATGCATTGCGATATAATGCACCGCGTGCAAAATTGTGCATAGTCTTGGCGGAGGCCAGGTACATTCTGAAGGGGAGGTCAGGATGAAGACGCGCAGAGCGGCCCTTGGGGCGATTTTCGGAACACTCGTGGCGGCCACGTCGGCGGCACCCTTGGCGGCGCAGGACGTCACGCTGGTCATGCACCAGTTCCTGCCGGCACAGGCCAACGTGCCCAAGCTGATCCTTGATGTCTGGGCCGACAAGGTCGAGGCGGACTCGAATGGGCGGATCGAAATCGAACGCTATCCCGCCATGCAGCTGGGCGGCACCCCGCCCGAGCTGATCGACCAGGCCATTGACGGGGTGGCCGACATCGTCTGGGCGGTGAACGGGTTTACCCCCGGGCGCTTTCCGCACACCGAGGTCTTTGAACTGCCCTTCATGACTTATGACGCCGAGGCGACATCCTACGCCTACTGGAAGATGTTCGAAGAGCACATGGCCGACACGGATTTCGCGCAGGTCAAGATCCTGGGCACCTGGGTGCACGGCCCCGGTATGCTGCACACCTCCGACCCGGTGGATGAACCCGCCGACCTGGAAGGGATGAAGATCCGCGGCGGCTCTCGCATGGTCAACCAGCTGTTGGAGCTGCTGGGGGCGGAGCCCATCGGCCTGCCGGTCACAGCCATCCCCGAGGCCCTGTCCAAGGGCGTCATCAACGGCACCACTATCCCCTGGGAGGTGACGGCGGCGCTGAAGGTCTCTGAACTGGTCGACAACCACACCGAATTCGATGGCCCGGCGATCTACAACCTGACCTTCGTCCTGGCCATGAACCAGGAGCGGTATGACAGCCTGCCCGAGGACTTGCAAAAGGTCATCGACGACAATTCGGGGCTGGAATTCTCGGTCTTCGCCGGCGGCACGATGGCCGCGGCCGACGGGCCCGCGCGCCAGATCGCTGTGGACAGGGGCAACAATATCATCACCATCAGTGCAGAGGACGCCGCCCGCTGGGAGGAGCTTGCGCGCCCGGTCTACGATGCATGGGTCGCCGATGTGGCAGACAAGGGCATCGACGGGCAGGCACTGATCGACCAGGCCAAGGCCCTCATGCAGGAATACGCAAAGTAAACCGCTTCCCAAAAGGGAAAGCGGAGGTCATTCAGGGAGGTAAGACATGACCACACGCAGAACCGTTCTTGGCATTGCCGGGGCCGCACTGGCCGCGATGATGACCACCACTTCGGCAATGGCGCAGGAGGTCACGCTGACCCTGCACCAGTTCCTGCCTGCGCAGGCCAATGTGCCGAAGCAGGTGCTGGACGTCTGGGCGGACAAGGTCGAGGCGGATTCGAACGGCCGTATCGAGATCGAGCGCTACCCCTCGATGCAGCTGGGCGGCACCCCGCCGGAACTGATGGACCAGGCTATCGACGGCATCGCCGATATCGTCTGGACCGTCGTCGGTTATACGCCCGGCCGTTACCCGACGACCGAAGTCTTTGAACTGCCCTTCATGGTGTCCGATGCCCGCGCGGCCTCTTACGCCTACTGGAAGATGTTCGAAGAGCACATGGAAGACGGCGAATTCGCCGATCTCAAGATCCTGGGCACCTGGGTGCACGGCCCCGGCATGTTCCACACCAACGAACCGGTGCGCGTGCCTTCCGACCTCGAAGGCATGAAGATCCGCGGCGGGTCGCGCCTGGTGAACGACCTGCTGACCCGCGTCGGCGCCGAGCCGATCGGCATGCCGGTCCCGGCGGTCTCCGAAGCGCTGTCCAAGGGCGTTCTCGACGGTACCACGATCCCGTGGGAAGTGACCTCGGCCCTCAAGGTGCCGGAGCTGGTCAAGAACCACACCGAGTTCGACGGCGCCGCGCTGTACAACCTGACCTTCGTCCTGGCGATGAACAAGGACATGTACGAAAGCCTGCCCGAAGACCTGCAGAAGGTGATCGACGACAACTCGGGCCTCGCTTTCTCGATCTTTGCGGGTGGCACCCAGGCGGATGCCGATGGCCCGGCACGTCAGATCGCCGTGGACCTTGGCAACAACATCTTCACCGTGACCGAGGAAGAAGCCAAGGAATGGGACGCCCTGGTGAACCCGATCTACGAGACCTGGATCGCCGACATGCAGAGCAAGGGCATCGACGGTCAGGCCCTGATCGACCAGGCCCGCGCCTTGATGGCGGAGTACACGTCCGAGATGGACACCTGGGGCAAGTAAGCCTCTGAAACCCGGGGCCGCGGAGAAATCCGCGGCCCTTCATGAAACCAAGGGGGGACGTCAACGATGACCGGTTTGCACCGCATCGTGGTGGGAGTTGCGCGCTTCATGGCGCTCTTGGGCGGGGTCATCCTGACCGCGCTGATCCTGATCACCTGTATTTCTATCGTCGGGCGCGCAGTGAATTCCGGCCTCCATTCGGACCTCGTTCAGGGCATTGCACCTGGGCTGGCCAACTGGCTGATCAATGATGTCGGCATCGGGGCAATCCGTGGGTCGTACGAGCTGGTCGAGGCCGGTATGGCCTTCTGCATCTTCGCCTTCCTGCCCTTCTGCCAGGTGACGATGGGGCATGCCTCTGTGGATGTCTTCACCAACATGCTGTCGCGCAACGTGAACCGCGTGCTGGATTTCCTGATTGCGGTCCTCTTCGCCGTCGCCCTGGTGACGATCGCCGTCCAGCTCTACGAGGGGATGGTCCGCAAGATGCCGAACGGGTTCGGTGCGGCGCAAACCTCTTTGCTGCTCGAATTCCCGATCTGGTGGGCCTATGCGGCCAGCCTGTTCGGGGCCGTGCTGGCGGCCATCACCTCCGTCTATGTCGTCATCGTGCGGCTGTATGAACTCTTGTCCGGGCGCGTGATCGTGCCGAATGCCGTGGGAGCGGATCATTGAGCAACCTCGAGATCGGGATCTATTCCTTTCCGGCCCTGCTGCTGTTGATATTCCTGCGCGTGCCGATCGGGCTGGCCATGTTCGGCACCGGCTTTGCGGGGTTCTGGCTGGTCATGGGCAGCACGCGGCTGCCGCTGGCGCAGCTCAAGGACCTGTCCTATTCGACCTTCTCCAGTTACTCGCTGTCGATTGTGCCGATGTTCCTGCTGATGGGCTATTTCGCGACGCTGGGCGGCATGAGCCAGGCGCTGTTCAAGGCCGCGGAAAGCTGGCTGGGGCACCGTCGCGGCGGTGTGGCGATGGCGGCGATTGGCGCCTGCGCGGGCTTTGGCGCGATCTGCGGGTCTTCGCTGGCCACCGCCGCCACCATGAGCCGCGTGGCCCTGCCGGAACTGAAACGCTATGGCTACCAGGGCGGGTTCTCGACCGCGACGCTGGCGGCGGGCGGCACGCTGGGCATCCTGATCCCGCCCTCCGTGGTGCTGGTGATCTATGCCATCCTGACGGAACAGAACATCGCCAAGCTATTCCTGGCGGCCTTCATCCCGGGTGTGCTGGCGGCCATCGGCTACATGATCGCCGTGTCGATCTACGTTCGGGTGAACCCGGAATCCGCCGGGGTGCGCGAGCCGGTTCCCTATGCCGACCGCATCCGCGCGATCCTGGATGTCTGGCCCGTGCTGCTGGTCTTCATCGCCGTGGTGGGCGGCATCTACGGCGGTATCTTCACCCCGACCGAGGGCGCGGCGGTTGGCGCACTGGGCACCGGCATCATCGCGCTGTTCAATGGCGGGCTGACCTGGCGAACCCTGCTGGACAGCTTTACCGACACGGCCCGGTCCTCGGCCATGATCTTCTTCATCGTCTTCGGCGCGGCCTTCTACAACCTGTTCCTGGCGCGCACGCGGGTGCCGCAGGAACTGTCGAACTGGGTTGTCGAACTGGGCATGTCCCCGATTGCGGTCCTGGCGATCATCCTGGTCATCTACCTGCTGCTGGGCTGTTTCATGGACAGCCTGTCGATGATCCTGCTGACGATCCCGATTTTCTTTCCGGTGATCATGGCGCTGGATTTCGGCATGAGCCCGGAACACGCGGCGATCTGGTTCGGCATCCTTGTGCTGATCGTGGTCGAGGTCGGGCTGATTACGCCACCTGTCGGGATGAACCTCTTTGTCATCAACGCGATGGACCCGGAAACACCGATGGTCGAGACCTACAAGGCGGTGCTCTACTACGTCGTCTCTGACCTGATCCGCGTGGTCATTCTGGTGGCCTTCCCGGCGATCACCCTCTTCCTGATACCGGGGTAGGGCTCTGGCCCCGGTCGCGGCGCATGGTGCCGCGACCAGTCCCGGAAACCTTTCAAGCCCAATGTAACGCGTCTGGCGCGAGGAGTAAGCTATGGACATCACGGATAAAGTTGCGGTCGTTTCGGGCGGTGCAAGCGGGTTGGGCGCGGCCACGGCGCGACGTCTTGCAAGCGAAGGCGCGAGGGTCGGCATCCTGGATTTCGACGCCGAGCGCGGCGCAGCGGTCGCCGCCGAGATCGGCGGGCACGCGGTAAAGACGGACGTCGGAGACGAGGCCTCGGTCGCGGCGGCCATGTCTGAAATCGTGGACAAGCTGGGCGCGCCGCGCGTGGCGGTCAGCTGTGCCGGGATCGGCCTTGCGGCCCGCATTGTCGGACGCGAGGGCAAGCTCTCGACCGACCTTTTCGAAAAGACCATCCGGGTGAACCTGATGGGCACCTATTTCGTCATGTCCTACGCCGCGCGCGAAATGATGGCGCTGGAGCCCGAGGACACCGGCGAACGTGGCGTGATCGTCAACACCGCCTCCATCGCCTACCAGGATGGACAGTTCGGACAGGCGGCCTATTCGGCCTCCAAGGGGGCCATCGCGGCCATGTGCCTGCCTGCCGCCCGCGAGATGGCGAAACAGGGCGTGCGCGTCATGGCCATCGCCCCGGGCCTGTTCAACACGCCCATGATGGAAGGTCTGCCCGAGGATGTGACCGCCGGGATCGTCGCCAATGTGCCGTTCCCGCACCGCCTGGGAGAGCCTGCGGAATACGCCCAGATGGTCAGCCAGATCGTCGCCAACCCCTATCTCAACGGCACCACGATCCGGCTGGATGCGGCGGTGCGTCTGCCGCAGCGCTGAGGAGGCCGAAATGAGCAAGTATCGCGCCCATTCCGTCACCCGCGAGGACCGGCCGGACGGCACCATTATCCTGCGTTCGGGCTACGAGATGACCGAGCCCGCGACAAAGACCGGCGACTGGCTGGACCGCTGGGCCGAGGAAACGCCCGAGGCGGTCTTTCTGGCCGAACGTGACGGCGAAGGCTGGCGCGAGGTCACCTATGCCCAGGCGCGCGACAGCGTGCGCCGCATAGCCTCCAGCCTGCTGGCGCGGGGCATGAACGCCGACACGCCGATCCTGATCATTTCCGGCAACGGGGTGGATCACGCGCTGCTGACGCTGGCGGCGCAATATGTCGGCGTGCCCACGGTTCCCTTGGCCGAGCAATACGCCCTGATCCCCGGCGCCTGGCCGCAACTGGAACACTGCGCGCAGCTGGTCAAACCTGCGATGGTCTTTGCCGACGATGGCGCGCGTTTCGCCACCGCGCTGGCGCATGACCTCTTTGACGGGATGGAATGCGTCGTGGCCCGCAATCCGCAGGCGGGCGAGACGGAACTGACCGCGCTGCTGGGCGATTGCGATGATGCGGCGGTGGACAAGGCCGCGGCAGAGGTCGGTCCCGATACCGTGGCCAAGTACCTGATGACCTCCGGTTCGACCTCGCACCCCAAGGCGGTCATCACCACCCAGCGGATGATGTGTGCCAATCAGGCGCAACTGGCCGATGCGCTGCCTTTCCTGCGCGACCGGGCGCCGCGGATCGTCGACTGGTTGCCCTGGAACCATGTCTTTGGCGGGTCGCACAATTTCAACATGATGCTGGCCAATGGCGGCACGCTCTATATCGACGCGGGCAAGCCGATCCCGGCAAAAATCGCCGAGACGATCGAGAACAACCGGATGAAGAACGGCACGCTGGCCTTCAACGTGCCAGTCGGGTTCTCGATGATCCGCAACGCGATGAAGGCGGACCCGGAGCTGCGCAAGAGCTATTTCGAGGATCTCGACATGCTCTTTTACGCAGGCGCCTCGTTGCCGCAGGATGTCTGGGACGATCTTGAGGACATGGCGCGCGAGGTGCGTGGCGCGGTGCCGCTGATGAATTCGTCCTGGGGGCTGACCGAAACCGGTCCTGCCTGCCTGATCCAGCACGAGCCGACGCATATGTCGGGCATCATCGGCGTCCCCATGACCGGGGTCGAGGTCAAGCTGATCCCGGACGAGGACATGCGCTGCGAGATCCGCGTGCGTGGTCCGAACATCATGCCGGGCTACCTGCACGATCCGGAAAAGACCGCCGAAGCCTTCGACGAAGAGGGCTTCTTTCGCACCGGGGACGCGGTGAAATTCGTCGATGACAATGACCTGAACAAAGGCATGCGGTTCGACGGGCGGATTTCCGAAGACTTCAAGCTGTTGACCGGCACCTGGGTGCGCGCGGCGACGCTGCGGCTGGAACTCCTGCAGGAATACGGCAACCTCGTTCAGGACATGGTGATCTGCGGGGCCGACAAGTCGCAGGTGGGTCTGATGATCTTCCCCTCGGCAGAGGCGCTTGCCCTGGCCGGGGAGGGCGCCGAAAAGGACGGCGCCCTGATGAGCGATGCCCTGCGCGCTGCCCTGGCCGAGAAACTGGCGCTGCGCGCCGATCACGGATCCGCGGCGCGGGTGAACCGCGTGATGGTGCTGGCAGAACCGCCCTCGCTGGGCGATGGAGAAATCACCGCCAAGGGCAACCTGAACTACCGCAAGGTGCTGGCGCGACGGGCATCCCTGCTGGACAGGCTTTACAGCGACGATGATCCGGCCGTGGTCTGCCTGTAGGAAAACGCCCGGAAGACGGGCCGGGGGCCGGGTTTGCAGCGCGAACCCGGCCCTTTTTGATCTGGAACAAGGTGAGGCTTGGCTGGGGCGGTAAGCTTGGGACTCGAATCTTCTGCCGCGAACAGAAAGTGATGCCATGCAAAGCGACCGCCTGATCGGCCATGCCCCGCGCGCCCGTGCCTTCGGAGAAAAATTCTACGAAACCGGGGGCACCTGCATCGGCTGCAAGGAATGCACCGGCCTCTGCCACGCCCTGATCGAGGCGCTTGTCGTCCCCGACAGCGTGCTGGGCCGCGGGGACTGATCCCGGTTCCATCCTGTTCGTGACGTTACGTCCCACCGCTTCAAGGCGGTTCTTTCCTGCGCGTCTGAATTGAGCTATGCACTATAGTTCACAAGTCGGAACGCGCAATCGGAAGGACCAGAGGTGTCGGATCGGGTGGCCCTGGAAACGGAACCTGCGGAAAATGCCACGGTCGCGGGCCTGTTGGCCCGTGTCGGCCAACGCGTGCGCCAGGCCCGCGAACAGCGGAACATCTCGCGCCGTGTGCTGTCGGAGTCCTCTGGCGTCTCGCCGCGTTACCTGGCCCAGTTGGAAAGCGGGGCGGGCAACATCTCTATCGGGTTGCTGTGCAAGGTGGCCGATGCGCTGGACCTGCGGATCGAATGGCTGGTGGGCGAAGAGGACCCCTGGACATCCGAGGCACTGCACATGGCCGAAATGTACCGCCAGGCCGAGGGACCGGTTCAGGCGCAGGTGCGCGAACTGCTGCTGGAGGCTGCCCCCGGCGGGCGGCGGGCGCAGCGGATCTGTCTCGTGGGCCTGCGCGGCGCGGGCAAGTCGACGCTGGGCCGGCTGGCGGGCGCTGCGCTGGACGTGCCCTTTGTCGAACTGAACCGCGAGATCGCCGAGGTCGGCGGGATGCCGGTGGGCGAGATCATGGCGCTTTACGGTCAAGAGGGCTATCGCAAGCTGGAGGCGGATGCGCTGGACCGCGTGATCGCGACCCATGATCAGGTGATCCTGGCGGTTGGCGGCGGCATCGTGGCCGAGCCGGGCACCTACAACCGGCTGCTGGCACATTTCAATACGATATGGCTCAAGGCCGCGCCCGAGGAGCACATGGCCCGGGTGCGCGCCCAGGGGGACGAACGTCCGATGGCGGGTCAGCCCGAGGCGATGGCTCAGCTGAAATCCATCCTCCAGGCGCGCGAGGCGCTTTATGAGCGTGCCCATGCGCTGCTCGACACCTCCGGTGCGACGCTGGAAGAAACGCTGGAGCGGTTGTTGGCCCTTATCGCGCAGGAGCATTTTCTTGGCTGACGACACCTTGGCGGAACGGCTTTGGATGCCTTTTCGGGACGCGGCGGAGGCGGTGTTCCTGCATGGCTCGACCCCCTGGGAGGTGGACGAGGCAATGGAGGAGTTCGGCTTTGCCGCCGGTCCCTTCGAGATCGAGGACCGGATCGGGCTTGACCTGGCCTGGGCCCGTCGGAAGGCGGGCAAAGGCGCGCAGGACTTGCCGATCCTGGTGCGGATGATGGAACTGGGCAAACTGGGGCGCAAGACCGGGGCAGGGTGGTATCGTTACCCCGGCGGCAACGGCAAGGTGGACGATCCCATCGTCGCGGACCTGGCGCTGGAAGAGGCCCATTTTCATCGGCTGGAACGGGGCGACTACACTCCGGACGAAATCCGTGAGCGGCTGTTGGTGGCTCTTGTCTCCGCCGCCCGTGACTTGCAGGCCGAGGGGCTTGCAGCCAGCGACATCGACGCGGTCTCGGTCGAGGCGCTGGGGTTCCCGGCAGACCGGGGCGGCGTGCTGTCATGGGCGGCCAGGGACCCGGCGGGGGTGGCCGCGATGACAAAGACGGTTCTGGACGAGGGCAAGGTGCCCCTGAGGCGGGTCGAGGGGCAGGTCCCCTAGTTCAGATCCTCCAGCAGCCGGCCGTGGCGGCGCGTCTCCGTGATCACCTCTCCGAAAGTATCAAGCCCCCGCGCCTTGAGCATGGGCAGCATCCGCACCAGGACCTCTGCCGTGGCGCGGGCATCGCCTAATGCCGTGTGGCGCAGCGGTTCGGGGATGGTGACGCCCAGCCGCTCGCACAGGGCGTCGAGCGTATGGGTTTCCGAGGCCCCGAACAGCACCGCCGACAACAGCACCGTGTCCAGGATCGGGTGGTCCCAGACCACGCCCATCCGCCCCTTGTGGCGATGCAGAAAGGCCATGTCGAAAGGCGCGTTATGCGCCACGATCACGGAATCCCGGGCAAAACCGTGGAACAGCCGCCCGGCGCGCGCGATGTTGGGCTGGCCTGCCACCATCGCATCCGTCACCTTGTGCACCTTGGTCGAGGCAGGCGGGATCGGGCGGCCCGGATCGACCAGCTGGTCGATCTTTTCGCCCTCGACGATGCGCCCGTTGACCACGCGCACAGCGCCGATCTGCACGATCTCGTCCTTGTGCGGCAACAGCCCCGTGGTTTCGGTGTCGAAAACGGTGAAGGTCAGCGCCGAAAGCGGCGTTTCGTCCAGTTTGGCGCCGCTGCGCCCCTGCATCAGGTCGAAATCATAGACCAGAGGCCGTGCGGCGTGGGGCGAGATCTCGATATGGGCGGCGTCGATGATCATCATGTAGCCGCCGCCCTCGGTCGGCTTCATCCGGGCGTCATAGGTCTGCTGTCCGTCCAGCCCTTTCAGCGTGCGGCTGATTTCCTTGCCGCATTTCATCAGCGCGCTGCGGGCGGCGCGCAGGCTGGCCGGGTCAAAGTAGTCGGCCAGGGGGGCATTCAGGCGGGGCACGGCCTGCTGGGCCAGCACCTCGGCGGCCTGTCCGTCATACAGTACGATCTGGTCGTCGGCGTTGACCAGCAGGGTCGCCACGGGAATTTCGGTCAAGAGAGCAGTAAGCCGGGCTTTTTCCGTGGCCAGGCGTTCGGTCTCGACGGCAATGCGTTCGGCGGTGCTGACCGCGCTGTCGGACAGGGCGGCCGTGATGGCGCTGGCCGCCGGCGCGAGGTCCCCCAGGTAGCGCGCGGCATCGGTGTCCACCTGCAACCCGGCCCCGGCATGGGCGCGGGCGCGCAACTGTCCCGAGAGGCGTTCGATCGGCTTGGCGACGTTTTCGTCAAACAGCAGCCAGACACCCGTGGTCAGGGCTACCAGGCCGAAGCTGGCCAGGATCCCGGCAAAGACAAAGCCGTTCGCGGGGGTGCTGGCCAGCGCGCGGGAATGCCCCGCGTATAGCGCGCCCAGCGTCAGGACGGTACCGCCCAGCGCCAGAAGGCAGAAAAACAGAAAGATACGCAGGCGCAGGCTGAGCTTGCTCATGGGATCAGACCTCTGCGCAGACCGTCTTGACGATGGGATCCTCCGGCCCGACATCGCGCCACAGCGGCTCTGACCCGTCGCCCAGCACCGGGTCGGCGCGGCGATGGCCGGCGCAATCGACCATGACCTGCACCACACGGTTGGTCCGCCAGCGCCCATAGAAGTAGAGGTTCACCAGGTACAACCCGTCCTGTTCGGTGTTCTTCAGCGGGTTGGCGGTGTCGGCGGCGACGAAACGGTCGGTCAGCGGATAGAGATAGGTCCAGGGCCGCCAGAAGGCTCGGCTTTCGACCTTTTGCGCCACGCTCAGCCCGTCGGGCAGGTTGTCCACGGTGCGGCCGTACCAGCTGTATTCGCTGGCGATGGCGGCGATCAGCATGGCTCCCCCGGCGCCCAGCGGCACGAACCAGCGCGGCAGACGCCGCCCCGAGAGCCAGTTCAGCAGCATCATGATGCCCGCGCCGAAGAACCCCGCGACAAAGACGGCGATCAGTTCCAGAAACATACTCTCTCCTCCTCCGCCGCGCCCTCCTCCGGGCGCGGGCCGCTGTTACGACAGCATTCCCTTGCCGTGGCCTACCGCCGATTGCAGGGATTTGACCACGACAAAGGCGTCGCGCAAATGACTCCGCTCAAAATCCGACAGGTCGGCGGGGGCCAGGTAGTTGTCCGGCGCGCTGCCGGCCTTGATCTGGCGGGCCTGCTGTTCCAGCCGGGTTTCGGCGATCAGGTCGTAGGCGTCCAGCAGATCCTGCCCGCCGGACTGGCTGAGCACACCGGCGGGAATGGCCGCCTCGAGCCTCGCGCGCGTGTTGACCGGGGTCAACCGTCCCTGCAGCGCGTAGACCCGGCCAAGGTCGACCACCGGCACGACGCCGTTATGTTTCATGTCCAGCTGGTTCTTGTGCTCGCCCGAGCGGATCGTGGCGAACCCGCGCAACAGGCCCAGCGGGGGCGTGTGTTTCAGCGAGTTCGAGATCATGTGCGCCACGAAGATCGAATTCTTGGCGGCCTTTGCAAGGGTTGTCTCCTGCAGATCCTCGAAAAGCGCCGTTGTGCCGCCGATGGCGCGCAGGTCGAACATGACACTGGCCAGCATCTGCGCCTCGGGCGAGGGCTTGGCGATCCAGTTGTCGAAGTACTGCCGCCAGGTGCGAACCGGCTGGCACCAACGCGGGTTGGTGGCCATCATGTCACCGGGGCAATAGACGTAGCCGCAGGTGTTCAACCCGTCGCAGACGAAATTGGCCAGCGCCTCGAAATAGGGCATCTGGTCGTCGGTCACATCGTCTGAAAGGATCAGCACATTGTCCTGATCCGACACACCGGTCTGTTCCTGCCGCCCCTGGCTGCCGCAGGCGGCCCAGAGATAGGGCACGGGAGGCTTGCCAAGCTGCGCCTCGGCCAGCGTCAGCAGGCGGCGGGTGGCGGTGTCGGCGATGTCGGTGATCAGCCGCGTGACGACTTCGTGCCGATTGCCGCCGGCGACAAGCTGGACCAGCAGTTGCGGGATGCGCGCGGTGACACGGGCCATGTCTTGCGCGTCTCTCGCGCGGGCGATTTCCGAAACCAGTTCCGCCGAGGTCATGGCCTGGAAGCGGGTCAGATCGGTTTGCGTGACGATCCCCACCAGTTCGCCATTTTCCGTCACGGGGACATGGCCGATGCGGCGTTCCATCATCATGTGCAGCACGTCCGAGCCAATGGCCGAGGGCGGTAGGCTGACGGGATCGGCGGTCATGATCTCGGACAGGGGGGTGTCGTAGGGCAGGGCGCCGCCCACCACCTTGCCGGACAGGTCGCGGATCGTGGCGATGCCGCGCAGTTGCTTGCCTTCGGTGATGCAGACCGAGGAGATATGCCGCGAATGCATCAGTTGCGCCGCGTGCTGCACCGGCGTGTTCGGCGGGCAGGTCAGCGGCGCCGGGGCCATCAGCGTCTCGACCCGGCTGGTGGCAAGGTCGGCGCGTTTGGGTTTCGGGGCGCGCTGGCGATCAAAGAATTTCTTTGCCGCAGGCTGGGTTTCCAGCAGTTTCTGGAACTGGTCCACAGGCAGGACCAATAGCAGTGTGTCCTCGCGCGTGCTGGCGCTGGTTGCGGCCAGCCCGTCCCGCATCAGACCCCGTTCCCCGAACGAGTTGCGCGGCCCCAGGAGAGAGATTTGCACCCCGTTCTGGTCGCGAACCTCCACCGCGCCCTTATGGATCAGGTACAGCCCGTCCAGTTTCTCTCCCAGTGTGTAGATCGCCTCTCCGGCGGCCATCGCCTGGGGCCGGAATGCGGGCAGCAGTTCGTCCAGCGCCTCTGAGTCCAGCGCGTCATAGGGATGAACCGCAGAGAGAAAGCGAAGCAGGTCGGCGTGGTCGATGGGCATCAGGCGTCCTTGCTGGAAGATGGGGAGGAAACGGCGTAGCGGGTCAGGACGAGGCCAGAGGAGAACCGGCGCACCCGGAGCTGATCGAGCCGGAGGTCGGTCGCCAGGTCCATCTCGCCAAAGAGCTTGCGTCCGCGTCCAATCAGGACAGGGACCAGGGTGATCTCCATGTCCGCGATCAAGCCGTCTTGCAGGAAGGACCGGATCACCGCACCGCCATCGACATAGACGCGTTGCCACCCTTCCGCGTCCAGCCTGCTCATCAGGGCTGTAGGCGTCTCTCGGCTGAGCGTTACGCGTGTCCGCAGGGCGTCGGGAATGTCGTCCCGGGTCAGGCTGTGGCTGAGGACAATGACGGGCTTGGCATAGGGCCAGTCGCCGCCGAACCCCAGCACGGTGCGAAATGTGCCGCTGCCCATGACCAGCCCGTCGACCGAGGCCATGAAGGCATCGAAGCCGTGATCCTCGTCCGGGGCATGGTAGGGGGTCAGCCAGTCCAGGCTGTCGTCCTCGCGGGCGATATAGCCGTCGAGGCTCATGGCAATGAAGACATGCCCGGTGGTCACTTTGACGTCTCCGACAGTTGAGGGCGCGCGATGCTGTGCACCGCATAGCGCTGCAACGGCGCAATGGACATGGGGCGGGCGGTCTCAGGGCGCAGGTTTTGGGACCGCGTTGCGTGTCGGGTGTATTCCGATCTGGCGGGCGAATGTCTGACGTCAGAAAGATCAAACGAAAAGTCCCGCCCGGCACATGGCCGGACGGGACGAAAGCGCAGGGGAGCGGCTGCCGCTGCGACAGCCCGACCCATATCAGTGACCGTCCACGGCAGCCCCGGCGCCGCGCGGCACGCGGACCGATTCCACCAGTTCTTCGATCTCTTGCGGGATCGGCTGGGTCATCTTCGACACGGTGAAGGCCACCGCGAAGTTGATCAGCGCACCGACGGCCCCGAAGGAGGTCGACTTGATGGTGCCCAAGAGCGGGTTGGCATCTGTGAAGGAGTTGGTGTCCGGAATGAAGAACCAGCCCTTGTGCAGGAAGATGTAGATCAGCGTGACCACCAGGCCCGAGACCATGCCCGCAACCGCGCCCTTGTTGTTTACCTTGGTAAAGATGCCCATCATCAGCGCCGGGAAGATCGAGGCGGCGGCGAGGCCGAAGGCCAGTGCCACGGTCTGTGCCGCGAAGCCCGGAGGGTTGAGCCCCAGGTAGGTGGCGACGACGATGGCCACGGCCATTGCGATCCGTGCCGACATCAGCTCGCCCTTTTCACTGATGTTCGGGGTCAGCTGACCCTTCATCAGGTCGTGGGACACGGCCGAGGAGATCGCCAGCAGCAGGCCGGCGGCGGTGGACAGTGCGGCGGCAAGACCGCCCGCAGCGACCAGACCGATGACCCAGCCGGGAAGGTTGGCGATTTCGGGGTTGGCCAGAACCAGGATGTCACGGTTGAAGTTGGTCAGCTCGTTGGCTTCGCCCCAGCCGGCTTCCTTCATCTTGGCAACGGTTTCCGGATCTGCATCGTTGAAGTACGCGATGCGGCCGTCACCGTTCTTGTCTTCCCAGCCCAGGAGGCCGGTCTGCTGCCAGGTGGCCATCCAGTCGTAACGCTGGTCGCCTTCGATCATCTCGACGGAGACGGGATCGCCGGATGCGCCGTTCGGCCACATCATGTCGGTGATGTTCAGGCGGGCCATTGCGCCAACAGCCGGGGCCGTCAGGTACAGCAGCGCGATGAAGACCAGCGCCCAGCCGGCGGACCAGCGTGCGTCGGCCACCTTGGGCACGGTGAAGAACCGCATGATGACGTGCGGCAGACCTGCGGTGCCGATCATCAGCGACAGGGTGAAGAGCACCATGTTGAAGGTGTCGCCGTGGTGTGCGGTGTACTCGTTGAAGCCGAGTTCCGCCACGATGGCGTCGAGCTTGGCCAGGAGTGGCTCACCCGAGGCGGTGTGATCGCCGAAGAGACCCAGCGCCGGGACCGGGTTGCCGGTCAGTTGCAGCGAGATGAAGACGGCCGGGATGGTGTAGGCCATGATCAGGACGCAGTACTGGGCCACCTGGGTGTAGGTCACGCCCTTCATGCCGCCGAACACGGCGTAGGCGAAGACGACGCAGGCGCCGATCAGAAGGCCGGTGGTGTTCGACACCTCGAGGAAGCGGCCAAAGGCCACGCCCACGCCGGTCATCTGGCCGATGACATAGGTCACCGAGGCGACGATCAGGCAGATCACGGCCACCACGCGGGCGGTCGGGCTGTAGAAACGGTCGCCGATGAACTCGGACACGGTGAACTTGCCGAACTTGCGCAGGTAGGGCGCAAGCAGCAGCGCCAGCAGCACGTAGCCGCCGGTCCAGCCCATCAGGAAGGTCGAGTTGTCATAGCCGGTGAAGGCGATGAGACCGGCCATGCCGATGAACGAGGCCGCCGACATCCAGTCCGCCGCCGTCGCCATGCCGTTGGTGACGGGGTGCACGCCGCGTCCGGCGGCGTAGAATTCCGACGTGGAACCCGCGCGGGCCCAGATCGCGATGCCGATGTAGAGCGCGAAGGACGCGCCCACGAACAGCAGGTTGATGGTAAACTGATCCATAACGTCTTACTCCTCCTCGACGCCGAATTCACGGTCGAGCTTGTTCATCCGCCAGGCGTAGAAAAAGATCAGCGCCAGGAAGACGATGATCGAGCCTTGCTGGGCAAACCAGAAGCCCAGGTCGGTGCCGCCGACGGCAATGCCGGACAGCATCGGGCGCAGCAGGATGCCAAAGCCGAAAGACACCAGCGCCCAGATGATGAGGCTGATGACGATGATACGCACGTTGGCCGACCAGTAAGCCGCATCGGACTTCTGGGTCGCCTCGGCGCCGTGATTGGTTTGATCCGCCATGTCGCGGGTCCTCCTCTTTCCTCCAGGAACCCGCCGCGCTGGGGTCGCGGCGGGCGATTTCTCTGGCCCCGCCTCAGGCGGTGGCCGTCTTCACGATCGCGGCGAGTTTCCCCGCGATGTCGTCGATCTCGCCCATCGCATCGATGCCGATCAGCGCGTGTTGCGCGGCATAGTAGTCGATCAGCGGGGCGGTCTGGGCGTGGTAGGCCTCGAGCCGTGCAGCGACGGTCTCGGCATTGTCGTCGGCCCGGCGCTTGAACTCGGTGCCGCCGCATTTGTCGCAGGTGCCGGGTTTGGCGGGCTGCTTGAAGCTGTCGTGATAGCCTTCGCCACAGGAGCCGCAGGTGTAGCGGCCCGAAATGCGCGTCACCATCGCGGCGTCGTCCACTTCCAGGCTGACAGCGGCGTTGATCTTCTGACCGCTCTCGGCCAGCAGACCGTCCAGCGCCTCGGCCTGCACCGTGGTGCGGGGAAAACCGTCGAGGATCACGCCCTTGACGCAATCCGCTTCGGCAAGCCGGTCGCGCAGGATGGCGATGACGATGTCATCGCTGACCAGCTCCCCGGCCTCCATGACCGCTTTGGCGCGCTGCCCGGCCTCTGTCCCCGCAGCCACGGCGGCACGCAGAAGGTCGCCGGTCGAAAGCTGCACGAGGCCGAATTTCTCTTCCAACATCCGCGCCTGGGTGCCCTTTCCGGCCCCCGGGGGGCCCAGCAGGATCAGCACGGGGGCGGTGGCGGGGGTGTTTGCTCCGTCCATCATCGGGTCAACCCTTGTTCATTCTGTTTTCGATGAGGTCGTCGACGACGGAAGGGTCGGCGAGGGTTGAGGTGTCGCCGAGGGCGCCGTAGTCGTTCTCGGCGATCTTGCGCAGGATGCGGCGCATGATCTTGCCGGAG